>CAZPAH010000112.1:0-9202 GCA_964584495.1 uncultured bacterium | reverse complement strand
TCCTCATCCCCCTGCGCGCGTACTTGTCGGTGTAGGCGGGACCGATCCCCTTGCCGGTGCTTCCTATGCAGTCCTTCCTCAGATCGCCCTCGTAGAGGTTGTCGAGAAGCTTGTGGTGGGGCATGACGACCTGCGCAGAAGAGCTTATGAAGAGCCGGCCGTCTATAGCTATCCCCCTCGACATGATCTCGGCAAGCTCGTTCTGAAGCGAGAAGGGATCTATGACCATCCCGTTGCCCAGAAGGGCGGCGACCTTCGGGTAGAGTATCCCGGAAGGGACCTGGTGGAAAGCGAACTTGCCCTCGCTCGTGACGACGGTGTGCCCCGCGTTCGCGCCGCCCTGAAAACGAATAACCGCGTCATGGTGAGGCATGAGAAAATCGACTACCTTCGCTTTCCCCTCGTCGCCCCACTGGCCGCCCACGATAACGGTAGCAGGCATATCTTCTCCCCCTCGCTTTCCCTTCATCTCGACACGACTTTGACCAGCGAACAGTTTATGGGATGAGCGGGGCCTGCGCAATCACTTTATTTCTACCGTGGTGAATAAAAAAACCGCCCCGGAGGCGGAACTTTGGAAGATATCGGTTTGTAACCGGTTATCAATCTGTGAAAAGTCTCTTTATGATACTCCAGGTCTTGGGATCTATCGAGCTCGGCTGGTCCAGCGCATCGCCCGGGTTGCTTCTCTCCTCGGGGACCGACGCGGTGCCGTCCCCCTCCTCGTCCCCAAGCTCGAGACCGTTCTTGTAGCCGTCCCCGTCCGAGTCCTTGTCGGCCAGCGACGGGTCCCACTTGTCCCCGTTCGCGTGGAACGCAGTTCCGAAGCTGTTCAGTCCGGCGTTTCCCGTGACAGGCTCCGCCGTCGTGTGACATATGGCACACCTGAACCGCGTATAGTTTGGAAGCTTCTTCATGAAGTCTTCGCTGCTCGAAAGCGCACCTGCGCCGAACGCAATTGCGCAGACGAGGACAACGGCCAGACTTCTCCACTTAAGCACTTGGCTCAATAGTCCCTCCTGTTTGACTATAGTATAGCAACGTAACTCCTTTATGTCAAGGGTCATAACCGGATATCAGCGCATGAGCACCATCTTGTGTGACGCACTGATCCCGTTGACGGTGATATTACAAAAATAGACTCCGCTGGAAACTACCCGTCCATCGCCATCCCTTCCGTCCCAGTAAACCCTGTGGACACCTTCGTCACGGTGCTCGCTGACGAGAGACCGGACAAGCCTTCCGTCAACAGAGTATATCCCGATCCAGGTCCTTCCCGCCTCGGGCAGGCTGAATTCGATGGTCGTCGCCGGGTTGAACGGATTTGGATAGCTACTGCTCGCGATTTCCGCTAAGGGAGGCGTATCGGCCGACGTTATCCCCGTGTTATAGACTCGCTGAGCGTATATACCCCCGGGCGCCAAGATATTGTACCAGGTTACTATCGCTCCACCTTCGCCGTCTGGTATGAGTTTCTGGTTTCTCGGCATTTCCAGGCCGGGGACGTTCACCAGCGGCACACCGCCGTCCTGCCAACTTATCGTCCCGTCGCTTTCCATGCGCTGCGCGTATATCGTTTCAATGATCTCATCAGCCGGAGCAAGCGGCGAGGCTTGAAATGATCCGGGCAGTGGCTCGCCTGTGAACCAGGATACGATCGCGCCACCGTACATGTCCGGTATAATCTCCGTTATGTAGTTATCCCCCCCTCCCGGCTCCCCGATCAGTATCCCGCCCGCCTGCCAAAGCGAGTCGCCCGTCGACGAGATGTGCTGAACGTATATCTCGTGCTCGTACCATTCGGCATTGCGCCTGTCCGACCATGAGTAGAAGGCTCCGCCCGCGTTGTCGCTTGCTAGGTCCGGCCAGAGCTGAGCATTTGCCTTCTGACAGACGGGGATCCCTCCGGATGTCCAGACAGGAGTTCCGCCGGCGTCGATCCGCTGTGACCAGAGGTCGATATCTTCCTCGTCCCCGCCGACTGGTTTCGATTTCCAGACCGCGATGAACCCGCCGCTTCCGTCCGACACGGCTTCATGCTCCCGCTGATCTCCGGTCGCGGTGCAGACGGGAACACCGCCCATCGTCCACATCAAAGTGCTGTCGGGGGCTATTCTCTGCGCGTAGAGGTCGTCGTCCACGCCACGCCCGTCTATCCAGCTCACAATAGCCCCGCCGGCGTCATCCGGTACAGCGCGGACGTAGAAGCCCTGGTCGCCCGTTTCAGCGCAGATCGTCGCGCCGTCGCAGGTCCACTGGACGGTTCCACCGGCATCCACTTTCTGCGCGTATATGTCGTAATCCCCGTTACGGTTATCGAACCAGGCGATTATCGCCCCGCCCGGCACCTCTACCATGCTTATCCTCGAAGCCATGTTCCATCCATAGCTGCCCGCCGTATCGCAGACAGGTATTCCGTCTGTCGTCCAGAGCGTGGTACCCTCATCGTCTATCCTCTGCGCGTAGACGGCGGCGTTTCCGTCACGCATATCAGTCCAGGCAATTATCGCACCACCCGCTCCGTCAGGCACTATCTGGGGCTTGTACTGGCCGCCGGAAGCCGTACAAACCGGAACGCCTCCCGTGATCCAGAGGATATATCCGTCCCCGTCGAGCCTCTGGGCGTAGATGTCGGGGCTGTCAGAGTAGCTGTAACGGGTCTGCCAGACGATTATCGAACCCCCGGCACCATCCGAGATTATCTCTGGGTCCAGCTCGTCACCGGTGACCTGTGCCACCTGGACTCCGTTATCCTGCCACTGCGCATTGGCGTACGAAGATGCGAGCATCAGGCATAAAATTAAGCAAGTAGTTCCAAATCTCATTGGGTTACTCCCATTGGTTTTTTCAGGTGGGATTCCTAATCAATATAATAATAATCGTTCGGGATGTAAACCGCTGTTTGCCGTCACTCATAACCGGATATCACGCTGCTGGCAGACCGCCGAGATAGCCCTCTCGGCCCCTTCGGTGTCCACCGCCGCGCCGGCCCCCTCCATGATCGCCGCGAGCGCCGAAACGAGCCTGGATATCGTTTCACCGCCGAGAAGGCCGAGGAAGCCTGTTCTTATTATCCTGCCCTCCAGGCCGTCCTGTCCCCCCGCCGCAATAAACCCCGATTTTTCAAGAAGTTGTTCTATAATCGCCCAGGCTTCGACTCCCTCGGGAGGGACGAGGGCCTGGACCGACGACGAGGGGTTTCGAGGGAAAGAGGAAAGCGAAAGCGCCGCGGCCGCTTTTATGAATGCCGTGGATGACGCCTCGTGCCTCAGTCTCATCTCGGCGAAACCGATCGATCTCATAACGGAGAGCGACTGGTGGAGGAGCTGGATCGACTGAACGGCCGGTGTGAAGGGGGTATTGCCTACTCCCCTGCCTTTCTCATAACGGTCGAACGAAAAATAATAGGGCGCATTCCCTCTCATGGACGTCCTTTCGCCCACTATGACGAAACTTACCCCCGGCGGAGCGGCGAGGGCCTTCTGCCCCGCCCCCACGAGGAGATCGACCCCCCAATCGTCCATGAGGAGCTCCTCGGAGCCTAATGAAGCCACCGCGTCAAGAAGAACGAGCGGCCTCTTGGAGGGAAGCTTTTCGAGGAGATCCTTCAGCGGCAGAAGGAGCCCCGATGTGGATTCTACATGTGTCAGGGCCAGGATTTCGGGACCGTCCGCTTCGATCCTCAACAAGATCGTATCTATATCGTATGCCTCGCCAGGATCGAAGCGTATAATATCGGTACTGCACCCGTAGTGAGACGCAAGCTCGCCCCACCTGTCTCCGAACTTGCCTCCGGAGACGACCAGGACCCTGCGGCCTTCGCGCGCGATATTGGCCATCGCCGATTCCATAGCGCCCGTGCCGGAGGCGGTGAGAAGGTATACCGGGGATGAGGAACCGGCCAGCTCGCCGATCATCTCTTCGGTTTCCCTTACGATCTTCCTGAAGGGAGCCGACCTGTGATGCATCGGCTCGAGGCGTGTCCACCTGCGAGGATCGATATGCACGGGTCCCGGCGTGATCAGTATCTTTTCCCTTGCACCCAAAGCAGTCTCCATCTCAGATTCGAGAGGCGATCCAGCTCCATATCCTGTTCTTTCCCTCTCCGTTCTTCGCCGACGAGAAGAGCGTCTGGATATCGTACGGATTTCCGTCCCGGTCCTCCTCGCCCGCCGGCCCTACCGAGATCCCATCGAAACACGACCTGAAATATGCCAGGGCCTTTCCCCTCTCGTTCCTGCCGATCTTGTCCGATTTCGTGAAAACGGCCAGCGTTTCCCTTTCGCCGTCGATCAGCCTCTGAAGCATGAGGAGATCATCCTTCGTGGGGGTATGGCGCGAGTCGATAAGCTGAATGACGCCGGCCAGCTGCTCCCTCTCCTCGATGTATTCGTATATGATCTTCTGCCAGCCGGTTCTCATCTCCCTGGAAACCTTCGCGTAGCCGTATCCCGGTAGATCCACGAGGTAGAATTGATCGTTTATCAGGAAATAGTTCACGGTCCGTGTTTTTCCCGGCTCCCGGCTCACGCGGGCTATATTCTTTCTCCCGAGGATCATGTTGAGCAGCGACGATTTTCCCACGTTGGATCTTCCCGAGATCGCTATCTCGCTGAGCCCGGAGCGCGGGAACCGCTTGGGGTCGAGTTCGGTGCAGACCAGATTCAGATTACGTATCTTCAAGATCAGGAGTTTTTCAATTCGCAGGGTTGGTCGGTTGTTCTTCGAAGAATCCCCCTATCCTCCTGCGGCGCTTGACGCCCCAGTCGAGCTTCTTCGAGAGCGAATTCGCGAGAACCTCTTCTATCGAATCGACGACGATCAATTTCATCTTCTTGCGTACCTCGTCGGGTAGTTCCTTGATGTTCTTCTCGTTTCCCTTCGGCAGCAGCAGGGTCTTCACTCCCGCCCTCAGCGCCGCGACCGCTTTTTCGTTTATTCCGCCTATCGGAAGGACCTTTCCCCTCAGGGTCATCTCGCCGGTCATCGCCACGTCGCGCTTTACAGGGATGTCGAAGAATGCCGAAATCAGCGCCGTCGCTATAACTACGCCCGCGCTCGGTCCGTCCTTAGGTATCGCGCCCTCCGGCACGTGTATGTGAACGTCCACCGTGGAGAAGAAATCGTTGCCGAGCTCGAGCAGCCTCGCCTTGCTCCGGGCGAAGCTCATCGCTATCTTCGCCGACTCCTGCATGACATCTCCCAGCTGGCCGGTCATTATAAGCTCTCCCTTGCCCGGCATTATCTTCACCTCGATATTGAGGATCTCTCCTCCCGACTCGGTCCACGCCAGACCGGTCGCCACGCCGACTGTGAGCTTTTCGTCTATCTCGCTCTCTGTGAATTTCGGTATCCCGAGATAGGTCTCGATATTCTTCTTGGTGACGCTGATTCTCTTCGCCGTTTCGTCGGTGGCCAGCTTCTTCGCCACCTTGCGGCAGATCGAGGCCAGCTCGCGCTCGAGGTTTCTCACGCCCGATTCCCGCGTGTAGAGCTGTATTATCTCTCTCAGCGTGGCCTCCGATATCCTGAGCTGCTCGGGCCTTATCCCGTGATGCTTGAGCTGCTTCGGCAGGAGGAACTTCCGCGCGATATTGATCTTCTCTGGTAGCAGGTACCCCGGAAGACGGATGATCTCCATCCTGTCGAGCAGGGCCGGCGGAATCGTGTAGATCACGTTCGCCGTCGTTATGAACATCACCTCGCTGACGTCGAAATCGACCTCGAGGTAGTTGTCGCTGAAGTTCCGGTTCTGCTCGGGGTCGAGGACCTCGAGCAGCGCCGAGGAGGGGTCGCCGCGGAAATCGGAGCTGAGCTTGTCGATCTCGTCCAGCATGAAGACGGGATTCTTGGTTCCGGCCTTGCGCATACCCTGGATTATTCTCCCGGGCATCGAGCCGATATACGTTCTCCTGTGCCCGCGGATCTCCGCCTCATCCCTCGTCCCGCCGAGCGAGACTCGGACGAACTCCCTGCCTATCGAATCTGCTATCGATCTTCCCAGCGATGTCTTCCCCACGCCGGGCGGACCGACGAAGCAGAGTATCGGACCCTTGAGGTTCTTGGCAAGCTTCACCACCGAGAGAAACTCGAGGATCCTCTCTTTCACCTTCGTAAGCCCGTAATGATCGCTGTCGAGCCTCTTCTTGACATCCTCTATATCGAGATTGTCCTTCGTCCTTTTTCTCCACGGAAGCGACACGAGGATTTCGATGTAGTTTCGCACGACGGTCGCCTCGGGGGCCATGGGAGACATCATCCTCAGCCTGTCGAGCTCCTTGAAGGCGGTTTTCTGGGCCTCCTTGCTCATCTTCGCCTTAAGTATCTTTCTCTTCAGATCGTCATAGTCGGCCTGCTCGTCGCCGTGGCCGAGCTCGCTCTTGATCGCCTTCATCTTCTCGTGCAGGAAGAGCTCCTTCTGGCTCCTCTGCACCTGGTTGGAGACCTTCTCGTCGATATCCTTCTCGACCTTGAGTATCTCGAGCTCCTCGGTGAGGATACGGCTGAGAAGCATGAACCTCTCCTCGAGGCTCGCTATCTCCAGTATCTCCTGCTTGATGTCGTTTCTCACGAGAAGATGCGCTCCGACCGTATCGGCCAGCGCCTCCCTGCTCTCCAGCGACTGCACGGTCAGAAGAACCTCGTTTGGGATCCTGTGGTTCATCTTCACGTACTCAGTAAAGAGCGTCTCCACCCTTCGCGTGAGCGCTTCTATCTGCCTTGTCTGCGAATCGAGCGATTCGATCGGCTCGACAGTCGCGGCGAGATAGTTGTTCGTCTCGATGAATTCCCTCACCCGCACCCTGTTTATACCCTCCAGCATCACCTTTATGGTGCCGTCGGGCAGCCTGAAGAAGAGCCCTATCCTCACTATCGTACCGACCCGGTAGAGGCTCTCGGGGCCCGGCTCGTCATCGGTGCCGTTTCTCTGGGTTATAACGAGGAGTATCTTGTCGGTCTCTATAGCGCGCTCTACGGCGTTTACGGAAGGCTGCCTGCCGACCAGGATGGCCGTGGCCATAGATGGAAATATCACAACGTCCCTGAGGGGGACTATCGGGTACGAATCGACTATATCGCCGATCCGGCTTTCATCAACCTTGCCCATTTCTCTCCGGTATCCGTATCGATCCCGCGCGGCCTTCGCCGGTCATCATCAAGCCCTTTTCTGCTTCTCCTTCTGGAGGAACACCTCGGGCTCGTCCCTGTTGATGACCGTCTCCTCCGTGATAAGAATCTTCTTCACGTTCGGCCGCGACGGTGTATCGTACATGATATGGAGCATCGTATCCTCGAGTATCGCCCTGAGGCCTCTCGCGCCGGTCTTTCTCTCCATCGCAAGCTTCGCGATCGCGTTCAGCGCGCCGGGTGTCAACTCCAGATCGACATCTTCCATATCGAAAAGTTTCTTGTACTGCTTTATCAAGGCGCTCTTGGGCTTCAGCATGATATCGATGAGGGCCTTCTCGTCGAGATCGTGCAGCGGGGCCACTATCGGCATCCTGCCGACCAGCTCGGGGATCAAGCCGTACTTGATGAGATCCTCCGGCTGAACGTGCTTCATTATCTCGTTCAGCTCCTTGCGGTATCCCGGTCCCCTGTCCGCCCCGAATCCTACCACCTTCCTGCCGATCCTGCGTTCGACGATCTCCTCCAAACCCTGGAAGGCGCCGCCGCAGACGAACAGGATGTTCTTCGTATCTACCTCTATGAACTTCTGCTGGGGATGCTTTCTGCCCCCCTGCGGGGGAACGTTCGCCACGGTTCCCTCGAGTATCTTGAGGAGCGCCTGCTGCACGCCCTCGCCCGACACGTCGCGGGTGATCGAGGGGTTCTCGCTCTTGCGGGCTATCTTGTCTATCTCGTCGATATATATGATGCCCCTCTCGGTGGCGGCGAGATTGTAGTCGGCGTTCTGTAGAAGCCTGACGAGAATATTCTCGACATCCTCGCCCACGTAGCCGGCCTCTGTGAGGCTGGTGGCGTCGGCTATCGCGAAGGGCACCTTGAGGAAACGGGCCAGCGTCTGCGCCAGCAGGGTTTTCCCCACGCCGGTCGGCCCTACAAGTAGGATGTTGCTCTTCTCGAGCTCTATATCGTCGGTCGTCCTCTCGTGGCGTATCCTCTTGTAGTGGTTGTAGACCGCCACGGCGAGGGTTATCTTGGCCTGCTCCTGCTCGATGACATAGTTGTCCAGGTTCTCCTTTATCTCCTTCGGCTTCGGGAAATGCTTCTCGTCGTACAGGACGGTCCCGGCCATCTCCTCCTCGAGGATGTCGTTGCAAAGCCTTATGCATTCGTTACATATGTACACCGAGGGACCCGATACAAGCTTCGCCACCTCGTCCTGCCCCCGTCCGCAGAATGAGCATTTTATCGCCCTCGGAGATTGAGACTTCTTTTTCATCGTTTTAAAAGCCTCCTCGCTATCTGTACCATCTTTCAGTCACACATATAATATACAACAAAAATGACGAATAGTTCACAAAATTAATCTATTTCGCAAGGTCCGCCTTGGATACCAGCACATTGTCTATAAGGCCGTATTCTTTCGCCTCATCGGCCGCCATGAAGTAATCCCTGTCGGTATCCTTGGCGATCTTCTTCACGTTCTGCCCGGTATGGCTCGCCAGTATCTCGTTGAGCTTCCCCTTCAGCTTGAGTATCTCCTTCGTGTAGATCTCGATAGTGCTCGCCTGTCCCTGCGATCCTCCCGAGGGCTGATGTATCATGACGCGTGCGTGCGGAAGGGCCGAACGTTTTCCCTTCGTGCCGGCGGCGAGGAGAACAGCCCCCATGCTGGCCGCCTGCCCCATGCAGATCGTCGCGATATCGCAAGAGATGTACTGCATCGTATCGTAGATCGCCAAACCCGAGGAAACCACCCCTCCCGGGCTGTTTATGTAGATGAAAATATCCCTTTCCGGATCGTCCGCCTCGAGGAAGAGGAGCTGCGCGATTACGCTGTTCGCCATCTGGTCCTCGATCTCCGTGCCGATGAATATGATCCTGTCCTTAAGAAGCCTCGAGTATATATCGTATACCCTCTCGTCCCTTCCCTTGGTCTCGATCACGTACGGAATCGACGCTCGAACAATTCCCTCTGACATTTGAACATCTCCTTTGCAGTCCAGGTTCTATTCCCTGCCGGGGCGATCCAGGATGAGATCCAGCACCTTCTTCTCCCTCATCCTGCTTCTCA
>CAZPAH010000111.1:0-9265 GCA_964584495.1 uncultured bacterium | reverse complement strand
CTTCCGGCATAATCTCCCGCAACCTTAATCAAGGAGGATCCGCTTGAACGGCACCGGCGATGTGACACTCTTCTGGATCGGATTCTGGCTCTTTCTCGGGTCGTTTCTCTCTTTTACCCTGTATGCAGCCACGGGAAGGAGAGCGGCGGGACTGACCGCTTCGGCGCTCTTCTTCACAGCCCTTCTATTTCATACGGCGGGTATCGCCGCACGGTGGTGGATAAGCGCTCATCCACCGCTTGCCAACATGTACGAGTTCGCCCTGACGATGTCCTGGTTCATAGCTCTTTCTTTCGTCCTGATCCTCTTTAAATACAGGAAGATGGAGCACGGTGTGGTCGTATCACCTATCCTGATCGTTATTCTCGTGATCTGTTCGCTTCTCCCCAAGGAGGCTTCGAGACAACTGATGCCCGCGCTTCAAAGTTACTGGTTCTACATCCATGTATCTCTGGCGGCGGTTTCGGAAGGAGCTTTCCTCGTGGCGGCGGGCGGCGGGATCATGTACCTGGTTCGTGGAAGGAGCGGTAGGGGGGTAAAGCTTCCATCTTCCGAATTTCTCGAAGAGCTGATCGCCACCTCTATAAGGATCGGATACCCTCTTTTCACCGTCGGCGCGCTTTTCGCGGGGGCGATCTGGGCGCGCAACGCATGGGGATCTTTCTGGAGCTGGGATCCCAAGGAAACGGGAGCCCTTGTGATATGGCTTTTCTATACCCTCCTGCTGCATCAGAATATCAGGGGACGGTGGGGCGGACGCAGGCTTGCCCTCCTTTCGATAACGGGATTCTTGATAATAATAATAAGTTTCCTCGGCAATCTCTTCGTGGGCGGACTTCACGCTTATATCTGACGGTGACCGTCGACCGCATCGGTTTCAAAACGTCAAACAATCCGACACCCTCTGGCATGCACAATGCAATATAGAGGGAGAATTGTTCCTATCCCGCTTGGAAGCAGTGGAGGCGAGTATGCTCGGATGGCGTCGTTTATCCTTGTTTGTCGTTATAATATATATAGTTATAGCATGCAGTTCCGGCTGCGGCGGGGGGGGCGGCGAAAACGAGGTGCAAGAAGGTCGACCGGCAAGCCTGGCTGAAAATCATGGAGGCCGCCTTGTTATCGGGATGCAGCAGGAGCCGGAAATACTCAACGAAGCCGTAAACAGCATGGTCGCCGGCATCTATGTTTGCAATCTTATTTTCAGCAAGTTCGTTAAACATAACGACAGAATGGAGCTTGTCCCGGACCTAATAACGATGATCCCCACTACGGAAAACGGCGGGATCTCGGACGATTATCTGACCTATACCTATCATCTCAGGGACGACGCTTTCTGGCACGACGGAGTACCCGTGACATCGGACGATGTAAGGTTTACCTATGAACTGATGAAGCACCCCGATATAAATATCGAAACCCGACAGGGATGGGATATCATAGACCATGTCGAGACTCCCGACCCTCATACGGTGGTATTCCATCTCAGCGAAGTATACTCTAACTTCACGGGCGACTGTTTCTACGACGAATCGGTGCTTCCCCGCCATTTGCTCTCGGATCAGCTCGGCCCCTCCTTTCAGGGCTCTTCCTTTCATTCCCATCCGGTCGGTTCCGGTCCGTTCGTTTTCGTTGAGTGGATCGCCGGATCACATATAACGGTGAGGGCGAACAGGAACTGGTATGGAGGAAAGGTTCATCTCGATGAGATAGTGATCGTATTCATCCCCGACGGCAATTCACTGTTGATGCAGCTTGAAACGGGGGGGGTTATGGGGATCGATAATGCACCGATCTCGCTGTTGAAGGTGACCGAGCGGATACGGGGGGTCAGAATTTACAGGAATCCGGCCCTTTTCAACGAGCATATCGATCTAAACTGTGACAATCCGATCCTCGCAGACGTAGCCGTGCGAAGGGCGCTTGCCATAGGAGTGAACAGGACGGAACTTTCCGAGAAGATTTACGAAGGAGTTTGGATACCGGCATGGGGAGACGAGCACCCGGTTTCTCCCTACTACAATGAAATCGGCAAGGAAAAGCTCCGGTTCGATCCGGAGATGGCAAAGGAACTTCTGGCCGATGCAGGATGGATCGACGTGGACGGCGACGGAATCAGGGAAAAGGCAGGTGCGAGATTGCGGCTGCAAATCTCGACTACGGCCGGTAATGTCAACCGTGAACGGACCGAGATGGTGCTGAAAGAGCAGTACCGGCGGATCGGTGTCGATCTCGTTATAAAGAACTATCATCCGACGGTTCTTTTCGCGAGCTACGATGAAGGGGGTATCCTCAAGAAAGGCTTGTTCGATATGGCCCTCTATGCCTTCCTTACTCCCCCCGATCCGTCGACGAAAGAGGGCAGCTACTCGATCGATTTCATCCCGCCGGCAGGACAGAACAACTCGAGATACAGGAACATGGAACTGTCGCGGTTGCTTGCGCGCGGGAGCGGCACGGTAGGGTTCGAGGCGAGGAAGCCGATATACGACGAGGTGGCCCGTATCCTGGTCGACGAGGTTCCGATCATCCCTCTTCTTTGGGTCACGCAGATCGATGTCATGCCTGATTCCCTTAAGGGATACAGGCCGAATCCGACACAGTCGGGAGACACGTGGAATGCATGGCAGTGGCGGTTCGATAGCGGTGGTCACGGGTCGGGAGGTGATCGGTAGGTGAAACGCGATTTAAGGACGATTCTCCCCGCTCGATCGGTAGGTGTCTCGATCCTTTTCATACTGATCTGCTTCTATTTGGTAAAGACAGTTCCGGGGAAAAACCCCGTCATACAATTTCTGGGCGCCGCAGGGGAAGTGGGGGGGTCCTGCCACCAGGTCACCGCGGGCGACGTGAGCTTCCTCGTGGATTGCGGGGCGCTCGGGAAATCGGGCACGGGAGTGCTTCCTTCCTACCCGGCGGGAATCTCGTTCGTTCTGCTTACCCATGCGCACAGCGATCACTGCGGGTTGCTGCCCCAGCTCTATAGCGGGGGATTCCATGGCGACACGTACTGCAGCGAGGCGACGGCGGCCCTCGTTCCCATCATGCTGAAGATGTCTAGGGGGTTCACCAGGCCCGTGATCGAGAAATCGAAATTCGATATGGCGCTCGATAGAATCGTTCCGCTTCCCTTCGACAGTGTCATAGTCCGCGATAGGATCGAGTTCAGGTTGCGACGTTCGGAACACCTTCTCGGAGCCGCTTTCCTCGAGGTATGGATCGACAATGGGAAAAAGCTCACCAAGATAGTATTTTCCGGTGATTTGGGATCGGGAGGTTCGGCGCTTCTACCGCCCCTTGAGAGCTGCGGATCGGCCGATTACGTCGTCATAGAATCGACCTACGGCGGCAAGATCAGAAGCGGCGATTCCACCGGAGTAAGGCGGAGATACGGCGAGTTCGCCCGAGCCGTCGGAAGAGCGCTCAAGAGGGGAGGCGATGTGCTCATCCCCGCTTTCACGTTGGGCAGGACACAGGAGGTCATGGCGGTACTCGACTTCTTTTCGGCGGAAGGGGATATACCGCCGGGGACCTTGATTTACGTCGACAGCCCGACGGCGAAGAAGGTGACGGCCGTCTACAGGCGGTTCGCCGGTGAAATGTCAGAGAGGGCCCGGAAGTTCTATGGAGACAGGTTCCTCGATTCCCCCGGCCTTAGGGAGGTGTCGAGCAGCACGTCGCTGAAGGTTCATTCACGTCACCACGTTCCCACAATCTTCATCTCTTCCAGCGGGGATCTCGATCACGCAAATTCCCCCGTGCACCTTATGAGAATGTACGCTGATAGCCTGAACCTGCTCTGCCTTGTCGGCTGGCAGCCGCCCGGTTCCGTCGGAGGGCGCCTGGCGGCCGGTGAGGACACCGTTCTCGTCACGTACAGGGATGGCAAGAAATACAGTAAGGCCTGGATCGAGCCATCCATCGAGGTGAGGAGATTCGAATCATTCTCCGGGCACGCCGATCAGAAAGGATTGATATCGTGGCTGGCGGGGATCGCAGGGGTGAAAAAGGTATTCATAGTGCATGGAGAACCCGATCAGTCAGAGCTTCTTGCCCAAAGGATCAGGGATGAGCTGAATATCGATACCGAGATTCCATGTCCCGGCGAGCGTTTCATCCTGAAGAACAGCGAAAGCCGTATGGAATCAAGAGCGGGTATCGGCTTGCCGGTCACCGGCGGGATGGATTGAGTGAATTGAGAAGTCATATTCTGGCAAAGCTTGCAAGGGTGGTGCCGCTGGTAGTGGCCATCTCTCTTATTACCTTCGCCCTGCTTCACCTCGCTCCGGGGGGGCCTGTGGGATTCGTTACGGGAAACCCGAAGGTTACGGGAGAGGATATCTTAAGAATACGCGAGATATACGGGCTGGACAGGCCGCTGCCCGTGCAATATCTCTGCTGGTTCAAGCAGGTTTTCCTGAAGCTCGATTTCGGTAGATCTTTCGTCAACGGCAGGCCGGTCTCCCGGATGATCGCCGAGCGCATTCCGGCCACTCTGGAACTGATGGGTGCGGCCTTTTTAATCGGGATAGTAGCAGGCACGATCATGGGTGTTCTTTCGGCGCTTACGAAGGATCGCCCGGTAGATCAGATTCTATCGGGAATCGCCGTGGCCGGGATATCGGTCCCGGTATTCTGGACGGGGATAATGGCGATCTATCTCTTTTCCCTGAAGCTCCATATATTTCCGGCCGGGGGAAGGGAACTGCTGGGAGGGGGCGGATCTTTGATCGACAGGATTAGGCATATCGTTCTGCCCGCCTCGGTGCTCTCTTTCGCCTATATAGCCTCGTGGAGCAGGTACTTGCGTGCCAGCCTCGTCGCGGCGTTCGAGGGAGGGTTCATTAGAACAGCGCGTGCCAAGGGCCTCCGTGAAAGATCGGTCATATTAAAACACGCCCTCAAGAATGCGCTGCTTCCGGTGATTACCGTCATGGTCATGCATGTGCCGACCCTTTTCACCGGGGCGGTGATAACGGAGACGGTATTCTCATGGCCCGGTATGGGCAGGCTTTTCTACGAGGGAATGCAGCGGCAGGATTACCCGAGGGTGCTCGGTATCGTAGTCGTTTCTTCCATGCTCATCATCCTCTTCAACCTGGCGGGCGATATCCTTTGCTTTACGATAGATCCCAGGATAAAGGCCGGCAAGTTCGCCGCGGCCGGCCGTCCCGAAAGGTAACGCGGACCGGCGGAGAATAGCGCAGGAGTGAATCGATGCAAGGAACGGGGATTAGAGAAAGATACTGGAGGCTGGAACCTTCGGCCGTTCCGGTGACGAGGGGCCGGCCGGGCCGGAAAGGGGAGGGCATTGGCTCGGATCGCATGGCCTCCGTATCGCTGATCCTGATCGTTCTCGTTATGGTCGTATCGATTCTCGCCCCACTTTTAACTCCTTACAGCCGGGATGGGATAGATCTTTCGAACATCAACGCCGCTCCATCGGTGGAGCATATACTCGGTACGGACGATCTCGGGAGGGATCTTTTCACGAGGCTTCTCTACGGCGGCCGTTTCACTCTGTTCTCGGCCTTTCTCTCCGTGTTTATCGCATCGGTGGCAGGGATTCTGCTCGGTGCGGCCGCCGGGTATTTTCAGGGCATCACAGACCATCTCGTGACCGGGTTGATAGATATCTTTTTGTCCGTCCCCGTCTTCCTCGTGATTCTCGTGGCCGCGGCGGCCTTCGGAGACCGGTTCTGGGCAATCCCAATCGTGATAGGATCTACATCCTGGATGGAGACGGCGAGATTGACAAGGACCAAGTTCATGCAGCTGCGGGAAGAGGAGTTCGTAGAGGCCGCCCGCTCCCTCGGAGTATCGAATTCGAAGATCCTATTCAGGCATATTTTCCCGCAGGCGCTATCCCCAGTCATCGTAGCCTCTACGGCCGGCTTTGCCCAGGCGATGCTGATAGAGAGCTCCCTCAGCTTTCTCGGTTTCGGTGTTCAGCCTCCCCTGCCCACCTGGGGAAACATGCTTCACAATGCCCAATATCTCGTCCGCACCTCCCCTGCGGCGGCGTTCGTTCCCGGTTTCATGATCTTCATCGTCTGCCTGTCGTTTCATTACGCGGGGCGTGGATTTGAGAGGCTGCTTGCGCTGGAAGCGGAATAGTTTTAACCTTATATATCGCCTTTCCCCGACGGGATCTTCAATTTACCGAAAGGATCGCCGGTGGATTCGAATGTCAAGGGCATCGGAATGATATCCGGAGGGCTGGACAGCCTTTTGGCCGTCGCGCTGTTAAAGGAGCAGAGGATCGAGCTTTCCGGTGTGCACTTTCTGAACGGCTTCGGCCCGGGCACGCTTAAACGAAGGGTCTACGAAGGATTGACGCTCGAAAGGCTCGCCGAGGAGAGGTCCGCCCTCCTCGGCGGGGCTCTCGGAATCCCGGTCGATGTAATCGATCTGTCGGAGGAATTCCTGGGACTGCTCGAAAATCCCGATCATGGTTTCGGTAAGAATATAAATCCGTGCGTCGACTGCAGGATATTTTTCCTTAAAAGGGCGAAGGAGAAGATGGAAAGAGAGGGGGCTTCCTTTGTTTTCACCGGCGAGGTGCTGGGCCAGAGGCCGATGTCGCAGCACATGCAGGCGATGAGACTCGTCGAGCGGGACAGCGGTCTTCAGGGCAGGCTCCTTCGTCCGCTCTGCGCAAGGCTTCTACCCCCGACTTTGGTGGAATCGGAAGGTCTCGTCGACAGGGAGAAGCTGCTCGATATTCAGGGCCGTTCGAGAAAGAGGCAATTTCAGCTGGCCCGGGAATTGGGACTGACCGAGTATCAACAGCCGGCGGGAGGGTGCAGTCTCACCGATATGAACTACGCGAGAAGGTTCCGGGACTTTATCACGCACGGTGGTGGTGCCGGCATCGGGTACGAGGATGCCGTTCTTCTATCCACGGGGAGGCACCTGAGGCTTTCCCCTTCAGTCAAGATGGTGGTCGGAAGGAATGAGAACGAGAATAACTATATCGAGCGTAACTGGAGCGGCGGATGCCTGCTGTCCCCGGTTGACCGACCGGGACCGACCGCCCTCCTTCAGGGGGATTTTACGGCCGAGGAGCTCGCGACCGCCGCCGCCGTAGTCGTGCGGTACAGCGATGCAGGGGACCGGCCGTCGGCGAGGATCGCCATCAGGGTCGCCGGTAAAGAGGAGATACTCGACACTGTGCCTGCTGGCGAGATCGATACGGAAAGCCGGATGATTTGACCGTCCTGTAAGTATCAGCCGAAGCGGGACCGTCAGCCTTTTTCCGAAATCGAGTCGGCTATCATCTTGCTGTGGCTTCTGAAAGCTATCGGTGGCAGATCGGCTGGGTGGAAGAATCTCGCCTCATCAGCGTCGTCCCCGGCCTTGAGGTTGCCGCCGTAACTCCGGAATCTATATCCTATAATCAGAAGCGATGTTCCGTAGAATTCGCTCTCGTGATGAATCACGTCGATGAGTTCCGGCTCCATTCCTTTCAATCCTGTCTCTTCCTCGAGCTCCCTGGCGGCTGCCTCCGATGGTTTTTCGCCTATCTCGACGAATCCACCGGGCAGTGCCCAGCAACCCGCGCCGGGTTCCCTGTTTCTCAATACGAGCAGTATGCGTCCAAGGGAGTCGAAAACGAGACTCGTCGATGCCGGAATGGGATTGCTGTACAGGAACCTGTCTTCGGCCTCACAGTAAGACCTTTCCCGCCCTTCACTAAGACGGATCGAGAGCTCGCCGCCGCAGAACGGACAGAATTTCATTACTTTGTTCAACGCTTTCTCCTTCGGCCGACGGTATACGGCTTCTTCCGACGGCGTCGATAACGGCCGCCGCCGCATCGTCATTTCGATGGAGGAATGCCCCCCCTTCCCGGAAGATATATAGCGGCGGCTCCTGCTGCAAGAGGGTTGGTTGGGTTCGCCGGTTCCCCGTCAATCTTGATCTTGTCCACCGAGGCGATTTGGTGTACTATGGCCAGACCGGTGTTTCTTTTGGACAAGGGGGAATGCGGGATGAATGCCTTAACGGTTGCGGTTGTTACGCTGGTTGCTTATCTGTTGGCCTACCGTTTCTACGCCCGTTTCATAAGCAGGAAGGTCCTGTCTCTCGAACCCGGGCGGAAAACCCCGGCACACGAATTTCAGGATGGCGTCGATTTCGTTCCGACAAGGCCGGTGATCCTATTCGGTCACCACTTCGCCTCGATAGCGGGTCTCGGACCGATACTCGGACCGGCGATAGCCGTGATATGGGGATGGCTTCCTGCGGTGTTGTGGATACTTTTCGGATCGATCTTCATAGGATGCGTGCACGATCTGTCCGCCCTATTCGTCTCCCTGAGGAACAGGGGTCGTTCCATAGGGGATGTGACAAGATCGCTTGTCGGGGGAAGGGCCCATATCCTCTTCCTGCTGCTCATATTTTTCGCGCTCTCCCTCTGCATGGGAACATTCGTCAGGGTTATAGCGAGTCTTTTCACCTCGGCATCTCATCCCGAATCGATCATACCCGTATCCGCCCTGATTTTTTTAGCGGTAATCGTAGGGCTTCTCGTCTACAGGTGGAAAGTGAACCTCGCGGTTACGACGGTCGTCGCGCTGGTGCTGATGCTCATATCGATATGGCTGGGGATTAAATTCCCGGTGACCGGCATCGGTCAGAACCTGTGGGTATACCTGCTTATAACATATGCATTCATCGCCTCCGTCCTGCCGGTATGGCTTCTCCTGCAGCCGAGGGATTACCTCAACGCCTACCAGCTGGTGATCGGCATGCTTCTCATGTACTTGGGCCTGATAATATTCCGTCCGGCGATCAACGCGCCGGCGGTGAATCATATATCCACCGGCGCTCCCCCCCTGTTTCCATTCCTGTTCATCACTGTCGCCTGCGGGGCGATTTCCGGATTCCACAGCCTGGTGGCGACGGGAACGACCGCGAAGCAGCTTTCCAAGGAGACCGACGCCGTCAGGATCGGGTATGGCGGCATGCTGGCCGAGGGACTTCTCGCGATGATCGTTGTATTGGCGTGCACATCCGGGGTTTCGAGGATCGGATGGACCGGCCGATACTCTTCATGGGAATCGGCTTCAGGGTTGACGGCAAAGATGGAAGCATTTGTCCAGGGGGCCGGTCTTTTCGTTTCCAAGACGGGTATTCCTCTCGATGTCGCCAAGAGCTTTATCGTAGTGATGGCGGTCGGGTTCGCTATGACGACACTCGATTCGGGGACCCGCCTTCTCAGGTACAACCTCGAGGAGCTCGGCGAAGGTCTCAAGATAAA
>CAZPAH010000110.1:0-9323 GCA_964584495.1 uncultured bacterium | reverse complement strand
GCGACCAGGGCCTGGGCACGGGCCTGATTGCCTCCGGAAGCGGTAAGGGGCTGCCTTCTTCTCCGATCGACGGGAGGAGGCCCTTTCGAGCAGCTTGGCGATACACTGCGGAGCGATGACGACGCATACGTTTTCGTGGACGACGCCGTCGAGCCGGGTATCTTGTACGATTACAGGATCATGGCGTTCTTCGGAAGCTCGGCGGAAACCATCGCGATCGGCGGAGGGCTGTCGATAGAGGATTACCCGTTCATCGCCGATCAGAATTATCCCAATCCGTTCAGCAACTCGACGACGATCGGTTTCTTCGTTCCCGAGGCTATGAAAGTCAGGGTGGATATTTACGACATCGCGGGAAGGCTGGTCGAATCGCTGGGAGAGTCGATGTACGAGAGGGGAACGGCCCTCGTCGAATGGACCCCATCAGCGGAGAGGGCCGCCTCCGGTGTCTATTTCTGCGTCTTCAGATACCGTGGCAGAATGAAATCGGTGAAGATGGTCATCCTCCGCTAGCCAGCCTCCGCGGGCGGAGCATCAGAATGTGTAGGAGCATCCCAGCGAAATAACGAAGTGGGTGAACTGCCTCTCGCCGGTGTATATGTTCTTCCTGTCGAAAGAATAGATCATGTATTTATAGGGGGTGAGCATCGCATATACGCCGACCTCGGCCATAACATGCCCGAATAGGGGCCGGGATACGCCGCCCCCCGCGACGAGGTAGAATTGGGTCTGCGAGGGTCTGTACGTGTCGGAAGGAGTCGAGGTCACCGGGTTGGCGGATAGAAGCCCCATCCCGCCCCTGAGAAAGGGGCGGTACGGGATCAGAAACGGCAGGTATGAGATTACCCCGAGCTGCCCGTTGAAGCCCCCGACCGTTCTGCCGTTCTGCGATCTGCCGAAGATACCCAGCCTGTTCTCGAAAAAAGTATTGTTGTAGATCTCGTATCTCAAAGCGAGATCCGCACCCGGCGCGTTTTTGAGCTCGAAGTAGTCCGCGTCGAAGAGATAGAAGGATGGAAAGAAAGCCGTGTTGATCCTTCTGGCGGAACACCGTCCCTCGGCAGGCGGGAAGACCAGTACCGAAAGGATCGAAACTAAAAGAAACAGGAATATTTTTTGGGTGTACAGATGGCGCCCGAAGGGCGCATAACGCGTGTCGAAGCCGTATCCCTTAATACTGCCTGGAACCAGGGGAGCAGTACCGATCATTCCGGGTAATCTCCTTGAAAGAGATATCGGTAACGGGAGTTCCTATTCAATATAATCTTTTTTCCTACAATTCGAAAGAATTATTGAGATTGACACCGAAATTATCGATCTTTAGACTGTTGCCCTGCTCATAGGGAGGTCGAGTGTTTATGGAAAATAGCAAATGTTTCCACGACCCGATCGAGGAGATCCTCGAAGCGATCTGGGTACTGGAGGAGAAGGGGGAGGAGGCCAACCTCGATAATATCCTGGGATATCATCAACAGGGGATGATCGACGAATCGATGGTCGAGGGGATGGTGGACGGAGGGTTGCTGGAAAAAGAGGGGAACAGATACGTTTTTTCCGAGAAAGGCCGGGAGCGTGGCAAGGGGATCATCAGGCGGCACCGCCTGGCCGAAAGACTTCTAAAGGATGTTCTTAATATCCAGGAAAACGGCTCGGTGGAATCGGACGCCTGCTGTTTCGAGCACTTTCTCTCTCCCGAGGTCACCGACCATATCTGCATACTGCTCGGTCATCCAAGGCAGTGTCCCCACGGGCACGAGATCCCGCCGGGTCCATGCTGCAAAAGAGCGGAACGCAAGGTCGAATCGGCCGTGCTTCCCCTGTCCGAGATGAGATCGGGAGAGAGCGGAAGGATACTCTATATATCGACAAAAAACCACAAGAGGCTCGACCGGCTCACGGCGCTGGGACTCTTCCCCGGAAAGATAGTAAAGGTCCATCAGCGCGAGCCGCTTTTCGTTATCTTTCTGGAAGAGACGCAGCTGGCGCTCGAGAAACGTATTGTCGAGGAGATATACGTCGTCAAGAGCTGATTGATGCCGTTCCTCTACAGAGGCACCCTTGAAAAATGAAGACGAACGATAAAGACAGAGTACTGCTGGTCGGAAATCCCAATGTCGGGAAAAGTGTCATATTCACCTACCTGACCGGAAGATATGCCCTGGCTTCCAATTATCCCGGAACGACCGTTGAAGTCTCTTCCGGACGCATGGAGCACGGCCACCACCAGACGGATATCGGTAAAGGGCCCGGGTGGCGGGGACCGGAAGGCGTCACGGGCTGCGAGAGGTGCACGGGGCGCGGACGGTGGAAGGGACGTGGCCACCGCGGTCCTATGTGGCGCAGGCGGGGAAGGGAGATCATCGATACCCCGGGGGTCAACTCGCTCTTTCCGGGAAGCGAGGACGAGAAGGTAACGAGGGACATACTTCTGGACAACATGGGCTGTACCGTAGTCCAGGTTGCCGACGCGAAGAACCTTTTCAGGGGACTCCTTCTCACTACCCAGCTGGCCGAAGCGGGATTCAGGGTGATACTCGTGCTGAACATGATGGACGAGGCCCGGCAGAGAAATATAGATATAGATACGGACGGACTTTCGTCGATCCTAGGTGTCGAGGTGATCGAGACGGTGGCCATAGAGAAGAGGGGACTTTCAAAGCTGGTGTCGGCGATCAACTCGGATAAGGCGAAAATTCCGAGGATAAAACTGGAGTACCGAGACAGGATAGGGAATATCATCCGGGAAACGGAGGATTCGATCTCCGGCTGCAACAGGCACGGGCTTTTCGGGGCGTTGACACTGATCTGGGGCGACAGTAGTCTCGCCAGGAATTGGAAGGATGGGTGCGAGGAGGCCTGCTCGAAGGCCGTGCGGCGGTTGGAGGAAACAGAGGCGAAGCTTCCTGAACCACTGTCGTTTCATATTTCGGAAACCCACAAGCGATATGTCGACGGCATAATAGAAAAGATCGCCGGAAAAACGGAAAGCGCCGTGCCTCTGAGAATGGGCTCGAAGATGGAGCGGTTTGTCTTCCCGGCCTCCATAGCGGTCCTGACGGCGCTTCTGCTTTTTATTTTCGACAGGGCGTCCCTCTCGTCGGCGGGGCTATACCCATCCCTCCCCCTCCTGTTCTTCTTCTCGCTGCTGGTTTCTGTCGCGGGGGTGGAAAGGATCGACAGGATTACGCTGCACCCCCTGTTCGGAGGCCTGATATTTCTTCTCGTTATGTACTTCGTTTACATGCTGGTCGGCGTATTCGCGGCGGGCACGGTTGTCGATGCTCTCGAGAACCACTTATTCGGCAGATTGATCCTTCCCGCCCTGGGACGCGTCCTGGGCCCGGGATTTTTACGGGACGTTTTGATAGGGAATTACGGCCTCATAAGCATGGGGCTCAACTATGCTATTTCGATAGTCCTTCCGATAGTGGTCATGTTCTTCCTCGTTTTCGGCGTGCTGGAGGATACCGGCTACTTCCCGAGGCTGACTGTTCTGACCAATCGGGTCTTCAGGGTCGTCGGTGTCAACGGCAAGGCGACGCTTCCGATAGTACTCGGCTTCGGTTGCGTGACTATGGCGGTGCTCGCGAGCAGGATCCTCGAATCGAGGAAGGAGAGGGTGATCGTGGTGGCCCTCCTCGCCCTCGCGATACCATGCTCGGCGCAGCTTGGAATCATGATGGCCATGATTTCGGCGATATCGAAGGGGGCGGTCCTTTTGATAGGGGGTATAATCCTCGTCGAGTTCATGGTGGTCGGGTATCTGCTGGGAAGGATCCTAAAAGGATCCACGTCCGATTTTATCATCGAGCTTCCTCCGCTGAGGGAGCCGAAGGTCAAGAATATTCTGCTGAAAACACTCGCCAGGGCCAGGTGGTTTCTCGTGGAGGCGGCGCCGTATTTCATGCTCGCCACGTTCGTCCTGTTCGTCCTGGACAGGACGGGAGGGATGAAGCTGCTTTACAGGGCGGCGCAGCCGGTCATAAAGGGGGTCCTAGGCCTGCCGGTCGAATCGACCGCCGTATTTATAGTCGGTTTCTTCAGACGCGATTACGGGGCGGCGGGTCTTTTCAAGCTCTGGCAGGACGGGATGCTCTCGGGGAACCAGATCGTAGTTTCGCTTCTCGTGATGAGCCTGTTTCTGCCGTGCCTCGCCACGCTCATCGTTATGATCAAGGAATTGGGATTAAGGATAGCGGCCGGCATATTTATTTTCGTTCTCGTTCTCTCGATCGCCAGCGGAGGGGCGCTCAACTTCGCCATTAACTTTCTTCATCTCCACTTCTGACCCGTTCATCTTATATGCAGCACCGAGTTGAGCCCTCCGAAACCGTCCGGTTCCCGGTCGGCCGACTTGGGATCGACGATCTTGCGTTTGCGGTCGACAAGGAACTTGTAGGGGTAGTCGCCCGGCCTGAGGATCAGGGTGACCGTCCAGACGGATCCCTCGTACCTTGTCATCGGCGTGGCGTCGGGGTCCCAGTTGTTGAACTCCCCTATCAGGGAGATTTCAGAGGCATCGATATCCTCTATGCGGAAAGTGACCTCTCTCGGACGGTCGTCCGCGAAGCTCCGCTGCTCCTCCGAGCCGTTCATGCCGGCGAGGTTCGCGTATCCCTCGAAGATCTCATCGATCTCGTTGCTTATCCCCGATATCGGATAGCCGTTCTCGTCGCTTACCGAGAGATCGACGCTCGATGGGGAGAGCTGCCAGCCTGTGACGAGCAGGATCGAGTTTCTTCCTTTTCTGAGGATCACGGTTCCGGAGCATGTCCCAGGATCCCTTCCGATCGATATGGGCATCGAGTTGATCCAGATCGATGAAGAGTTGCCCGTCTCCAGGGTCCACCTGGCCTTGACCTGGACGGGGGATACCAGGACTGTGTACAGTATCGCGCTGCGGCCGCCGTCGGTTCCGTATAGGCGGTCGGGGAGAACGGAACCTGCCTGATCGACGGCGCCGGCGGGCACTTTGCTCCAGCGAATCTTTTGGCCGCCGTCGCCTATGTAGGTTTCGAAAAGATCGTCCTGGTAGGAGAGGGCGCTGTCGTCTATCCACTCGGCGTTGGGCATCGGACCCAGGTGCAGCCATCGTATCGGGCGGACGAGCTTATCCTCGAATGCCGCTATAATTCTTCCCTCCAGGGAAACGGAGATCGAGAAAGGGTAATCTCCCGGCGAGAGATGTCTTTTCGGTGAAATCTCGATGGGAAGGATCGTGATCTCCGATCCCCGGTCGATCTCGAACCTAGCTGGCAGAAGGGGAGAGCATTCCAGGTCCTCGAGGAATACCCCTTCGACCTTTCCTCCGATCTTTTCATCGGCCTTGTACTTGACGACGATGTGCAGCGGCAGCTTATAGAGATCGAGCCTTCGCCCCGCCGGGAAGTTGAGGGAGACATCGAATCCGTTCGTGATCGTTATCGTTTCCTTAGCGTGAATCTCGAGCCGCTTCCCCTCGTGCATGAAATCGAAGAAAGCCGGAAGCTCGATTATGCCCGGCTCGGTGCCGGGGGGTAGGGCTAGGGATTTGGACCAGGTGAAAGGAGTTCCCCCCGCTTCCAGGGAGATCTTCTCGCCGTTCCCGGTGACAGGCCATCTATTGCCCGCTACCTGGAGGTAGAGTCGCTCCATCTCGAAAGGCGATTTTTCGCTGTAGATCGAAGCGTCCAGCGGAATCTTCCTGCCGGCCGGAACCGGCTTGTCGGGCAGGACGACCTCGGCCCTGATACCGGTTTCCTCCATCATGGCAGTGGAAAACGCTACCTTGGCGTCCATCAACTCTTCAAGAGATCTTTCTCCTGCCTCTATCACCAGCTTGCGCGACCTGGGGGAAAGCGATTTCCATCTCTCCTCGGCCACTATCTTCCACAGCCGATCGCCCGTTTTGAGCTGGTCGGTAAAGGACGATATCCGGGCGAGCAGTCCGTTCGCCGTTGCGATCGACCGGGTGAAACGCTCGATATCCATCGATTTTTCCGACAGCGCCTGTTTTACCTCTTCGATATCGCCCGCCAGGAGTTCGCGCTGTCCCTGAGGCAGAAGCGACTCCTCGTCGAGAAGGGCGGAGAGGTTCAGCAGGGAGGATATCGTGCTCCACTCGGGGAAGATCTTTCTTCCCGAGAGGTACCCGGAGCTCCACAGATCGATCCATGGACGGTCAGTTTTATGGACCTCCTCCTGCTCGAAATAGGGTGATGTGACAGCCATATCCTCAAGCCTGTGAAGGGATATCCCGTCTATACCCGATAAAAGCGAAAGGACGAATTTCCTGAAGAGCGGTTCGTTCCAGAGCGTTCCGGGAGCTCCGCGCGACAGGTTACCGCGGGACATGTTGTAGATGAGCCTGTCGGCGATCCGGCAGCAGACCTTCCCGCTGATCGACCTGTCGACCAGCAGGGGAAAGAGCTGTTCGGGGGCGTAACGGATCATATAGTGCATGTCGCCGGAGACGGGGAAGAAGCAATCGTGGGAGTGGTCGTAGAAAAATCCGGTGATCAGCCCGGCATACTGCAGGTACCAGCCGTGGAGCTCGATGGCGTCGTAGTATTTCCCTATCCTTGAAGCGATAATCGAGAGGGAATGGAGCTCCAGGGCCGAAAGGGCGTTCACGGCAGGGGACAGGAATATCTCCGCGTCGTACCCCGGGCAGCTTCCGCCCGGTATAAGGCCGTTATCGGCCGTCTTCCCAGTGTCGAAAGATTCAAGGACGAGGCTGTTTAGACGGGGGTAGATCCTCGATAGCATAGCCGGATCGTTGTAGAACAGGAGGCAGGTCGTCGTCGCCAGGGCCGGGACGCGTTTCAGGGGATAGAGGGGGTGAAGGCGCGGTATATCGGCTACCGCCTGGCCGCTTTCCAGGAAGCTGACGAGCTGCTGCTGCATCTCGGTGACGGCATCCTCGGCCTTACCCCGCGAAGCGGAAGACGATTCTGCCCCAGCGGAAACTAATATCGACGTAACCAGCAGTAAAAGAAGAGACTTATATGCTACGAGTTTAATCATCGCTCAGATTTTCAGTTCTACCTGTTCTTTTAAAAGCATTTAAATATTGACAGCAACGTGTATGCCATCTTTAATAGCCGAACGGAGAAAGGAGAAATAAATGCCGTATGAATCGATTAAGGTCGAGAAGAAAGACCGGATTGCAAGGGTGACCATCAACAGGCCCGGCAAGTTGAATGCGCTCGATATCAATACCGTGCTTGAACTTACGCGTGCATTTACAGATATCAAGAGCGACGATTCGATCGGTGTCGCGATCCTCGAGGGAGAGGGAGGGAAGTCTTTCGCGGCGGGGGCCGATATAGGGGAGCTTCTACGGCAGGACCTGATCGACGGAAAGGATTTCTCCGAAAGGGGCCACAACCTTTGCAATCTTATAGAGAACCTCGGAAAGCCCGTTATCGCAAGCATTTGCGGTTTCGCTCTCGGAGGAGGGTGCGAGATCGCAATGGCCTGTACGCTGAGGGTGGCGTCGGAGAAGGCGAGATTCGGGCAGCCCGAGATTAATCTCGGCACTATACCGGGTTATGGGGGTACCCAGAGGCTCCCGCGGCTGATAGGCAGGGGCGTCGCCATGGAACTTGTTCTCACCGGGCGTGTTATTAAGGCGGATGAGGCGCTTGCGCTCGGGCTGGTGAACAAGGTGGTTCCTCACGAGGAGCTAGAAAAGGCGAGCCTGGAGCTTGCCGGCACGCTTCTATCGAAACCGCCGTTCGCGCTGAGGGCGAATATGGAAGCGGTTCTCCACGGGACGGAACTCTCCTACGAGGAGGGCTGCAGGCTGGAGACGAACCTGTTTGCCATGACCTGCGGGACCGCCGACATGAAAGAAGGAATGAAAGCGTTTCTCGAGAAGAGAGAGGCCCGGTTCACCGGGAAATAGGATTTTCCGTGGCAGAGTAATTGCTTTATTGGGATTGATAATCGCGCTGGCAGCTATTAGATTAACCGTTAAGTAACGGGGCGGGTTATCAAGACGGGCCTGTCTGTTCCCGGAGTGGCCTGCTCAAATATGAAAATAATTACGGTTAATCCGAGCGCGAGAGTGGCGGAATTGGCAGACGCGCTGGATTTAGGATCCAGTGGGGCAACCCGTGGGGGTTCGAGTCCCCCCTCTCGCACCAGGAGAAAAGTTTCCGGTCGATGGTAAAAACTTGCCAGCCGGCCGGGGAGGAGTCGGTTTAAGAAGATGGAAGACAAAGGGATCGTCGTAAATGTCAGCGCGGAAAATGATTGCAGGAAGGTTCTGAACGTCGAGGTGCACCATTCGGTGATCGAGGAGGAGAAGGAGAAGGTTCTCGCCTCGATGATCAAGAAGGTGGCGATGCCCGGGTTCAGAAAGGGAAAGGTTCCGAAGTCGATGGTCCGTACCCACTTCGCCGGGGAGATAGAGAGCGAGGCGCTGAAGGCGGTTCTTCCCGCCGCCTACAGCCACGCCCTGGCGGTCGAGAAGCTCAGTCCGATAGGCGAGCCGGTGTTCAGCGATATCGATTCCGGCGGCGAAGGGCAGCTGACTTTCAGGGTCGATATCGAGACGGTGCCCGAGATTAAACTGACCGATTACAAGGGGATCAAGGTCAAGGGCGAAAAAGCCGAAGTTAATGATGAGGATATCGAAAATGTTCTCAAGAGCCTTCAGGAGCGCGAGGCCGAATACGAGAAGGTGGACAGGGCTTCTGTAGGCTCCGACATGGTGGTGATAGATTACGCCCCGCTCGGCGAGGACGGGAAGAAGGACGAGGCGAAAGAGGTCAAGGAATATCCGGTGGAGATAGGAAGGGGCCAGCTGTTCCCCGAGTTCGAGAAGGAGCTGATGGGGGCTGAGGCGGGGAAGACCGGCAAGGTCGAATTGACCTACCCGGAAGATTTCAAGCCGGATAATCTCGCCGGGAAGAAGATGTCGTACGAGTATCTCGTCCGGGAGGTAAAGGAAAAGAGGCTGCCGCCGCTCGACGACGCTTTCGCCGCCAGGCTCGACGAGAAGTTCAAGACGATCGGCGAGCTGAGGGACGATATCAGAGGGAGGCTCGTCGAGGAGAAGGAACGGGAGGCGGAAAGAAAGAGGGAGGAAGCGGCGATAGACATCATCATCGGAAAGAATCCCTTCGATGTTCCCCGCAGCATGATCGAACGGTACAAGAAGGAGCTGGAGAAGGAAGACGAGCAGAGAAGGCGGATGATGGGAGTCGGCCCGCTGGAGGACGAGGAAAGAAAGAAAGAGCTCGACGTCCTGTACGATAAGATCGCCAGGAGGAATATCAAGAGGTATTTCCTGATAGATCATATCGCGGGGGTCGAGAAGATCGAGGTTTCGCAGG
>CAZPAH010000109.1:0-9348 GCA_964584495.1 uncultured bacterium | reverse complement strand
TGCAACCTCAGATTCGACGACACCAACCCGAGCAAGGAAGAGGTCGAATATATCGATTCGATCATGGAGGATGTCCGCTGGCTCGGATTCGATTGGGGGGACAGGCTCTTCTACGCTTCAGATTATTTCGAGCAGCTCTACAATTTCGCCCTTCAGCTGATTGAGGCCGGCAGGGCGTTCGTCTGCGATCTCAGCCCCGACGAGATGAGGCGGTACCGCGGCACCCTGACCGAGCCGGGCAAGGAAAGCCCCTACCGCAAGCGCACCGTCGCGGAGAATCTGGATCTCTTCAAACGTATGAAGGCGGGAGAGTTCGAGGACGGATCGAGGGTCCTCAGGGCCAAGATCGACATGGCCTCGGGGAATATCAACATGCGAGATCCGGTGATATACAGGATTCAGCGGACGACCCATCACAGGACCGGTGACTCGTGGTGCATATATCCGATGTACGATTTCGCCCACTGCTGCTCCGACTCGCTGGAAGGGATCACACATTCGATCTGCACTCTCGAGTTCGAGGATCACCGTCCCCTCTACAACTGGTACCTGGATCAACTCGACATATTCCGCTCGAGGCAGATAGAGTTCGCCAGATTGAACCTCACTTATACGGTAATGAGCAAACGCAAGCTCCTCCAGTTGGTCGAGGAAGGGCACGTCAGTGGATGGAACGATCCGCTGATGCCGACTATTTCGGGGCTGAGACGCCGCGGCTACACTTCGGAATCGATAAGAAACTTCGCCTCGACGATCGGCGTCGCCAAGAGGGACAGCACCGTTTCTATCGATCTGCTGGACCACTGCCTACGCGAAGACCTGAACATGAGGGCTCCACGGGTGATGGTGGTGCTGCGTCCCGTGAAAGTGGTGATTGACAATTACCCGGAGGAGGGCACCGAGACCTTGGAGGCGCAGAACAATCCGGAGGATCCCGGGATGGGCAGCCGGAACATACCGTTCGGCAGGGAGATTTACATCGAGCGTGAGGATTTCATGGAGGAGCCGACCCGAAAGTTCTTCCGCCTGTCTCTCGGCCGGGAGGTCCGCTTGAAGCACGCCTATTTCATCAGGTGCACCGGTATCGAAAAAGACGCGGATACCGGCGAGATAATCAAGCTGCACTGCACCTATGACCCTGAAACGAAAAGCGGCGACGCGCCGGACGGACGGAAGGTGAAGGGAACCCTTCACTGGGTGTCGGCCATCCACGCCGTCCCCGCGACGGTAAGGCTCTACGGACACCTATTCACCGAGGAAAATCCCGACAGCCCCGAGGGTGGAGGAGATTTCAAATCGTGCCTCAATCCCGACGCCGTCGAGGAGCTGAATGGATGTCTCGCCGAACCGAGCCTGAAGGATGCGTCCCCCGAGGATCACTTCCAGTTCTTCAGGCATGGCTATTTCTGCGTCGATAGGGATTCGAGGACGGGTAATCCGGTATTCAACAGGACGGTGCCCCTGCGCGACAGCTGGGCCAAAATCGAGAAAAGGCATAATAAATAAGCTTCGTCCTCACTTGCCTACTCCCCGCCGAGGTCCGGCGCGTTCGAAACGCCGACGCCTGAGCCGGCACCGGTGTTACCGCGGAAACCCGCCTTGCCTTCGAATGGAGTCTGACGGAATGCGATCCATCCGGACGGACTCGACATCGCTCCTCTTGGAATCAGCGTGCAGCAGCGCTCGATCCTCTCCTCGGACATTTCAAAGAAGATGTCCAGAATCCTTCGATGATCGATAACGACATCTATACCTTCATCCTTTATATACCGTCCGAGATCGCCGCTCTTCATGGCTTCGAGAGCTTCGCGGTTAACCTTGCCGTCGAGGTTTATTACCTTTCTATGACACAGGTAGCCTATCGTACCGCATTGAAAGACCCCTATGGTCTCCCCCTTCGCCGTATTCTCGTCTACCCACCGTGCCACATCGTAGAACGGGTAGATGGCGCGTGAACGGAAAGCCTGCGAATAGGAGAAGAACGAGAAGAAGAATAAATATACCGCCGCCGAGGCGACTAAGCTCCTCTTGATCCACACCGGACGGGAACGGTGCCAGTCGAAAATATCTTGAAGCAGAAAGGCGAAGTATATAGATGCGGTCAGGAACACCGGATAGTAGTAACGCAGAAAAAAGAACGCCCCGAAGATATAAAACGAATAGGAAACCAGGAGAAATCCTGAAAACCACAGCAGAAAATCGAGCTCGCCCCTCTTCGACCCCTTACCGTCACCTTTCCATTTAAGAAACCTGAACCCGGCAGCGAGGAAAATAAAGATTCCGAGAACTGCTTCGGCGACCCCGGAGAAGAACCTAGATCCGAACATGATACCCAGCTTTTCGATCGCCCGGAAAAGAACATGAACCGCGGGTATGACCCTCATGGTGGATACTGAACGGATCACATGCGTCCGGATGAAAGATAAATCGGGTCCGTCGACGGCGAGACTCTCTCCTCCATATCCGAAGTACGGTGCGTAAACGAGTGAAAGAAAACGGGTGGCCGTCCCGCTGTCCTGCAGGGGCGATCCGCTCTCGATCATGTTGAACAGTAGCCACGGACCGTAAAGTACGAGAACACCGAGCGGTAACAGCGAAAAACGGGCAATGCTTCTTGAAGCCGTCTTTTCCTTACGCATAATAAGGAGATAGTCCAGCATTATCGCTAGAACAAGGAAGGTCGAATCAATCCTGGCCAGCACCGTAAGCCCGAGAAGAAGCCCCAGGACGAAGAACCTGAGAGCCCCCGGTTTCGCCTCCCCCCTGACTCTATCCAGATAGTAGTAGATACTCGCCGATATCATGAATGCAGCGATAGCGGTCTCCAGGCCGTTGGCGCTCTGCCTCGTCACCACGGGGGAAAACGCCCAGATCATCGCCGCGATCAGCGAAGCGGCCCGGCCTACGTACCTCCTGGAGATCAGGAAAATCATGTAAGCCGTCATGCACGAGAACAGGGAAAGAATCGAAAGAGCAATATAGATGGGCACGGAGGGATTGCCGCCCGATATCATATATGCAGGCACGAGGATAAAAACGTACAGCGGCTGGAATCCGGTAGTGGGATGAATGCCGTCGAAGCTTATACCCCGACCCGCAGCAATATTCTGCGCTATCTTGAAGGCGTAGAAGCTGTCGTCGTAGAGATAGCCGTTCCGGGCGAGCGTGGAGAAATCCTGTAGCGCTACCGAGAGATGAAAAGCCAGCACAACCAGCATCGCGCCGATTATAAGCGCGACGCGCTTTTTCTTTGACATTCCGTAGCCAATTCTTTAACAGATGAGTCCTCTACAATTTCCTTTCCGTTCAGCGAGATTCGAATTGTACAATAATAACGGCCTAAATGTCAACGAGCATGATTATCCTACTGATTATCAATTAGATAGCGCGATCCAGGATCGATTATTTGTAGAAAATGCCGATTTCCATCTTTCCCATCGGTTCCAGAAGGATCATCGGGACGGGATCGTCGAGACATTTCACCGGCGATATCCTGGCGGGCGGCTCGACACGTAATCCTCGGTCCCAATGATACTTGAGCAGTATTCTATCGGGAACGGCCTCCGCGTCTTCCGTCTCGAGCCGCAGATCGATCCTGTCATACGATGCGTCCGTCTTGGTCCCCGGAAACGAAGTAAATGTTGATGGGCTCGATACCTGCCAGAGTGTGAAATGCTCCGAGTCCCAGACCGGGTCGACGCCTGGAAAGAGGCTGAAATAATCTTTGCATTCCACCGTCGCGGTGACTATCCAGTGTATATTGTAGAGATCCAGGTAATCTTTCATAGCGTTATGGCCGAGTGAAGCAACCGGTTTCCCCATTATCCGTCCGTTGAAGCAGTTCGTAAAATTGTGAGTGATAAAAGAAAACGGATATGGTCCGCCCACCTGTTCGATCCCCGTGTATAGGGGCAGGATCGAAGGTAAAAAACAATCTCCGTAAATCCAGGCGGGTCCGTCCTCGATCATGAGTCGACCGTCCCGAGTCAATCGATCGTCCAAAGCCCCGATAAGTTCCTTTACCTCCGGGACGAACGTGGTCGAAAGAGTATGCCTGTAATAGGATCTCGAAGAGAGAAGGGCCAGCACGGGGGTGGCGAGCAGCAGTACGACCAGCGCCGCCGCCTTGGCCGGCTGGAACAGCCGCGAAGAGGAAAAAACCTTCTTCCCCCCCCTTATCAAGGCGGCCAGCCCCGCTCCCGAAAGCGGCGCCATGAAAACAAAGGAGGTCAGCAGAAATCGACCCGGCTCCATCTGATTGAATATGGGAAGATATATTCCGAATCCCGCGATAAGCATCAGAAAGAGGCCCACCGCCGCCGGAGGCACCGCCGCCTCGAACCGTCTCTTCCTAACGAGCGCCCCCAGACCTGCCGCCGCCAGAGCGATGAGCAGGAGAACGGGAAGATTTCCCGGTTTTATAATCAGCCGGAGAAGACCCCCCGCCCCACTTACCTGGAAGAAGGTTTCCGACGGCGACTTAATATCGAGATATCTGAAGAAAGGCACCAGCCAGACGGCGTTCACGGCTACGACCACCAGGCACCATAAAATCATCCTCGCCAGGATACCGATCTCCCACTTTTTCCGAACATTTCCATCCGGAACGAGCCTGCGCTCTATTAGAAAAGCGGCGAGAAATCCGACGGGGAGAATAACGACCGCCGTGGGATGGGTGAGAAAGGCCAGCGGCCCCAGGATATAGAAACGTTTTACCGCTTCTCCCCTGAGAAAGGAGCCGAACAGCCCGGTGATGTAAAGCGACAGATGCGAAACGAAGAGAAACGCGAACATACCGGCAAAACGGTAATCTCCCGCATAAGGCCTGCCCCAGTGCCAGTAGGGCAGGAAAACCAGCAGGGCGAAGGCCGCTTCTTCGAAATCGTACTTCAACCTCCTGCATCCGCCGTAGATGGTGAAAACCAGAAGAAGGTGCCCGAGGATAATGAATAGCTTATACGCTCTGGCCGTATCGACAAATGCGAGAATCGAACACCATATTTCGACCCCCTTCGTATCCAGATCGAAAATCGTCCCCCCCGGATACCCCGCCATGAAAAAAGGATCGTAACCGTTCAGGCGATGCGAATCGTGAAAAATTTCCTTGGCCCTCTCGACCTGGTAAAAATGAATGGCGTGATCCAGGGTCAAAACTGGCCTGTTGTTAACAAGATCTTCCGGAGGAAAGAAAAAGAGGACCCCTACCAGATGGGCGGCGAAAATCACTGCTATGATAGCTCTGCGTCTCCACCGTCGAATCCCATCGCCCCCGAAAAGCAATATGAGCGGGACCAGCGCCAGAATCGACGCCGCCACGAGCAGTGCGGCCGCGGGGACGGTGAGCTTATCGACGCCTAAGGCCCTTAGGGTCGCGATAATTCCGAGTATCGCCGAAAGGACGAGGAGCACCGAATATCTTTTTCGAAATGCGATCCGGGTGTTCTCACGTCCCGTCATTGCCGATCCATCACGGCCGCGCAGGCTGCGCATCAACCGAGCTTTTTCTTCGTGTAGGGCACAAGTCCGCCGGCATCAAATATCTCAAGAGCTTTTCCCGACATCGGAGGAAACACGAACTCCTTGCCGCCGAGCGTTAAAATCCCCTTCCCGGGATCCAATGTTATCTCCGTCTTTTCGAGTTCGCCGCGGTTCTTCCTCGCGTACTCGGCCGCCTGAGGGCATTCGATCGCGTACAACGCCTGGTTAATGGCGTTCCTGTAATATAACCTCGCGAAAGATCCTGCGACTACCGCCGATATACCGGCGTATTTCAGGCACGTCACGGCCTGTTCACGGGACGAGCCGCAACCGAAATTGCTGCCGGCGATTATCATATCGCCAATCATTACATTTTGAGCGAAACCGGGATCGAAATCCTCCAAGGCGTGGCTCGCCATCTCCTCGTTCGAGAAGAGCTCATACGTGTACTTTCCCGGATAGATCACATCGGTGTTGATGTCGTCATCGTCCAAAATCCAGGCTCTTCCTTGAAGTTTCATTTTTTTCCTCCCCGGCGGCTTATTCCGCGAACGGCGATACTATCTTTCCCTCGACGGCCGAAGCCGCGACCGTAGCCGGGCTGGCGAGATAAATTTCCGTATCTTCTTTGCAACCCATTCGACCTTTGAAATTCCTGTTGGCCGTAGAAACACATTTTTCTCCCGGAGCCAGAATCCCGCCGTAAGCTCCGAGGCAGGGGCCGCAGGCCGGAACGGCGATCTGCGCCCCGGCTTCAAGGAGAATCGACACGGTTCCGTTCCCCACGGCCTCCTCCAGCACCTTGCGCGACGCCGGATAGACAAGCAGCCTGACTCCGTTCTTGACTTTTTTGCCTTTCAGAATTTGTGCCGCTTCCATCAGATCCTCGATACGTCCATTCGTGCATGTGCCCAGCAGTGCTACATCTATGCTCACATCACCGACCATCGAGACAGGGACCACGTTGTCGACCTTGTGCGGTTTTGCCACCTGTGGTCCGATAACGCCGCAATCTATCTTTATCTCTTTTTCGTACCGTGCATCTTCATCCGGGTTTGCCGGCTCAAAGGGATCGTTCGTTACGCCCTTCAACCATTTCCCCGTGATATCGTCGAACGGCACCATTCCGGCCTTTGCTCCCATTTCGGCGGCCATGTTGCAAAGCGTCATCCTGCCGCCCACCCCCATCTTTTCAATTACCGGGCCGTGAAACTCGACCGCTTTGTACGTTGCGCCGTCCGCCGAAACCATTCCGATAATAAAGAGGATTAAATCCTTAGGAACCACCCCGCTCCGCGGCTCGCCATCGAGAACTATCTTTATCGTCGGCGGCACTTTCAACCATGTCTCCCCCAGGGCCCAAACGCTCGCCGTCTCGGTCCTTCCTATAGGGATTCCGGCCGCCCCTAGAGCACCGTGCGTCGTCGTGTGCGAATCAGAACCGAATATAACGGTCCCCGGCAAAACGTGACCTTCCTCGGGAAGCACCTGGTGGCATATCCCCGTTCCACACTCGTAAAAATGCTTGATCCCCATCTCCTTGACAAACTCACGGATCATCTTGTGGTTTTCGGCCTTTTTTGAATCGGGGGGCGGAACGGCGTGATCGAGAGCGATGAAGATGCGGGAGGGATCCCAAACCTTCCTACCCTCCAGTTTCTCGAAGATCTTGCGAATCGCCGCCGAATTATCATGAGATAAAATCATGTGCGGCTTCGCGAAAACTATATCTCCAACATGCGTTTCCGGATTGCCGGACGCCCTTGCCAGGATCTTTTCGATCATTGTCGCGCCCATCTTATTCATCCTTCCCCGTATAGAAGAATAATCCTCCCGCCCTGCATATATCCAACTGAACCGAGGTCGGGCGGCCCGCCGGGATGACCTCTCCTCCAGGTCGGGTTATCGTTCCCTTCTCCAAATCTACCACGAGCTCCTCCCCCTCTTCAATCCCCCCTTTCTTGATCCCATCGGCCTCGAGAAACGGAAATCCCGAGTTTATTATATTCCTCTTGTAGATCGCTCCGGTCGACTCCGTTATGACAAGGGATATCCCGAGGGAGATAAAACAATCGACCGCCTGCTGCCTCGACGAGCCGCAACCAAAGTTACCGCCCGTAATGAGGATATCGCCCTTCTGAACGCTCGAGGGAAAATCTTCGTAGCCGGCGAGCGTTTCGAATGTGTGCCTTCCCATCTCTGCGATATCCGTTATCGAGAGATACCTGTTGTGGAAAATCATGTCCGTATCGATATCATCCATCAATCCGCCGCCAGGCACTTTTATCAACCTCGCCCTGCCCCTTATCGTGCCGGGACATCGGCTCTTATCGACCCCGGAGGCGGCGGTGGAGGAAATACCTTTTATCTTATTGCCGGATCGTTTTAACGCCTTGCTTTCGTCGCGCCATGAAATATAGGAAAGTTCAGGCTCCTCCTCGTACATTTCATCGGGAACGAAATCGACCAAGCGGGAGGTGGTCGGGACGGTTATCTCACCCTTTATCACCGAGGCGGCGACTACTGCTGGACCGACCAGATAGGTCTCCCCCTTTCCCTGCTTGCCGGCGAAATTCCTGTTGGATGTGCTGAGCTGAACCTCGCCCTTTCCAACCATGCCGATCTGTCCTGAAGCGCAACCTCCGCATCCGGGATTTGATACGAGGGCCCCGGCGTCTACCAATAGCTTGAGAATACCCTCATTGAGCATCCGCTCGTATACCTCCTGGGTCGCCGGAACGATCTTTAGACTGACCCCTTCCTTGACCCTGTTCCCCTTCAGGATCGATGCGGCGTGAACCATATCTTCGAACCTGCCGTTTGTGCAGGATCCCAGGATAGCCGTATCGATACGAGTGCCTGCCACATCCGCGACCCTCTTCACGTTGGAAGGACTGAACGGACACGCCGCCATGGGCTCCAACCTGCCGAGATCGATAGTGAGAGATTCCGTGTATTCTGCGTCACCGTCGGCTGCGACGGGGGCCGGCTTCAGCCCGCCGCTCCGCCTCGATATATATTCCTCGATCCGTTTCCCTACCGGGAGAAAGGCCGCCACCGCTCCCATTTCAGTAGCCATGCTGGCGATAGTTATCTTAGCCGACAGACTTAGATCCTCGGCCCCCCGTCCGTAAAACTCGATCACCTTGCCCAGGGCGCCGGCCGAACCGAGCTTTCCTATCACCTCAAGGGCTATATCCTTCGCCGTGACCGGGAACGATATCGATCCTTCAAGAACGACCCGCATCGAGGCCGGAACTTCGAACCAGTTTCTTCCGGATGCCCATATATAAGCGATATCGCGGTCTCCCATCCCCTGTCCGAAACACCCTATCGCACCCATGATATTCAGATGGCTGTCCGTTCCCACGAAGATCTCGCCCGGCCGGGCTATCCCGCGTTCTATAGCGACATGGGAGCCGATTCCGGCCCTGACATCGAATACCCTTACTCCCGTCTCCCTGGCGAAGATCCTGCATATCTGCTGATTCTCGGCATACCCCGTATCTTTAGCAGGAACGTTGCAGTCGAAGGTGAAATAGGTTTTCTCGGGGTCGTCGACGTAGGGTTGCGTATAGAACTTCTTCAGATTTTTTACGACATTCGCCCCCCCGAAATCCCTGGCCGACCTGACGTCGATATCTATCCATACTACATCCCCTGCACCGACGTCCCTGCCGGCATGCGCGGAAATAATCTTCTCGATGATGGTTCTACCCATCGTGACCTCTCCTTCCAAGGCATTTCAATTAACAGGTCCGACTCACGTGCCGGCAAGGCATCTGTGGAATCGATCGATTCCGTACCGCGCCCTTTCCACGGTCGACGGATGAACCTGAGGCGCCCTCGCCTTCTCAGCCTGCTACAGGT
>CAZPAH010000108.1:0-9392 GCA_964584495.1 uncultured bacterium | reverse complement strand
TCCAAACTCCAAACCGTCGATCTCGTCCTCGGCTGAACAGCCGGGAAAGGTAGAAGTCATCTCCGTGGCTTCATGCCCCCATTCGACGATGTGCTTCAGGATCTCGTGCAGGTGCACCTCGGCTCCTCCCGCCTCCGGATGCTTCATGTCCCTGTAATTGAGGGCCAGGATTCTCAACCGCTCACCCCTTTATATTTTTCTGGCGATCGTCCCTATGACGACGGAACAGTTCACTCCCATCCTCGTTACGAGAAACCGTTCCCTGGGCCCCGCCAGTTTTTCGCCTATCCATGAGAATATACGAGGGTACATGGGAAGTTTCACCCCCAGTGGAATCAATCCCTTCCTCAGTATCCTGAACCAGATGGGAGGATTGAGCCATTCACCGTACGTGGCGACCACCGAAAAACCGTGATCGGTCAAAATCGATTCGAGCTGTGCCGCGCTGAACTGCGTTTCCCAGCCGGCGAACCAGCATCCGGCCGCTATGAAGAGATGCTTCAGCGGGGTATAGTAATGCCATTTTTGGGGAACGTCGACAAGAATGTACCCGCCGGGCTTGAGGACCCGGCGATGCTCGTCGATCATTTCCCCGGGATTGCGAAAATGCTCCAGAAGTCCCTGGTGAAAGACGAGATCGAAAGTTCCGTCGGCGAAAGGGAGAGCGAACGCATCCCCACCGCACAACGATACACCCTCCACACCTTCTATCTGGCTCCTGATCATGTTCAGGCTGGAAAGGCTGTAATCCAGCGATACCACCTCCGCCCCTCGGCCGGCCATCATTATCCCGTCCCTTCCCGTGCCGGCCCCCACCTCCAGAACGCTCATCCCTTCCAGGGATGCGACACCGGCGAAATGCTTAAGAACCCTCCCGTCGTTATCGTACACTTCCCGAGTGTTTCCCGCCCGGTTCCAGAAATCGTCCCAGTGCCGCTTTTCCGATACTCTATTCTCTTTCAAATTCTCCCCTCACGCACCGACGAAAAGCCTTTCGGCGAAATAGAGCGGGAGTCCCGCTTTCCTGAAATCGGCCGCTTCCGATTCGACATCGTAGCCACACCTGAAATTGACTATTGTCCGTTTCCCAGGCTCATAGACGCAAAAAGACGCCCTCGGATCTCCATCCCTGGGCTGTCCCACGCTTCCCGGATTGATTATATAACGATCTTCGGGATCCAGGCGAAAGGGCTCGCCGGGGACGAATTTCATGCGTCCTTTCTTATAAGTATACACCATCGGGACGTGAGTGTGCCCGACAAAACACAGACGGAAATCGAGATTTTCGAATATCTCGTCCGCATCCGACCGGGAGTGAATATACCTCCAGTGTTCGGGCTCGTCGGGCGAAGCGTGCGCTGCGATATAATTTGCCGTCGCGCCGGTCATCACGAACATCTCCCTCAGATCTTTCCTGAATCTCCCCGTGCTCTCTTCCCTCGATACGTCCGACCCTGACGCCGCCGGTCCTTTAACCCATATCCCTCCGTTGCCGTTGAAGAAAGCCTCCTCGTGATTCCCCATGATCAGTGTCGACTCGGGAATGGAGACGATCCGGTCCAAGCACTCGTCCTGATGCGGCCCGTAGCCCAAGCAGTCTCCCAGAAAGAGGAAACGCTCCCCGGAACAGCCTCCATATCGGGAGAGAACCGCCTCGAGGGCCCTGAGATTTCCGTGAATATCGGAACAGACGAAAACCTTCATCCTCGGCGGACCTCCCCGGCCAGCCTGTCGAGAATACCGTTCACGAAGCCCCCCGCCTTGAGCGAGCTGAACTTATGAGCGACCTCGATGGCCTCGTTGATTATCACGCTTGTGGGAACATCCGGGCTGTGGATCAGCTCGCTCAGGGCTATGCGAAGAATATTCCGGTCGATCACCGACACCCTTTCCATCCGCCAATTCTCCAGACACGCCTCGATGCGCCGGTCTAGATCTTCCCTCTCGGTATCAACCCATTCGACCAGACTCCTCGCATAGTCGGCGGCTTCCCCGGACGATCTGCGTCTCGATATCGTGGCGGCGAGGGCTTCCTCCCAGCCGCAGCCGGAAATATCCCGTGCGTAGAGCGACTGCAGCGCAATCTCCCTGGCTTTTCTTCTACGGCTCATCGTCAGCCCAACTCGCTCCAGAGATTGACCATCTCTATCGCGGAAAGCGCAGACTGCCAGCCCTTGTTTCCTGCCTTGCTGCCGGCCCGCTCCAGAGCCTGCTCCTGCGTATCGGATGTGATTATTCCAAAAGTCACCGGTTTTTCCGATTCCAGCGCCACATTCGATATATCCTTTACTACCTGAGAGGCCAGTATGTCGAAATGGGGAGTATCACCCCTTATCAGGGCGCCTACGCATATCACCGCATCGACCTGCATCATGGCGGCACGCTTGGCCGCCTGGGGGATTTCGAACGATCCGGGCACCCTGCAGACGGTAATATCCTTCTCCTCGACTCCATGGCGGACGAGGCAGTCGAGCGCCCCGTCAAGGAGGCTGTTCGAAACCAGCTCGTTGAACCTGCCTACGACGATGGCGAACTTTTTCCCCGATCCCAGCAGTTTTCCCGCTTTTTCAACTACCATCTCTTTCTCCTTTCAGCACGATAAAATCTATCTATTCCTTCTCCTGCGCTTTCCGCCCCTACAAAAACGGTCATCTACTCACCTCTTCGTCGAGAATCTCCGAGAAAAGATGTCCCAGCTTGTCCTTCTTGGTCGTCAGGTACTTTATGTTCCTCTTATTGGGAGGAACCTCGATGGGCAGCCGTTCCACGATCTCTAGCCCGTAGGCCTCGAGGCCCACGACCTTCCTGGGATTATTCGTAAGCAGCCTGATCTTGTGTAGCCCGAGATCTGCTAGGATCTGTGCGCCGGTTCCGTAATCGCGAAGATCGGCGGGGAACCCTAGCTCCTCGTTGGCCTCGACGGTGTCCCTCCCCCTGTCCTGCAGGGCGTAGGCCCGCACCTTGTTGACCAGCCCGATCCCGCGGCCTTCCTGCTGAATGTACAGGAACACACCGCTCCCCTCGCTCGCTATCCTCTTCAGGGCCGAGCTCAGCTGTTCTCCGCAATCGCAGCGAAGCGATCCAAAAACGTCCCCCGTTAGGCACTGAGAATGCACGCGGACCAGGGCGCTCTCATCCTTGTCCGGCTCGCCCATGACCAGGGCGACGCTGGCGGATCCGTCGAGAATCCCCTCGAAGGCTATCAGGCGGAACTCCCCGTACTTAGTCGGCAGGGAAGCCTGTGCGACCCTCCTGACCAGTTTCTCCTTCCTGCGCCTGTACTTTATAAGATCGAAGATGGTCACAATCTTCAGATCGAACCTTTTCGCGAATTCCTCCAGCTCCGGGGTGCGCGCCATAGTACCGTCTTCGGCCATGATTTCGCAGAGAACCCCAGCCGGTTCCAGTCCGGCGAGCCTCACGATATCCACCGCGGCCTCAGTGTGTCCTGCCCGCCGCAGAACACCGCTGTCCGCCGCTCTCAAAGGAAAGATGTGCCCCGGGCGGGCGAGATCCTCCGGTTTCGTCTCGGGATCGAGGAGCGCCTTTATGGTCACGGCCCTGTCGAAAGCGGAAATCCCTGTGGTCGTTCCGTGCACGGCGTCCACCGAGACGGTGAAAGGCGTCTCCATCCTGGCCGTGTTTTCCTGCACCATCATCCCGAGCCTGAGATGGTCGAGCCGTTTTCCCAGCAGGGCCACGCATATCAACCCCCTGGCATGCTTGGCTATGAAGTTGACGCTCTCCGCCGTCACCTTCTCTGCGGCCATGATTAGATCCCCTTCGTTCTCCCTGCTCTCATCGTCGATGACGATCACCATCTTGCCGGCCCGGATATCCTCCAACGCCTCTTCGATCGAACTGAAAGTGCTCACTCTCACTCACCTCTCGGCTACCCGCCTTTTTTTGACTGCGGGCAGATTACCGTTGCACGAACTTCCTTACGTATTTCGCAAAAAGATCGATTTCTATATTTACCTTTTTCCCCACGGCCGCTTCTCTGAGATTGGTGGACTTCCAGGTGTGAGGGATTATGAATACCTCGAAGCGGCCGGCGGCCGGCCTCGGCCCCACCGTGAGGCTGACGCCGTCCACCGCTACCGAGCCTTTCGGAACCAGGTACTGCGATATCTCCCTTCCCGCCGAGATCTCTATCCTGAAAGGATTTCTCGAAACGGCCCGGATAAGCCCTACGCCGTCGACATGTCCGTTCACTATGTGGCCGCCCAGCCTGTCTTCCGCCTTTAGGGCCCTCTCTATATTAACCAGCGCTCGCGGCCTGAGCGATCCGAGGTTCGTGACCCTCAGCGTCTCCGGCAGGATATCGCTGCTGAATGTGGAACCTTCCACGCCGGTAACGGTCTGGCATACACCGTTTACGGCGATGCTCTCGCCCTCCCGTATTCCGCTTTGATCCGTCTCCACGGTCAGTACTGCCCCGCCCTCTCTTCTTCGAAGGCCGAGCACCTTTCCCGTGCCGTTAACCAGTCCCGTGAACATGAAAACCATCTCCCGCGAGGATCCCCGGGTATCCGGCGATTCGCTTCCTGTCATAAACGGAAATCGTATCGTTTTCCAACCGCCCTGTTTTCCTTAGAATCATCTCTCCAGACTCCAACCAGTCCGGTCTTGAATCGTCACTGAACCAATCCTTCCCACCGGCACCCGATACAAGGGGCGCGTGAAAAAGAACCAGCCTGTCGACGATGCCTCCCCGTATAAGAGACGTCGCTATTTTCGCGCCTCCCTCGACAAGGACCGAACCTATCCCCCTTCCTGCCACATCCCGGACCCAGGCCTCCAGATCGATACCGTTGGGGGAAGAGCGAAGCAGCGAGATTTCGGCCCCCGCCCGACCCAGCATTTTGACGCGTTCCTCAGGCGCTCCCTCGGCTCCGAAGACAATCACCCTCTCGCCCGCCGCGAGCCAGCGGTGATCGGATGGAAACTTCAATGTCGAATCGAATACCATCCTCACCGGAGGCTCGAGCTTGCCCGGATGGAACCGCCTGTCCAGGCGGGGATCGTCCAGCTCTATAGTGCCAATTCCTACGGCGATCGCCTCAAGGGCGCTCCGCATTCGATGAACGACACGTATCGACCGGTCCCCCGTTATCCTTTCCTTCCCCTCGACAGTCAGCTTTCCATCCAACGTCAGTGCGAGCTTGAGGACGATGAACGCCCTGCCCGTCATCTTCCGGTGCAGATACGGCAGGTTGATCTCGGTCGCCTCCTCCGCCAGCACACCCGACCTGACCTCAATACCGCTTTTCTCGAGTAGCCGAGCGCCGTTTCCGCCGACTCTTTCGTCCGGATCGTAGACGCCGAAAACGACCCGTTTTATCCCCGCTCCGATAATCGCATCGGTGCAGGGGGGCGTCATCCCGTAATGGCAGCAGGGTTCAAGGTTGAGATATAGGGAACCGCCGGCCGCCCCCTCCCCCGCGTTCCTTATCGCCACTACCTCGGCATGCGGCCTGCCGGCCCCCTCGTGGAATCCTTCGCCCTCTATCCGCCCGTCGTTGACTATCACAGCCCCCACCAACGGGTTGGGAAAGGTCTTGCCCAACCCCTTCGCGGCGAGTTTCAGAGCCCTCCTCATATATTTGACATCGGCATCGCGCATGGAAGCACCCAAACCTGTCTTTCCGGGGCATTCAAAGGGAGACGGCCCACCGCGGAGCGCGGCGGCGTAGATGTGCTGCAGTGCAACCTTCTCCCATCCAGACTCTTACTGTCGGTTCCGGGATTTCACCGGATCGGTAGGTCCTAGGACCCATTCGCGGACTTTCACCGCCGGTGGGGACTTTCACCCCGCCCCGAAGGTCGAGATCGGCGGAGGTTTCTCCCTCCGCCTCACTGGATATTATAATCTATAGTGGAGAATAGTCAAGAGGATGGTGCCGACACCTATAAAATTCTGAACCTGCCCACGAGCTGCTGAAGGCTCTCCGCCATCTGGTCGAGCTCCTGGGCTTCCTTCATCGTCTCCTCGACGCTGTTGGTCATGCTTTCCGTTACGGCGAGATGTTCGCTTGCCGCGTCGGCTATCTGCTGGATCATGTCGCTCGTTCCGGTGATCATCTCCCTGATTTCCACCAGCGCCGATCCGGCCTCGTTCGCCAGATTCGTCCCCTTCATGACCTCGTCCACGTTCGATTTCATCGATGAGATCATCTGCATCGAATCTTCCTGGATCGTCGTAATCTTGGACGAAATCTCCTTTGTAGCCTTCACGGTTCTTTCGGCGAGCTTCCTGATCTCGTCGGCGACCACGGAGAACCCCTTCCCCTGCTCGCCGGCGCGGGCGGCCTCTATCGCTGCGTTGAGCGCGAGGAGGTTCGTCTGGTCGGCGATCTCATCGATTACATTCACTATCACGTCGATCTCCTGCGAACTCACGCCCAGCTCTTTCATCTTGGCCGCCGATTCCTCTATCTTCATCCATATGCTGTTCATGCCGGTTACCGCGCTCTTGACCACTTCCTCGCCCTCGAAAGCGGAATCCATCGCCTGTTTCGACCTCTTGGCGGCCGTAATAGAATTCTGGGTTATCTGCCGCGTATTGACGCTTATCTCCTCGGTCGTCGTAGTAACGTGCTGGGATGTGCTCGAGAGGCGCGAGGACGACTCGGCCACTTTTCTGCTCGCGTCGATAACCTGTTGAAGCGCGAGGCTCATGTCGTTGGCCATTATATTGATCGAGCTGGTCAATTCTCCTATCTCATCGTCGCTCGTAACGTCCATTCGGGCGGTGAAGTCGCCCAGGGCAAGGGTCTGGGCGAAGTCACGAAGCTGTACTATGGGCTTTATGATCGTGTTGGCGGTTAGCAGGGATATCACCGTAATCACTACGATAAATACGCCCAAGACCAGCAGGTTGACGATCTGGCTCTCGCGCAGATCGCGCTCGGCCTGCACCAGTGATATCTCGGTCGCCAGCGTTCCCAGTTTTCTGTCGTCTATCATCACATGGCGGAATACACGCAGACCATCCTTTACCGGGGATATGACGAATTCCTCTCCCGGATCGATATTCTCCAGAGGAATAAGCTCGCCGTTCTCCACTTTAGTGAACTTGGCGAATACCTCCCCGTCCCTGTCGTAGACGGTGATCGCCTCCAGCTCCGACATCTCCTCGATCGACTCTAGCGACTCCATCGCCGCTTCATAATCGCCGAACTCGAGGCTGGCGCAGAGGTTGGACGCAATAATCTTGGTCACGTCCAACATGTTCGATTCAAGGGCGCTGACAACCATTTTCCTGTATTCTATGGTCTGGTAGACCCCCTGGAAGAGGGTTACCATTATGACGACGAGCATCGTGGAGAAGATCAACCGGAACCTTATTGTCTTAAAAAAGTTTAACTTGATCATACAGATACCTCACGCGGGTACAAATTAGCTTTTGATTTGTTATCGGACGATAAACCTAAAAATTAATGAAAATATGAAAAATCGGAGGATTTTTTATCTGCCGACGAGTGCGGATATAAACTGATTGTGGTCGAACGGTTCCAGATCTTCCACTTTTTCACCGAGGCCTACGTACAGAACCGGAATGCCCAGTTCAGCCTGGATCGGTATTACGGCGCCCCCCTTCGCTGTGGAGTCCAGCTTCGTCAGCACGAGACCCGTTACCGGGAGCGATTTCACGAACGCTTCGGCCTGGCGCAGGCTGTTCTGCCCGGAGTTCGCGTCCAGCACGAGATAGGCTTCCACCCCGGCCCCTTTCATCCGGGATTCGAGGACACGGAAGATCTTGCCCAGCTCATCCATGAGGTTCGTCTTGGTATGCAGCCTGCCGGCCGTATCGACGATCACTATATCTATCCCTTTGGCCTGCGCCGACTGGACGGCATCGAAAGCCACGGCCGCCGGATCGGAACCCATCTTCTGCCTGACCACGCCTACTCCTGTCCTGCCGGCCCATAATTCTAGCTGCTCTATCGCCGCCGCGCGGAAAGTGTCGCAGGCCGCCAGCAGGACGCTCTTCCCCTCTGCCCTGAACATGGATGCCAGCTTTCCTATCGTCGAGGTCTTTCCCACGCCGTTGACCCCCACGACCACTATGACCCTGGGACTGCCCGGGGGAATCCGATAGGGAGGCACATCGTCGATCACTTCAAGGAGCTCTCCGGAAACGAGCTCCAGATAGTCTACGCTCTCCTTCGAGCCGACCCGCAGCCTTTCCCTCAACTTCTCGATGACACGCTCTGTAGCTTCGACCCCCAGATCGGCCGAATAGAGCAGATCCTCCAACTCCTCGACCCTCTCCTCGTCCAAACCGGGGGAGGACAGTATCCTGTTCAGCGGATCTAAAAGGCGTTCCTTGGTTTTTCTGAGTCCTTCTACAATTCTTCTCAAAGGGATACGTTCCTGTCAGTTTGATGATACGGGGGCCTTCTCCATCTCTTCTCTGCCGGTCTTACGGCCGTCGAGGACGTTCTGGACCTCGGTGAGGTCGACGGATACCACCCTCGAGACCCCCTTCTCTTCCATCGTCACGCCGAACAGCCTGTCGGCGGCTTCCATCGTGCGTTTGTTATGGGTAATTATGATGAATTGCGTATCCCTGGAGAATTTTTTAATCATCCTGACGAATCTTCTTATGTTCGCGTCGTCGAGTGGAGCATCTACCTCGTCGAACATGCAGAAGGGACTGGGTTTCGCCTTGTAGAGGGCGAATAGAAGGGCCATGGCGGTAAGCGCCCTCTCTCCCCCCGAAAGAAGAGATATATCCTGAAGCTTCTTTCCCTTAGGTCTGGCCGAGATGATGATGTCCGCTTCCAGCGGATCGCTGCCCTCGCTCAACGAAAGCGACGCTTCGCCGCCCTCGAATAGGACCTCGAATGTCTCGACGAAATAATTTTTCACCACGTCGAAGGTCTCGACGAACAGCTTTCTCGCTCTTCTGTTTATCTTGGTGATCGCCTCTTCCAGCTCCGCTTTCGCGTTGGCGAGGTCGTCCCGCTGCGATTCCAGGAAATCGAGCCTTCCCTTTTTCTCCTCGTATTCTTCGACGGCGGCCAGGTTCACCGGGCCCAGGCTTTCGAGCTTTTGCCTCTCCCGCGCCAGCATCTCCTGCGACACGGCCTTTTCCTCTTCCGACAGTGGTATCTCCATCCCTTCCAGATAGCTCGACATATCCTCGCCGTGCTGCTCCCTGCCTCTTTCCACAATATCGCTTATTCTGGTATCTATCGAGGAAAGCTTAATCCGGAATTCGTTGATCCGGTTGAATATCTTTTCCCTTTCCTCCTTCTTCGCCCTGAGTTCCTTCTCCATCTCCGTTATGACCGTACGTTTCTCCTCAAGAAAACCGCCGAGATGATCGAGCTGCGCCTGGCAAGTCCGCTCCTCCTCGAGCAACCCCTTAACGATGTCCCTCT
>CAZPAH010000107.1:0-9769 GCA_964584495.1 uncultured bacterium | reverse complement strand
CATCTCGCCAATCTCGTCGAGGAAGAACGAACCTCCATCGGCGCTCTCTATCAATCCCCTCCTGTCTCTCTGAGCCCCCGTGAATGAGCCTCTCATATGCCCGAACAATTCTCCCTGGAGCAGTGATGGCGGCATCTCCATGCAATTAACGATCACGAGAGGTTTTTTACTCCGGTCGCTGAGGTGATGGATGTTTCTTGCCACTATCTCCTTGCCCGAACCGCTCTCACCCTCGATGAGCACGGAAATCCTGCTCCGCGCTACTTTCCTGATCTTCTCCTTCAACCTGCGCATCTCATCGGAAATTCCCAGGATAGGCGGATAAAAAGGCGTGGGTTCGATTTTTTCCCGCTCGATCTCGAAGTGATCGATCACCGAATTCCGTACGACGGGTTCGAGAAGGGCCGTTAATTCGTCGAGTCTTTCCAGCCCCTTCTGCACTATGCCGTTCATCCCCGTTCCGACGGATAAATATAGCTCGATCGATAATCCATCATCATTCGTTCTATAGCAGAGTCCGCTGTTACCCCTCTTCCAGTTCGCCCGCCAGCCCGCCGCCTTGCCGGCGGAATCGATTCCATCATTCGAGGGATAACTAACCGCAAGATCTTTTGACACGGTAATGCTGCGATGCTGAAAATCTGATGGAGAAGCCATTGGTTTCATGGCAAGCGGTATCTGGTATCGCGGTTCGCCGATCTTGCCGCCGCAGGCCGCCCCCGCGCATGTGCGGCGATCCATCAAGACCACCTCTCCGCCGTCCGAACCACGCGCAGCCACCTTCAATTTCACGAATTCCGCGCCGCACATCCTGCACAGGACACGCAGATACTCTGTAACCAACTCTTTCATGATTCTCTTCCAGTGAAGCGATCTCTTCCTGCAATCTTTCCCGTTATACCGGAAGGCCCAACTCCGGCCGAAATCGGCAGATATTCTACGCAACAAATGTTCCGAAGCTCCCCTGACCTTACATCGATATATTTTACAGTCGGTTTGATAATCAATAACGGCCGCATGCAGGTATCCGCAATGTCGATTTCCCGACGGCAGATTTCCTTGACTTAATATAAATTTAATGGATATGATGAGTTGCTTGAATAACATCAATTTTCAGATGTCGATAAATTGACGATCCGCTCTTTAGTTACTTTACTGGTCGGGACAAGGAGGACTAAATGGCCGATAACTCGTTTAAACCTTACGTGTCGGCTGACACCAAGATGAAAGAGTTTACCCTGGCGGCTGTTGTGGTCGGGGCGATTCTCTCAATCATTCTGGGAGCGGCCAATGCGTACCTGGGGCTTGTCGCCGGAATGACCGTCGCGGCGACCTTCCCGGCGGCCGTAATGGCCATGGCTGTTCTGAAACTTTTCAAGGGAACGATCCTCGAGGAGAACACGTGCCGAACTACCGCCGCCGTGGGGGAAGCTTTAGTAGCGGGAGCTATTTTCACGATTCCGGCTTTTCTCATCGCCAAGAACCCCACTACCGGCGAACCAATATGGGAAACGATCCACTACTGGGAAAGCACCCTTTTGATGCTCGTCGGCGGTATTCTCGGCGTGTTTTTCGTGATCTTCCTGAGAAGGGTCCTCATAGAGGATACATCCCTTCCTTTCCCGGAGAGCATGGCTTGCGCGGAGATTGTCAAGGCCGGCCAGGGACACGCTACAGGAGCTAAATACGTCTTCAGCACCATCGGTGTGGCGGCAGCGATGGAACTTTTCAGAAACAGTTTCGGTTTGGAGTTGATCAAGCCGTATGTAACAAAGTTCTGGTCTCTTCCCATGGTGCGTAATTTCAAACTCCTTACAAGCGATTTCACGCAGATAGGCCAGCCTACAAGCCCGACCGGCGGAGTATTCATCGAATCGCCTGCGGCTTCGGCGGCGATGATCGGAGTTGGGTACATCATCGGTCCGACCCTCGGCGCCATAGTATTCGCTGGTGGAGTCTTTGGGCATATGATGCTGGTCCCTCTGTTCATCTTCATCAATGGCACTTTCGGAGCCGGCACCGATTGGCTTGAGACATCTGCGGCAGTCTGGAATTCCCAGGTCCGCCCTCTGGCCGTCGGTGCAATGCTCGTCGGTGCGTTCTATACTCTTTTCAAGATGCGTAAATCCCTGGGAGCGGGCGTCGTTCGGGCCTTCAAGGATCTGGGACAGATCGGTAAGGGAACGAAAACCGAGACCAACCGGCTCGATAAGGATATCCCCTATTCGATTACAATCATCGGAATCCTGGTTCTTGTCATCCCGATCTTCTTCCTATACCTGTATTTCAGCGGAAGTGTGATAGGAGCGCTGGTTTCGGCGATCGTTATGACCATAGCGGGATTCCTTTTCGCGGCCGTAGCGGGATTCCTCGTCGGAACTATAGGATCTAGCAACAACCCGATCTCGGGATTGACTCTATCGACGCTCATTGTCGCGGCGATTCTCATGGTAATCGTCGGGGTTAAGGGGGCCTTCGGAGTAGCCGCCGTTCTTGGAGTCGCCGCCGTGGTATGCTGCTCCAGCGGCGTCGCGGGAGACATCATACAGGATCTCAAGGCGGGACATCTCCTGGGAGGCACACCGAAAGCGATGGAAATGGGATGCATAATCGGGGTGATAGCAGCAGCATTTGTCATGGCCCTCGTTCTCCAACTTCTTCACACCGGATACGCCGAAATGGGAGGCATAGGAGGAGAGTTGCTTCCCGCGCCCCAAGCGGGATTGATGGCAATGCTCTCGCAGGGTATCATTACGGGCCAGATGGCTTGGCCCCTTGTCATCATGGGAGCCCTTTTCTCCATCGGGCTTATCCTGATAGGCGCACCTTCACCGATGTTGATAGCGGTCGGCATGTATCTTCCCTTCCATACGACCTTCGCGATTTTCATCGGCGGGATAATAAAATGGATCACCGACTCGATTATGAAGAAACGAAACCTCAACAAGGAGAAAACCGAGAATACGGGCATTCTGCTGGCTTCGGGACTTATCGCGGGACAGGCGCTCATGGGTATAATCATCGCCGCAACCGTTGTGATAGGCGGCGGCAAAGCGATCATGCCCAAGATTATCGCCGGTGGAAATCCGTGGCTCGGTCTGATCATCTTCGCTATATTGGCTTGGATACTTATACAGATACCTCTGAAGAGCGGCGCAAGCCAGGAATAAGTATCACCAAGAATGACCCCGGGCCGGTTCCGGCCGGCTCCGGGGTTTTCTTTTCTCCGTACTACGGGAAAATGCGAAATGAAAAAAAAGAAAGATATCGAATCCGAAGTCAACATGCTGGAACTCGTCCCCGAACGGCTTGTAGATCATGAGGAGGACGATGGTGATGTCATCACTCTGCTCTCGCCGAGGTTTAAAAGCAGGTTGATGAAAAAACTCTTGGAGAGCAGGTTGAAAAACCGTTTCCTTAAAGTAAAGCTCGACGAGATAGGCAGCTCGGTGTGGCTGCTCTGCGACGGACACAGAAGTATAGGGGAGATCGGTGAGATGATGAGGGAGCGGTTCGGGGATAAGATCGAGCCCTGCTATGACAGGCTGTCCGTATTCTTCAGCCAGCTCGAAATATCGAGATTTATAAGATATTCTAACCTGGAAGAACTGCTGAACAGAGCAAGTGATGGGAACAGCAACGAAACTACCTGATCTTACTTGACCGGAGCTCCCAGAACCTCGTATCCCTCTGCTATGATAACCGCTGACGAATTTTCTTCAACCGCGCGCCTTTCGCCCCACACCCAGACTTCGAGACCATCGAAATGAGTCAATGCTTCTCTTAAAGGTCCTTCAATAATCGCCGACGTTTCCCCGGTGGAAATCAACAACGAATCCCCCTCGATAGAAAGTATGCCCTTAAGAGGAAGCGAGTTTCCAATCCGAAGAAGCATGTACTCCCTCACCTCATACTGCTTCTTCCCCTCCGCCACCAGATCTTTGCCGATCCTGATCCTTACGGAGTATCCTTCCAGCTTTGAGATCTCGTACACAAGACCGGAGTTCGCCAGCTCTAGGCAAGCACCGGTCGAATCGACCAGCGTGATATTTCTGTCAAAGGGATTCGAACCCTCCACGGCGATCCTGCCCTCAATAAAGACCGGATCGATTTGCCCATCCCCAGGAGGGGCGGTAGCGCAGGAAATGGCCAGAAGAAGCAAGGGGAATATTATTATCCGGTTATTGCAGGCGGATAATGATCGCATTCATTCTCCCCAAGTAATCTGATTCGACAGTAAAATCGATGGAAACATCCTGTGAAAAATCGAGAGTAATGTATTCCGGCGCCATGGATTTGACATCTCCGGATATCACCCCCGCGCAGTAAGCTCCATCAATTATCCGAAGCGGATAAAAATCCGCGCGGAGATCGATCGAAGTGTATCTGAAACGCTCGTCATATTCCAGGCCGAGGGCCTCCAGGCAGCAAGTCGCCGCCCAGTCCGAAAATATCTCGTAAAAGCTCAATCCGGTGGCATTCTCGATATTTGAGGTTCCCACATGTTTCGTCTGTACAATCGACCTGTAAATATCATTACCAAATCTGTCGCCGAGGTATCTCATAAAAAGGAATGAAGCGCCTCTTTCATCGAGCTCGTCGCCTCCATGAATAAGAGTCACATTACCCGGGTCAGCCAGGAAGAGATCCGCCCTGATGATGTTGCTCTCTTTATAGCCGTTAAGGTCCTCTGCGATATGGGCCAGCCCTTCCTCTATCCACAGATCCTCCACATAAAACGCCTGCACCCCCTGCCCGTAGATCAGAATCCTGTAGTTGAACATGATCATGTGCTCGAATTCATGGGCAAGAACGCCCTCGATCACGTCGAGCGCCCTGATCTTTTCGTAAATATTACCATATATCCCGGAAGGATCGGGAACCATCGTGTAGAAAATCTCCATACCGTTTGTGCAGCCGGGATTGAGATACGCCGGCACAAGGTCGCCTGGAAGGAAAAAACCGGCGATATAACCTTCCGTCTGCGCCGTTCCCGGCGGAGTCATCCTGTTGATTACCGGAGAGAGAAGAATAGCGACCTTTCCGTCATGGTTTATATCCGATTCGGACCCGAACGCCCCCCTGTCCGTTTGGTATATGCCGCTCTCGAAAGCCAGGCCAAGCGCCTCCGCCTCCAGGTCGGTTATGCACGCAGCATCGGTCGACTGGTCGACGTAGAGCAAAGTATGATCGCCTTCGTATTTCAATTCCGCCGTAACAGAGGTAAAGCTCGCCGGATCGGAGGGGCTCCCGTCCGGATCGCTGTAGACGTCGAACCCCGCCGTCAGTGGATCCGATAACGAATGCCCGTCGGCCCGCAAGGCGCCCTGCCTCTCGATCCTTGGATTGTCGTTCCCGAACCGCCCGCCGCTATCGAGAAGATCGATATATTCTCTCCGGATACGCCTCCTAAAATCCCTTGCCCGCTTTCCCCCCTGCGGTTGAAGGGCTGTAGGAAGCATCCGCTCTTTGTCGGCGGCTGCTTCCCCCGGTATTCTCGATTCCGTGTTAAGGGGCCCACAGGCCGTCTGGGTGAACAGTTCATAATCATAGGTCCGTGAAGGTGTCGGTGGATCCGCGCTGTTGAAAAGGATCATCATGTACTGCCTTTGAGAAGCCTCAGTGCTTATTGAAAAATCGTATCTGGCATCCGAATAGAAAATCTTCGCCACATCGCCGACATCCATCCTTACTTTGAAATCAAGTGCATTGGAAGGGATCGGCGGCATTTCTATACCGAACGGATTGGCATTACCTACCGGATTCGACCACTGCGCCCGCACACCGCCGTCGAACGCACCGTCGGGAACGATTACCGACAAACTCGTCGATGTCGCCGAGAACGGAATTGATACCATGCCGCTGTGGGAGTTGGAAAAAGAGCATGGTGAAAAGACCACCGTATTCATTCGGGCATCGGGAAGAAATCCTTCCCCGGTGATAACAACGGTATCCCCCATGCCGGCCTTATTCGGCGAGATGGAATACAGCGAAGGAGGATCGAAGACCGTCTCGTCATTGCTGCAACCTTGTAAGTAAAGAAACGCAGCAACTGACAAAATGCACGTAATAGTGGTTCTTACGATCTTCATTAGAGATCACGCCTCCGAAATCTTTCGCCGGTCTCCCGGTTCGGCAACTGTCGATCGCCCGCGTATCCGCAAGCTTATCAGTGAGTTTAAAATATCAACGTGCCGGATAAGGGTCAATATAATATCAAAAGACCAAATCCATAATCCACGTTCGTTTATGTTGTAACAAGGCATATATCTTGCAGTTAACCGTCGAGGTAGCCAAATGGACATGTCTCAATGCAAGGCTTCGGGAAAGAAATGTCGTTACGACTCGATCTTATCACTTATGACGGTGAGAACAAAAATTCACTTCTGACAGATTGTGGGGAAGCAGGCTGGAAAGTAACTGTGTTCGATTCGATCGAGGAGTATCTCGATTCAACAAGCGTGTTGCCTTCTCCCGTACTAATTTTTTCCATACCCGATAACTGGAACGAAACCGATGGAGATGATTCCTTGGGCCTGTTGAAAACCTGGCGCGAAGAAAACACCGGCACGCAGCTCGTCCTCCTCGTTCCTGAAAAATGGTCCGAGGGCAACAGGCTGGTCCTGGATCTTGCAGCCAGGCATTGTCTGAAAAAGCCTTATGCCGGCAAGGACCTCACCGACATCCTTTCACGGATAGCCCGGGGCCTCGGCAAACGCCGCCAGAAAAAAGCCATCGACAGCAGGCTCGGTGCTACGGAAGGGTTCGAGGAAATCATCGGAGTAAGCGAAAAAATCAAGTCTGTGATCGCGCTGGCGGAAAAGGTCGGAAAAAGCGATTTCACGTCGGTAATGATTACCGGAGAGAATGGAACGGGAAAAGGAGCCATAGCCAAAGCTGTTCATCAGGCAAGTTCCAGGGCATCCGGACCATTCATTGAAGTAAACTGCGCCGCGATTCCGCGCGCACTGCTGGAAAGTGAATTCTTCGGGTACGAGAAAGGCGCCTTTACGGACGCCAAGGAAAAGAAGATAGGTCTCTTTGAATGTGCAAATAACGGCACGATCTTCCTTGATGAAGTCGGGGAGATAGATTACGGCCTTCAGGCCAAGCTGTTGAAATTCCTGGATTCGAGAACGATAAGGCGAGTCAGCGGGACACAGTTCCTACCGGTTGATGTGAGAATAATATCAGCCACGAACAGGGATCTGCGCAATGATATCGAGGCAAAGCTTTTCAGAGTGGATCTGTTTTACAGGCTAAACGTGGTAGAAATCAATCTCCCTCCTCTGCGCGACAGGATCGAGGATATTCGACCAATAGCCGAAAGCTATACAAGAAAGTTCGCGGCCAGATTGAAAAAGAAAGATATTACCCTGTCAGATGAAGCGATCGAGCTGCTCGAGCGTTATTACTGGCCGGGCAATATCCGTGAATTAATCAATCTGATCGAAAGGGCGGTCCTTCTTAACACTACGGGACAGATAAAACCGGCCGATCTTCCTATAATGAGAGGTCAAAAGGAAACAACGCTAAAGATCGAGGAAGATCAAGGAATTCTGAGAATCGATCTACCACAAAACGGCGCGTCCCTGGAGGAAGTTGAGAAAGGTCTGATCCTCGCTTCACTCGCCAGGACTGGGGGTAATATAACTAGAGCCGCAGGGCTTCTTAAGGTAGAACGGGGAGCCTTAAGATACAAGATGAAGAAACACGGAATCGACGGCTCCAGCATAAAGGAAAAAACCAAAAACGGCGTATTTGAGCCGCTTCTTGTAACAGAATGATTTAATTGATGTTATTTAACAGCACCCATCCCTTCCACAAAAAATCACCCTGTATTATCTGAAATAATCCCAACATCGATAATTCAAATGGGCAGGCCTGCACTGAAAAAATGACTATTTGCTCACCGGGGACGACAGCCCTTACCAACTCTCGCTGAAAACATAACCAACAAAAATAATTGCAGTTAAGCGTATCCAACAGAACATTATTTCGATGCAAACGAATGAAATTCACGAGCACTTGCTCCGCCTTGACCTCCTCGTCCGCGCTGATGGCATCTCGGTTGCCTTACCCCAATGCAGAAGTAGTTGCGAACAAGCAAGTGAGACCCGGAGGTGAGAAATGATAGGACGATCCAGAGCCCAAAAAATCCTCACTGCAATTTCCTTCCTCATTATACTGGCTGCCATGGGCTGTGGAAATTACTCTCCTGTTACCCCCTCGCAGGAAAGCACTATGCCCGGTGTTGAGAACCCCCTTTTCGTCCAGATTCTCACCTCCCAGGTCTCTGCCAGGCCAATGGTCGGCACATCTGTCTCTAACGTAATATCAGCCGAAGAGGGTGGATACGTCACAAATGAATATTACAGTATCTACTTCCCGCCAGGAGCATTGGATGAAGATACTGAGATAACAATATCAATGCCCAGATTTCCCGAAGCCGTGGTCGAGTTGGGCCCTCACAGCATACAGTTCAACAAAGACGTGATTCTGTCACTGTCACTCGAGTATGTCGATTCAGATGCTACGAGTTACATCATCTACTGGTTCAACGAGAATTCCGAGCTGTGGGAAAATATAGGCGGCTACATAGAAGATGGAGCCGTGAAGGTCGGCCTGAAGCACTTTAGTGATTACGGTGCTGAGCCAAACCTGACTACGAAACCTTAAACTCCTTCTGATTGGTTTCACTCATCCCCCTTAAAACCCTCTCTGCAAAGAGAGGGTTTTTTTCATTGTAAATTTATACCACTTCCTTAATATCTCCTTCATGAGACAAGAATATATTTTGCCATCCAGGTATAAACTTATCCGTTCTTTAGGAGAAGGAGGAATGGGTTTAGTCTACCATGTGATTGATTCTCAAACTGATAGCCAACTCGCGCTGAAAATCTTAACGGACATAAAACCAGAAACAGTTAATCTTTTGAAAAATGAATTTGAAACTCTATGCAATTTGAATCACCCTAATCTTGTCAGAGTATTTGATTTCAATCTTCTACAAGGAGACGTCCCATATTTCACAATGGAATATATAGAGGGCTCCGATCTGCATACTTACTTTTCAGAAAAAAATAACTTATCCCACTTTTTAAAAATATTCGAAGACTCTCTTAGTGCTCTGTCTTACTTGCACTGTAATCACATTATTCACGCTGATATCAAACCCGACAATATTATTATTTATAAAGATGATAAATATGATATCTCAGTCAAATTATTGGATTTTGGTCTTGCCACGCATTTCTCAAATATAAAAACAAATATAAGTGGCACTCTAAAATATTTAGCTCCTGAAATACTTATTTCTAATAAATATTCTACAAAATCAGATTTATACGCTTTAGGTTTATCCATTTATGAAAGCGTCACGGGAACTGATTTTATTGATCATGAGAACAATGAAAACCCTGATTATCAAAGTGCATATTCTTTGTTGAAGAAATATCTTAATTCATCAGGGATTCCACGACCAGCATCATTATCTTCCTTAGTATTTGATCTGCTTCAAAAAGACCCTGATGATAGACCAAGCAATATAGATCATGTTATATCAATTCTAAGAAGCTCCAGATCTCCAAGAACCTTTCTATCGCAATTTCACGATAATATTTTTGTTGGAAGAGAATGTGAATTGAATATTATTAATTCCTTTATTAATGCTCCTTCAAATAAAAGACATGTACTTATACTATCTGGTCAAAGAGGAGTTGGTAAAAAATCTCTAATCACTAATACTATCCATAGTTCACAACTCAAG
>CAZPAH010000106.1:0-9943 GCA_964584495.1 uncultured bacterium | reverse complement strand
CTACCATATCATCAAGCTTACCGATCGCGAGGATGCCCGCACCATTCCCATCTACGAAGTCAGGGACGATATAGCATCCTATCTCGAATCGCAGAAGAAGCAGAAGAAGCTGACCGAGTATATCGACTCCCTTCGAGGCGCGGCGAATATAGAGTATTCGGATTCCAGTCTTGTTGAACAAACAGATTGATAGGGATCTCTCCCGATTGCAGGACCTCACGGAGAGGCATGGGCACCCTGTTTTTCAATAAGGGGAAGAAAAGACTTCCCGAGATCGACGACCCCGGGAAGGAACCCCTGGAGTTTCATAGAAAATTGCCGGGCTACCGGCCGTCTTCCCTGGTGCTATCGGCTTCATCGGCTGCCCGGTTGGGTGTCTCCCGCGTTATCGTGAAGGATGAGTCGTCCAGGCTGGGGCTTCCATCCTTCAAGATACTGGGCGCCTCCTGGGCGGTTTACAGGTCGCTGCAAAAATCCTTCAACATAGATCACGGGGCCTGGAGCGAGATAGGGCAGCTTCACCGATATGCCTGCGAGTGGGCCCCGGGCGGCCTTGTCACGGCGACCGACGGGAATCATGGACGCGGAGTGGCGAGGGTGGCCTCATGGCTCGGGCTGAAGGCGCACGTATTCGTACCGGGTGGGACGGCGGTTTCCCGGATAGAAGGGATTGAATCGGAGGGAGCCAGAGTAGAGGTGGTGGAAGGCGATTACGACGAAGCGGTCCGGGCCGCGCGAGCCTCGGCATCGGAAAAAGCGAGGCTCGTTCAGGATACGGCCTGGCCGGGATACGAGGAGACGCCGAGATGGATAGTCCAGGGATACTGGACGATATTGCTCGAGGCGGCCGACCAGATGGAAGATATGGGCGAATCGGTTCCGGACCTTGTCGCCGTCCAGATTGGAGTCGGTAGTTTGGCGGCCGCCGTTACGGGCTACTATAGGAGCAGGTTCGGAGGCGATCGCCCGTTCATGCTCGCCGTGGAGCCTGAAGGTTCGGCATGCGCTTTCGAATCGGCGCGGGCGGGGAATATGATAACCATGGAAGGACCGCATACCTCCGTTATGGCGGGGCTCAACTGTGGAACGCTTTCCAGCGCGGCCTGGCCTGTCCTGAGGAATGGTGTCGACGCCTTCTGCGTTGTAGGCGATGAGGCCGCCTTCGATGCGATGAGGGTGCTCAAGAGGGATGGTATAGTGTCCGGAGAATCGGGAAGCGCCGCACTGGCCGGGCTTCTGGATCTTCTCGGAGGCCGCAAAGCTAAGTATGGTCTTGGATCTTTTAATCTGAACGGCGGGAGCAGCGTGCTGGTCATTTCCACCGAGGGCATTACCGGATAGAGGATTGCGGCCGGTGACGCTAGCTCTTGGCGGACTCCATCGCTTTGGATTTTCCCCCGTCATCCTGTACGATCTGGGTCTGAGGCGCGTGCCAGATATCCCTGTTGTATTCGAGGATAGTGCGATCGGATGAAAATTTTCCCATCCTGGCTACATTGAGAATGGCTTTTTCCGTCCAGGTTTCCACCTGGCCGTAAGTAGCGCCGACCCTCTCCTGGCAACGTCTGTAAGAATCGAAATCGGCGAGGACGAGGTATGGATCCCTCCCGAGCAGCGTGTCTACCAGGGGTTTGAAGAGACCCGATTCGCCGCCGGAGAAGAATCCTCCCGACACCATGTCAATAGTCTCTTTAAGATACGGGTCCTTGTCGTAATACGATTTTGGATTGTATGAAGGCAGCAGGTCGCTGACTTCTTGCGCGTTCATTCCGAATATAAAAATGTTTTCGTTGCCGACCTCGTTCATTATCTCGATATTCGCTCCATCCAGCGTTCCGATCGTGAGCGCTCCATTGAGGGAGAGCTTCATGTTTCCGGTGCCGGAAGCCTCGAATCCGGCCGTGGATATCTGTTCCGAAAGATCCGCGGCGGGGATGATCTTCTCGGCCAGCGTCACCCTGTAGTTTGGAAGGAACGCCGCCCTGAGGATATCGTTCGTCCTTGAGTCGTTGTTAATGATCTCCGCCACGTGACAGATCAGCTTGATCGTCATCTTCGCTATATCGTATGAAGGAGCCGCCTTGCCTCCGAAGAGGAATGTCCGCGGATGCATTTTGATCTTCGGGTCCTCCTTAAGGCGCAGGTAGCAGTATATTACATGGAGAATATTAAGCATCTGCCTTTTGTACTCGTGAATCCTTTTGATCTGTATGTCGAATATGGAATCCGGGTCTATGACATAGCCCGTGAGATCGTCGGTGATATAGGTGAGCATCTCCTTGTTCTTTTTCTTTATCTCGCGGAATTTTTCTCGGAACGAGGGATCTTTCGCGAACGGCTCTATCTTCCTCAACTCTTCCAGGTTCTTTATCCAGCTTTCGCCTATGCACTCGCTGATCAGTCCCGACAGGCCGGGGTTGCACGAGAGAAGCCATCGCCTGGGAGTGATTCCATTCGTCTTGTTGTTGATCTTTCCTGGAAAGAGCTCATCGAAATCGCGGAAAAGCTTTTCCTTCAGCAGGCGCGTATGGAGTTCGGCGACACCGTTTACGGAATGGGAACCCACTATCGCGAGGTGCGCCATGCGAACCTTTTTAGGGCTACCCTCCCTGATTATCGACATGCGCTGCATTCTGTCCGCGTCACCCGGCTTGGCCGCCGCCACCTCCTCGAGGAAACGCCTGTTGATTTCGTTGATGATCTCGAGATGGCGCGGCAGGAGCTTGCCGAACATCGGCTCGGGCCATTCCTCCAGCGCTTCGGACAGGATCGTATGGTTCGTGTAGGCACAGCAGCTTCTAGTGATCTCCCATGCCGGTCCCCACTCGAGCCCCTGCTCGTCGATAAAATTACGCATGAGCTCGGCGACGGCGATCGATGGATGGGTGTCGTTCATCTGGATCGAGACCTTTTCGTGGAATTTGTCGAACGTCAGGTTGTTGACCAGGTACCTGCGCACTATATCCTGGATGGAACAGGAAACGAAAAAATACTGCTGCATCAGACTAAGCTATTTTCCCTGGTAGATTTTGTCGTTGGGTTATAGGACCTTCGATATATTCTCGTAAAGATTCTTCTCCTCCACGGCCTTCAGGTAATCTCCATCCTGGAAATAATCGAGGTTGAACTCGTGCGAGGCGCGCGACGACCATAGGCGGAGCGTGTTCACCGTGATGTTGTCGTAACCCGCAATGGGAGTATCGTAAGGCACTCCCAGGATATTCCTGGTGTCTATCCAATCGGTCTTTTGGCGGCCGTCGGGCCATTTCGAGGTTACGGTTCTTCCGTAGAACTTTACGGGAAACGAATATTCGGGCCGCTCGATCTCCCAGGGATTTCCGAATTTGAGCCAGGCATCTGGGAATTCGTACTGGCCGAAATCCCGGAGCGCCTGCTTGAAGATGCCGAACTCGTACCTGATGCCGTATCCGTGGGAAGGCAGCTCCAGGGCCGCCATCGAGTCGAGGAAGCAGGCGGCCAGGCGTCCCAGGCCGCCGTTTCCCAGGCCTGCGTCAGGCTCCTGATCGATCAGCTCCTCGATGTCGAGGTTCAGCTCCTTCATGGCCTTGCAGGTCTGGTCGTACATTCCGGTATTGATAAGGTTGTTTACGAGGGCTCTGCCCATGAGGTACTCGGCCGAAAGATAGTAGATCCGTTTCACGTCCTTGTCGTAATAGACCTGCTGGGTTCGTATCCATTGCTCTATTATCCGGTCGCGGACCGAGAGCGCCAGTGAGAGGTAAAGGTCCCTCATCGTACAGGTATACTGATCCTTGGATAGGGAGTATTCGAGGTGATCGGCCAAGCTGTACTTGATTCCCTTACTGTCGTAATCCTTGTGGAAGATCCCCCATTCTTCGAAAAGGTGGCAGTTTTTCATTGATGTCCTCCGATTCTCTCGGCCCCCGTTCGGGCAGGTTCGCATTTCCGGCCGGAAAGCCCGGCATCCTGCTTTACGTTAGCACAGCAGCGGCCGGCCGAACACTTCTATTTTATTGCGGGCGGCTGAGGCCTGGCGGGACGTGTCGTCGGTCAAGCCGAACGGAAACTTTCGGCGGATTCGAACCGGCCGGGGATTTTTGCCGCGGCCTCGGTCCGCAGGGCGGGGTCGAAGGCGTTCTCCGGCCGGAAGATCTGGATCCGGTGGATCGATCCGGGCGGGATGACGGATTTGAGGGCGGTTACATCGGCTCCCGAAAGAAGCGTGGGCACCACGGTCGTTCTGAAATCGTGCTCGATCCCGCTGCCCGCTATCAACCCTATGCTTTCCTTCAGATCGCCGATAGGAGCCCGGATACCGCACAAGCGGTCGTACAGGAAGAAGGGGGCCTTGATATCCATCGATATATAGTCGAGAAGGGAGTCTTCCAGCATGGAGCGGAGCAGCTCGGGCCTGCTTCCGTTAGTGTCGAGCTTCACCTGAAGACCGAGAGACCTGATCTTTCCTGCGAACAGAGGAAGATCGTCATGTATCGTCGGTTCCCCTCCGGAGATCACCACCCCGTCGAGTATCCGGGACCGCTTTTCGAGATATGAGAATATACGCTCTTCCTCGACGGCCGGCGGGGCGTGGAGGGATGTGGGGATCAGGGCGCCGTTGTGGCAGAAGGGACAGAGGAAATTGCATCCCTGGGTAAACACTATCGCGGAGCATCTGCCGGGAAAATCACTTAGGCTCAGTTTCTGGAATCCACCGACCCTCATACATTCTCTCCGATCTCGTATGTCGTTCTTAGCGAGTATTCCGCCTGCTTGCCCTCGTTCCACTGCTCGATGGGCCTAAGGTACCCGACCACCCGGGAATAGACTTCCGTTACCGCGTTGCATGACGGGCAAATTTTTTCCTCACCCTTGATATAGCCGTGCTCGGGGCAGATCGAGAAGGTCGGGGAGATAGTGAAATAGGGCATGTGGTACCCGTCGCATACCTTCCTGACGAAACGTTTCACCGCCTGTGGGTCCGCCGCGCATTCTCCCAGAAAAATATGAAGCACCGTGCCGCCGGTGTATTTCGTCTGAAGCTCGTCCTGGAGATCGAGAACCTCGAAAATGTCATCGCTGTAGTTGACGGGCAGCTGGCTCGAATTCGTGTAGAAGGGCTCGGCCCCTTCATCCTTTCCACTGCCGCCCGAGCAGCGGATATCCGGATAGAGGACCTTGTCGATACGGGCCAGGCGGTAAGCGGTCCCTTCCGCCGGGGTAGCTTCAAGGTTGTAGAAATTGCCCGTCTCCTCCTGGAAGATCTTTAGCTTCTCCCTCATCCGCTCTAGGACGGCGGCGGCGAAGGATGATCCGTCAAGCGAGCCTATATCCCTGCCCATGAGGTTGAGGCAGGCCTCGTTCAACCCTACCAGTCCGATCGTCGAGAAATGATTAAACCAGTAGCTGTCGTATCTTTCCTTGACCCCCCGAAGGTAGAACTTGGTGTAGGGGTAAAGATTCTTCGCCGTGAAGCCCTCGAGGACTTTTCTTTTCGTTTCGAGGCTGGTTCTCGCTATCTCCATCATGTGGTCGAGCCTCTTGAAGAATTCGGCCTCGTTTCTCGAGAGGTAACCGAGCCTCGGCATGTTGATCGTAACGACTCCTATCGAGCCGGTCAGCGGATTCGCTCCGAAAAGCCCCCCGCCCCGTTTCTCCAGTGATCTCAGATCGAGTCTCAATCTGCAGCACATAGATCTTGCATCGTCGGGGGACATGTCGGAGTTCACGAAATTGGCGAAATACGGGATCCCGTACTTCGCGGTGACTTCCCAGAGTTTTTCCAGGCCTGGGGCGTTCCAGTCGAAATCCCTCGTAATATTGTATGTCGGAATCGGAAAGGTGAATACCCTGCCCTTCGCGTCTCCTGCGGAGAGGACCTCGAGGAAGGCCTTGTTCATCAGTGTCATCTCTTGCTGGAACTCACCGTAAGTTTCTTTTTGGGCTTTCCCGCCTATGATGACGGCATCGCCGGCAAGGGTCGGGGGGGGCTGAAGATCGAGCGTCAGGTTGGTGAACGGAGTCTGGAAACCCACCCTTGTAGGGACATTGACATTGAAGACAAATTCCTGGAGGGCCTGCTTGACCTCGTCGTAGTCGAGCCCGTCGTAACGGATGAAAGGGGCCAGAAGAGTGTCGAAGTTGGAGAATGCCTGCGCTCCCGCCGCTTCTCCCTGCAGGGTGTAGAAGAAATTGACGATCTGACCGAGAGCCGTCCTGAAGTGCTTAGCCGGCAGGCTCTCCGCCTTCCCGGCTGCTCCCTGAAAACCGGAGCGGAGAAGATCCTGGAGATCCCATCCGACGCAGTATACCGAAAGCTGCCCGAGATCATGGATGTGAAGCGCCCCTGAAGTGTGTGCTTCCCGGACCTCCGGTGTGTATATCTTGTTCAGCCAGTAGACCCGGCTTACCTCACTCGATATGTAATTGTTCAAGCCCTGGAGGGAATAGGCCATGTTGCTGTTTTCGCGGACCTTCCAATCGAGCTTCTCTAGGTAATTGTCTATCAGGGTGAGATCGGCCCTTTCGACCATCTCCCTGATCCTCGCATGCTGGTCCCTGTAGAGGATGTACGCTTTCGCCGTCTTCTTGAAAGGCGATGCGAGGAGGACTTCCTCGACAACATCCTGCACCTCCTCGACGGCCGGGCCGTTGGGGTCGAGGGTCATCTGGGCCAGGCCGAGAACGCGGATGGATAAAGTCCGGGCCATATCCTCTGAGAACTCGCCGGTCGCCCGTCCCGCCTTGAGAAGAGCTTTAGAGATCTTTTCGGGATTGAAGGGAACGATCCTTCCATCCCTCTTTCTGATATGCGAGAAAGTTGAATCGGTGCCGGGGGGCGAGAGGGGCCGTTTCCCGGTCGGTAGATTCATGTCATCATCCTTCCTTCTCAGTAGTCGATCGAATCCAGTCGGGCTGACGCCGGAAATCCGGAGAACGAAATAAAGAAAGCTTAAAACGCCTGCCGGTTTCGAGTTCCAGAATTTTTCCCAATGCGGCACCGTCCCGCTCCGGCGGGGAACGGGCGATCAGCCGTGAATTGTTGGAAAACCTTTAATGCCTGGTGGCAGCGGGACTTCTATCGCAGTCCCCGAATATATGGTCATCTGACCCTGCAAATTCCTATATATAGAGTATGTCGTTTTTGCAAGACCCAATATATTGGGGTTTAAAAACCGTGTCAATAAAAAATAAAAAGCCCCCATTTATCGCGGCATCTCTCCATCGGGAAGTTAGGGGGTAGACAAAAGAAGGTAATTCCGATATTATTAGAGCAAGTGGTTCACCTTTAGAAGCTAACCATCCCGAGAAGGATCATTTGTGAAGATCCCGTAGCAAGGAGATTGTCTTATGGCGGAAGGTCATGGGGAAACGAGGGCGTCTGTCCCGGCCAATCGCGTCCTGCTAATGGATGACGAGGAGATAATCCTTGATGTCGTATCGAGGATACTTGTCAGGATGGGTTATGAGGTTGGAACCGCCACCGACGGAAAGGAAGCGGTGGAGAAGTACAAAACCGCAAGAGAGGACGGTGTGCCCTACGACATTGTAATACTTGACATGAACGTAAACAACGGGATGAACGGACTCGATGCGATCGGACTGCTACTCGAGGAGGATCCCGGGGTGGTGGCGATCGTGTCGAGCGGTTATGCGTCCGATCCTGTTATCGAGAATTTCCAGGAGTATGGATTCAAAGGCGCAATAGCCAAACCTTATACGCCGACGGAACTGGGAAAATGTATAGATGTTGCCCTGGCGGTGGTCAGGAATAACGTAAAGGTATGATCGGCCGTTCTTATCATGGTGGTACTCCAGGACCGACTTCCACAACGCGATGACTCCCTCCGAAATGAATCTCCACGGGATGATGGCGCCAACCTGAATCGACCTCGATAGGTGATAACGAAGGATCGGAGTCGGAAGAAGTAGAAAAATTCCTGAAAATCGATAGGAGTACAAAAATGGTCTTGACTTGTCTGCATCTTTTATTGATAATAATAATTGTTACTATTAGCAAGAAGGTGATTTATGGCATCTCGCATAAGGATGACAAGGCAGAGGCGCTTGATATTGGATGAGCTGAGAAAATCGAAGAACCACCCTACAGCCGACGAGCTTTACGGGCGGGTACGGATGATTATTCCGCGCATAAGCCTCGGGACGGTCTATAGAAACCTTGAAATGCTTAACAGGGAGGGGTTAATATCAAAGATCGAGTTTGCCGATTCACCTAAAAGGTTCGATGGGGAGATATCCGCCCACAATCATATCAGGTGCGTAAGGTGTGGCGATGTCCATGATCTGCCGGATATTCCTTTAATTTCGGAATGCGATATCAAGGCGGTCGAGGATACAGGTTACCTCCTAGTGGGGAAAAAAGTGGAGTTTTCGGGAGTGTGTCCCAGGTGCATCGAGGAGGAACGCAGGGGTGGCTCTTAACGTGACGGATAACCGGAAACTGGGAGAGGCTCTCGAACGCTTGTACGAGAGGTATAACTGGAAGAGATACGTTAATCCAGATCCTCTGGTATTTCTTTACGATTACGAGGATCCCCGTGACCGGGAGATCGTTGCGTTGATAGCGTCATCCCTCGCATTCGGTGGGGTAAAACAGATAATGGCGAGCGTCGAGACCGTACTACGGCCGATGGGAGATTCTCCACACCGGTTTCTGGCAGGCACGGGTCCGAAAAAGCTCGAGAAGGTGCTGGGCCGGTTCAGGCATAGATGGGCGTCTTTCGCGGATCTCGAGATAATCCTCGCAGGGGCGAAAGAAGTGTCGAGAAAATACGGTTCCCTCGAGAACTGTTTCGCCTCCGGGTATTCCGGAGAGGATGGAGATATCGTGCCGGCCCTGACCCGTTTCGTAGATGAGATGATCTCCTGCCCGGCGAACGGCTACGCCTGCCTGATGCCTTCGCCATACAGGAAGAGCGCATGCAAGAGGCTGAATCTTTTCTTGAGATGGATGGTGAGGCGCGACCGTGTGGATCCGGGGGGCTGGAAGCTTATTCCGGCCTCCAGCTTGATAGTGCCACTCGATGTGCACATGCACAGGTTCGCCCGGTTGATGGGAATAACGGAAAGGAAACAGGCAGGACTCGGAACGGCGAGGGAGATCACCTCATGGTTCAGGACGATCTCCCCCGACGACCCGGTCAAATACGATTTCGCCCTGACGAGGCTCGGTATAAGGAGAGACGCGGACAGGGACGATATGATGAGAATGTTGGGAGTAGGCGGTTAGAATGACTGGCTTTATCACTGAATTGTCGATAGCGGTCTGGGGAACGTTGAGGGCCATGTCTCCGTACCTTATTTTCGGATTCCTCGTTGCGGGGCTCCTGTCGGTCTATATAAAGCCCGAGCTGGTGGAACGTCACCTCGGAGCCGGAGGGATCGCAGAGGTGGTCAAGGCGTCCCTTCTCGGAGTGCCCCTTCCTCTCTGCTCGTGCGGGGTTATTCCCGTGGTGGCTTCCATTAGAAGGCACGGGGCGGGAAAGGCGGCCGCAATATCGTTCTTGATTTCCACGCCGCAGACCGGCATCGACAGCATAATGGTCACTCTGAGCCTTCTGGGACCGGTATTCGCGGTCTTCCGACCTCTCGCCGCCTTTGCGAGCGGCATTATCGGCGGATCGGCCGTCGCGCTTTTCGACAGGGATGAGGTTGGAACCGCAGAAACGGAAACATGCCATGGAGAGTGTTGTTCTCCCGAAGCCAAAGGGAGCCGGCTCGCCAGGGCTTTAATGTACGGATTCGGCACGCTCCCCCGTGATATAGGCAAGCCCCTGGCGATCGGAATACTGGCCGCCGGGCTTATAGCGGCTGTCGTGCCCGATGATTTTTTCGTCTCCCTGCTCGGCGGTGGAATAGTTTCCATGATCGTGATGATGCTGTTCGGGATCCCCGTATACGTTTGCGCCACGGCATCCGTTCCGATCGCGGCGGCGCTTATAGT
>CAZPAH010000105.1:0-10114 GCA_964584495.1 uncultured bacterium | reverse complement strand
GGATCGGTAACGGCATATCGCTTATCATCATGATAGGTATCATAGCCCGTTACCCGACAGATTTTCTCAATACCTGGCGCGCGATCAAGCTGGGACAGCTTACGCCCTTCAGGCTTATCATACTACTGGGAGTCATGGTGGTTGTTATCGCGGGAGTCATCATGATAACCCAGGGGCAGCGGAGGATTCCCGTACAGTACGCGAAAAGGATAGTCGGGCGGAGGGTTTACGGGGGACGGGCCCAGTATATACCTCTGCGGGTCAACACGGCCGGCGTGATCCCGATCATCTTCGCGCAGGCGATCTTGATGTTCCCGAGCACGATAGCCGCCTTTTTCCAGAACGAGTTCATACGCGGCGTGCAGTCGTTCCTATCTCCCGGTTCCTGGCTCTACACGTCTCTCTACGCGATAATTATCATTTTCTTCACCTACTTTTATACGGCTATCATCCTCAACCCGGTCGATCTCGCCGACAACATGCAGAAGTACGGAGGGTTCATCCCCGGGATACGCCCCGGCAAGAGGACGAGTGACTATATAGACAGGATTTTGACGAGGGTGACGCTGCCCGGCGCCGTATTCCTCGCTTTTATTGCGGTTCTGCCCGATATCCTCTACAGGAGGGCGGGCCTGCCGTTTATTTTCGGCGGAACCGGCCTGCTGATCGTGGTCGGCGTCATGCTCGACACCCTGCAGCAGATAGAGACGCATCTCCTTATGAGGCATTACGACGGATTCATGAAGAAGGGCAAGCTTAGAGGAAGGCGCTAGAAAGGTTACAGGCGAAGTGAAAGGTCTGCATCTGATAATTTTGGGGCCCCCCGGGGCGGGCAAGGGAACTCAGGCGGCAAGGATAGCGCGGGAGCTGGATCTCGAGCATCTCTCCACCGGAGATATGCTCAGGGAGGCGGTTGCCGCGAAGACGGAGCTTGGTGGCAAGGCTGAGGGTTTCATGAAGAGCGGGCTCTTGGTGCCGGACGAGATCATGCTGGGACTTATAAGGGAGCAGCTCGCCGGGCTCGGCGACAGGGGCTGGATACTGGACGGCTTCCCGAGAACGATAGAGCAGGCCGAGGCGCTCTCGAGCATGCTGGAGGAAAGCGGAATCGGTATAGACCGGGTTCTGCTGATAGAGGTCGATCCGGAGATAGTCGTTCGAAGAGGGCTGGACAGGAGGATATGCAAGAACTGCAAGGCCGTCTACAACCTGTCGAACCTGCCGGGCGGGGAAAAAAGCCGCTGCGAGAAGTGCGGTGGGGAACTGGTAAAGAGGCCCGACGACGAGGAAGGCACGATTCGGCGGCGCCTGGAGATTTATGAAAAGCAGACCCGTCCCGTCGTGGAATTTTTCCAGGAAAGAGGGGGGCTTGCGACGGTTGACGGATCCGGAGAGATAGACGATATAACGGCGGAATTGATCCGCGCGATAAAATGATATTTATAAAGACCGAGCCGGAACTGGAGCTCATGCGCCGCAGCGCGGAGCTTCTAAAAAACACCTTTCTCGAGATCGGAAAATTGGTCCGGCCGGGGGTGACGACGGCCGAGCTGGACAGGGTGGCGGAGGAGCTGATCAGATCCGGTGGAGGGGTGCCGGCCTTCAAGGGATATCACGGGTATCCCGCTAGCATCTGCGCCTCGATAAACGAGCAGGTCGTCCATGGGATTCCGGGTCCCCGGGAGCTAGAGGAGGGGGACATAGTCGGGATCGATATGGGGGTCCTCAAGGAGGATTTTTACTCCGACGCGACCCGCACATACGCCGTGGGAGAGATATCGGAAGAGGCCCGGCGGTTGATGGAAGTGACGATGGAATCCCTGGACAGGGGTATTGACAAGGCCCGGCCGGGAAACCATCTTTCCGACATATCGCATGCGGTTCAGACGCATGCGGAAGGAAACGGGTATTCCGTGGTCACCGCGCTGGTCGGTCACGGGATAGGGCGGCAGATGCACGAGGAGCCGCAGATTCCGAATTTCGGTCCGCCCGGGAAGGGACCGGTATTGAAACCGGGAATGACCCTGGCGATTGAACCGATGGTGAATGTCGGAACGGGCGATGTTCTGACGCTGAAGGACAAGTGGACCTTTGTTACGGTGGACGGGAAACTTTCCTGCCACTTCGAAGATACGGTGGCGGTCACCGTGGAGGGCCCCGAGATAATGACAAGATAAGGCCCGACGGCCGAGCGGCAGCAGCCGGAAGAACGGGTCGGTCCTACGGGAGGGGCGAAAGAAAACTGGATGGCAAAACAAAAGGGAATACCGGTTGAAGGAACTGTCGTCGAGGCGCTGCCAAACGCGATGTTCCGGGTTGAGCTGGAGAACAAGCATGTTGTTCTCGCACACGTATCGGGAAAGATGAGGATGCATTTCATAAGGATCCTCCCGGGAGACCGCGTGGCCTTGGAGCTCAGTCCTTACGATCTCGGCAGGGGACGGATTACTTACCGGTATAAATGACCGGCCGAACCCCCCGTCGTAGCCGGTCAGGATGCGGCATTTGCCCTGGATCGCCGGTTAGGGCCGGTGAAGGTGAAAAGGAAGATTTGTAATGAAAGTAAGAAGCTCGGTAAAGAAAATGTGCCCCGGCTGTAAAATCATAAGGCGTAAGGGTGTTTTACGCGTGATCTGCAAGAACCCCAAGCACAAACAGCGCCAGGGCTGAGGGCATGGATAGAATGACGAAAGGAGAACGCCAGTGGCGCGTATAGTCGGAGTCGATATACCCGACAACAAGCATGTCGAGATCGCATTGACCCGTATTTTCGGATTGGGTCGCTCAAGTGCCAGAAAGATCCTCGAAAAGGCCAAGGTGCCTTACGATACGAAAACGAAAGATCTGACGGAGGAGCAGACGGTCAAGATAAGGGATATTATCGAGAACGAGTACAAGACGGAAGGTTCTCTTCGGACCGAAGTTACGATGAATATAAAACGCCTCATGGATATAGGCGCATACCGCGGTCTGAGGCACCGGCACGGGCTGCCCGCGCACGGACAGCGCACGCATACGAATGCCCGTACGAGGAAAGGTCCCCGTCACCGTCCCGGTTCGAAGAAGAGAAAATAAATCTGTATATGAAATCCGGGTGTTGCCCGGGCGATATTGTGGAGTTTAAAGGGAGGTTTTCCGTTGGCCCGTCCTCAGAGGTCAAAGAAAAAGAAGGCTAAAAAGCTGGATGCTTACGGGGTCGCGCATGTAAAGTCGACCTTCAATAACACTATCATCACCATCACGGACCGTGAAGGGGCCGTGGTCGCATGGTGCAGCCCGGGAAAGCTCGGATACAAGGGTTCGAGGAAGAGCACCCCGTTCGCCGCGCAGCAGGCGGCGCAGATGGTGGCCCGCGAGGTCCTTGCGCTGGGGATGAAAAAGGTTGAGGCATGGATAAAGGGCCCGGGTCCCGGCAGGGAAGCCGCCATCAGATCGTTGCGCGCCACGGGGCTGGAAGTGGCCGGGATAAAGGATTGCACTCCGATCCCGCATAACGGCGTCCGTCTCAAGAAACGTAGGAGAATATAAGGTCGTAGAAGCGGAGACCGCCGGCTTGCCGCGGGATCCGAAGCCGATATTGTCGAAAGAATTATGAAAAGATCAGATAAGGAATGGCCGTAAAAAGCCAGGGAGGTAACAGTAAATGGCGAGATACACGGGTCCCAAATGCAAGCTTTGCAGGAGAGAAGGGACCAAGCTCTTCCTCAAGGGGGACCGCTGTCACTCGGACCGCTGCGCGATCGAGAAGAGGAACTATCCTCCCGGCGAGCAGGGACGGGCGAGGTACAGCAGGAGAAGCAACTACAGGCTGCAGCTCAGGGAGAAGCAGAAGCTTCGCCGCACCTATCAGGTTCTCGAGAGGCAGTTCCGCAACTACTTCAAGAAAGCCGCCGCGATGAAGGGTGTCACGGGGGAAAATCTTCTCCGGCTGCTCGAAAGCCGCCTGGACAACATGGTTTTCAGAATGGGATTCGCGCCGTCGCGGGCCACGGCGAGACAGCTCATTCTTCATAACCACTTCGAGGTCAACGGCGTGAAGGTGAATATACCTTCATACCAGCTCGGAACCGGAGACCGGGTATCTCCGCGCGAGAAAAGCAAGAATCTCCTCGTGATCGAGGAATCTTTAAAGGCTTACGGGAGCCGTGGGACCGTTCCCTATATCTCGGTCGACGTGACCAAGAAGGAAGGAACCTATGTCGAGGAACCGACCAGGGATGTTATCCCGATCCCGATCGAGGAGAATCTGATCGTGGAGCTCTACTCAAAGTAGTATGACGTCACGCCCCAGACAGGGCCCAGGCCGGCGGATGGATGCCTTGAACGTCGTCAGGATGCCGCGCAAGGAGGATCGAGTAAATGAAATGGCGTAACCTTTTGATGCCAAAAGAAATTGTGATGGATGAAACCACCGCTGCTCCCGGATATGCGAGTTTCAAAGTCGAACCGCTAGAGCGGGGATTCGGCAATACTATCGGGAACGCGCTGCGGCGGACCCTTCTGTCGTCTATACAGGGGGCTGCCGTCACGGCGGTCAAGATCGACAAGGTGCTGCACGAATTCAGCTCGATCAAGGGCGTGAAGGAAGATGTGACGGATATCGTTCTCAACCTGAAGCAGCTGATTGTCGTGATGCACTGCGATGAGCCCAAGTTTCTGACGCTCGACGTCAACAAGAAGGGCGAGGTGACGGCCGGAGAGATCAACGAGGACCCCGAGATAGATATTTTGAACAAGGATCTCGTACTAGCGACCTGTACGGAGAAGGTCAAGTTCAAGATGGAGATCCTCATAGGGCACGGCCGCGGATACGTGCCGGCCGAGAGTCACGATCTAGAGACTTTCGGTATTGGGCTCATCCCGATAGATTCGAATTTCAGCCCCGTCACAAAGGTCAATTACACGGTAAAGGATACCAGGGTGGGGCAGAGAACCGATTACGACTCCCTAACGCTAGAGATCTTCACCAACGGAAGCGTGACTCCAGACGACGCGCTCGGCTACAGCTCGAAGATTCTGAAGGATCATATGCTCCTCTTCATACATTTCGAGGAAGAGCCCGCCGAGGAAGAAGACGAAGTAGTGAACGAGGAGCAGGAAAAGATGAGGGAGCTTCTCAACCGGAGCGTCGACGAGCTGGAACTTTCGGTGCGTTCCTCGAACTGTCTCAAGGCCGCCAACATCAAGACGCTCGGCGAGCTCGTTTTCAAGAGCGAGAGCGACATGCTGAAATACCGTAACTTCGGTCGGAAGAGCCTCAAGGAGATCACGGATATTCTCGAAGGGATGAAACTGCACCTGGGGATGGACATCAACGCCACCCTGGGCGCCGCTGCAACGGAATCAGAGGAGAAGAAGTAATGAGGCACAACCATGACCACAGGAAGCTGAACAGAACGGCTTCGCACCGAAAGGCGATGCTGCGAAACATGGTGACGTCCCTTTTCGCCGAGGAGCGTATAACGACGACAACGGCGAAAGCGAAAGAGGCGAGAAGGGTGGCGGAGAGGATGATCACCTTCGCGAGGAAGGGCGATCTTTCCGCCAGACGGCATGTGGCCAGGACGGTCCAGGACTCGAGTGTTCTGAGGAAGCTATTCGAAGATATAGCGCCGAGGTATATCGACAGGCCCGGAGGGTACACGAGGGTCCTGAAGGTCGGAGCCCGCAAGGGAGACGCCGCGGAAACGGCGATACTCGAATTGCTGGGAAAAGACGAGAAGCCGCGCGGCAAGAAGAAAAAGCCGATGAAGAATTACCACAAGGTCGATATACCAAGGAGCCCGGTCGAGGCGGCGAAAGAGGCCGCGGCTAAGGAAAAGAAGAAGGCCTCCGCGAAAAAGGCCGAAGAGGCGGCAGCCGGGGAAGCTCCCGCCGATGAGACGGCCGCCGCCGAAAAGGCTGAAGAACCGGAACAGCCCGGGGGCGGCGAAGAAGAGGCTAAGTAAGACTCTCTCGCTATATTTCGTCATTTGGAGGAGCCGCCGGAATGGCGGCTCTTCTGATATCGGCTTGGACGATTCTTTGTTGCGTGCTATCTTTCACAAGGTTGCTCCAGGACCGGAGGATCGTAAAAGGCGCATTTAATGATAATAGCGAACGTCATCGGGCCGATCGTTTTCGTCATCGCGCTCGGTTTTCTCCTGAGAAAGCTCGGACGGCTGGACGAGCACGTCTTCTCCCGTTCCCAGATCTACATATTCTCCCCGGCCCTTATCTTCATGACCACGGCCGGCTCTAACGAGGCGATGTCCCTCATATTGAAGCTGCTCCTGTATGTGGTGATATATTCCGTGACGATACTGGCAGTGGTCCAGGCGGCCGGGCGGCTGGCCGGGAGCGACAGGGTGGAGAGGAACGCGACCTCCCTTGTCGCGAGCTTCAACAACAGCGGATTCTACGGGATACCGTTCTGCCTGCTCGCGTTCGGGGAGCAGGGGATGGTCTACGCGACCCTGTTCGTCGTCTGCTCCTCGATAGTGCAGTCGACGCTCGGAATATTCATCGCCAACGCGGGGAGAAAGAGACCGTTGGACGCCCTGTTGACCGTGTTCAAGGTTCCCCTCATATACGCGACGGTCCTGGGGAAGCTCCTTTCCCATTTCGACCATCTTCCGCCGGAGCCCTTCATGAAGATGATAGAGCTTCTAGGGCGATCGGCAATTCCGCTCGGGCTGCTCCTTCTAGGGATGCAGCTGGCGAAGATAGTGACGAAGGAGAAGGCTGAGGGATTCGATATTCCCGATGCGGGGAGGGAGCTCACGGTGGGAATCGCCTCCGGGGTCACCAAGCTCGTCGGCGGCTTCGCAGTCGCCCTGCTCCTGACCAGGCTGTTCCATTTCGACTCGCTCTTCGGTAAGGTGGTGATTGTCGAATCGTCGATGCCGACCGCCGTTAATATTGTGGTTTACGCCACCGAGTTCGATTGCCGTCCTAAGCTGGTAACGATCGGGGTGCTGACATCGACGCTGGGCTCGATCGTGACCCTGTCTCTTATTCTCCGGTATCTCGGGTAATTATTATGAATAGATTGAAGGGCGAAAAGGGATATAGGTTCACCCCTCGGGACGCTGAAGGGGCGGCGATGGTGTTGGCGGGGTGCTCGAGGCTCAAAAGGAGCGGAGTCGATATAAGGGTGGCGGCCGAGGAGAGCCCGTTCTACAGGGGACCGGCCCGGGAGGAGCTCGTTGACGTCGAAAGGGTGACGGAGCTCGAATCCCTTCTCTCCGGGAACGAAGGGAAGGGAAGCGTCCTTGCCGTCGTTTCCCACGAGAAGATGAACAGGATAGAGGAGATATCGAGGGAGAATCTCCTCTCTGTTGCGGGCGGAGGGGTCCTTTTCGCCGATTTTCGCGCGAAGGTCGAGGGTGAAAGGCTTTTCTTCGCCGCAGATCCCGGGGTAGAGGGCGCGGGCCTGGCGATGGCCGGACTCGTGATGGATGGCTCGATATCGGGGCGCGAGGGGAGATTCGGCCGGCTTCGCGAGAGCATCCTCTCGTTGGAGATAGTCACGCCCGCCGGAGAATCGATACGGACCGGGTCTCGCTCGGTGAAGGATGTCACAGGATACGAGCTGTCCGGATTCGTGACGGGCGCCGGCGGAAGGTGCGGTATGATCGCCGCTATCACCACAAGGCTCTACCCCTTTCCCCCGACGCGGGTGACTATGACGGCACGGGGGGAAAGAGACGACCTGGCCGCGGCCGCGGCTGAGCTCCAGGAAAAGATGAGGCCTGTATCGATAGAGCTGTTCGAGGATTTTTCCGATTTCAGCGGAAGGCCCTTCCTTCTCTTCGAGCTTCACGATCCTTCCTCGGGGAGGGAGAAGGATATGATTTCGATCGCCTCGTGGATAGCGAAAGAGGCGGGGGTGAAGATCGAAAAGGCGGGGGTCGACGCGCACGGCTTCAAGCAGAAACTGATAGCGGGACGGCTTAAGAGCGAGGGGGCCGGCGCGGAGGCGGTACTCGTCTCGTTCGATTTGGGAAGCGGGGAATCCCTCGATTCAGGGCTGCCTCGTTGGAGGAGCTTCTATCCCGGAAGGATAAACATCCTCGCGGGGAGGGGGGAACTCGAGGCCGGTCGCTTGAAGCCGCTAGATGCCGGTGCGGATCGAAAAAGGTCGCCCTCGAGAGTAAGGGTGGAAGTGATATCGTTGGATGGGAAGAATATTGTAAAGAAACGCATGGACACAGCTGCTGCGGGTTTCGAGTTTTCGGGATCTTCCGGCCTGCCTAAGGCTTACAACCGGGGCGGGGAAAACAGGGAAACCCTCGAAAAGCTGGAAAAGCGGATATTGCACGTTTTCGATCCCGAAGGGATAATGATCAGGTGAAGCGCGAGAAGAGAGACATCACGAACGATTTTCTAAGGTGCAACCGCTGCGGCGCCTGCAAGGCCGTCTGCCCCGTCTTCGAGGTGAAGAAGGAGGAGTGGGCGTCGGCCAGGGGGAAGGTGGAGCTGGCCGAGGCTTTCTTCCGCGGGGAGGATGTCGATCTTGGAAGGATAAACGAGATCTACGATCTCTGCCTCCAGTGCAGGACATGCGAGGAGAACTGCCCATCGGGGATGAGGGCGGATGATATAATCATGGCCGTCAGGAAGGAAATGGCCGCCGCCGGCCGGATCCCCAGGGTAAAGAGGGCCGCGCTGAAACTACTCGACGGGATGGACAACATCCTGTTCAGATCGATGAGGGCCTTAGGGCTGGCCGGCAGGAGCCCCCTTCACGGAGTAGGAGGAAAATCTCCTCTCAGCATTTTCTACCCGCTTCTCGGGTGGCCGAGGCAGCGTTTCGTCCCCCTGCCCCGCAGCAAGCCGTTTATCGGTAACAATCCCGAGTTCTTTCCCGCCTCCGAGGCCCAGGATCTTCCAACGGCCGGCAGATGGGATGGAAGGCAGGCCCTGCTCGATTCCGGAATGTATGACGGGGAAAAAGTTAAGGAGTTTCTGGAGAGGTTCTCGTCGGCGAGGGAGAAGAACCTGGAGGCGGGAACGAGGGTCTATCTATATATCGGTCATGCGATCAACCATTTCTTCCCGGAGGAGGCCCGGGATATGGTTCGCGTCCTGAACCTCGCCGGAGTCGATGTGCTCGTCCCGGCGGATCAGGTATGCTGCGGCGCGCCCGTCTATTACGCGGGCGATATAGAGGGAGCGAGAAAAGCGGCCGCCAAGGCGATCGAGAGCTTTTCGGGCAAGGAATACGACTGGATAGTTACGTCCTGCGCTTCCGGGGGACTTATGCTTAGGGAGGAGTTTCCGAAGCTGTTCGGCATCCACGAGGACGCCTTCTTCGATATTATCTGGGACCCCGTGACGGAGGTTTTTCTTCGAAGCGAGGGCGAGGGGCTCCTGGACGAGGAGTTTATCGAGATCCCCGACCTCTACAGGAGGAATATCGAGGGAAGGGTGAAGGATGTGAACGAGCTTCTTGCAGGGCTACTCGGTTTCGAGGAGCAGCCGAGGGGATTAGACTCTCTTCTTTCGGGGGAGCCGGTCGATGAGACCCACGGGGGGAGCGGGAAGACGGCAGTCGATAATAAGGAGGACCCGCGCCCTATCGTCACCTATCACCACCCCTGCCACCTGAACAGGGGGCAGGGCGTTTCCTGGCAGCCGGTTAAGCTCCTCGAATCGCTCCCGGGATACCAGTATGTCGAGATGGATGAGGCCGACAGGTGCTGCGGTGGAGGGGGCTCCTTCACCTTCACCAATGCCGCCGTTTCGCAGGAGATCGCCCGAAAAAAGATCGACTCGATCGAGGCGGCGGGGGCCGATATAGTCTCGACCTCCTGCCCGGTCTGCAAGATCCAGCTTATCGATATGCTCCGGCGGAGGTTCGTCCTGGAGGCCCGGAAAGAGGGCAGGGAAACCAGTAAAATTCCGGTCATCTCGCCGGTTGAGCTGATCGCCGGGGAGCTGGAACGGATTCTGGAGGAGTGAAAATGGGCCGGTTTTGTACGTTGACAAGACCGCCCGGGGTGACTATTATTATGTCTCGGTGAGGCGAGAATTCGCCGTAATATATTAGATTTTAGTGCTCCTCAGTAGCTCAATTGGTAGAGCATTCGGCTGTTAACCGAAGGGTTGTAGGTTCGAGTCCTACCTGAGG
>CAZPAH010000104.1:4039-10235 GCA_964584495.1 uncultured bacterium | reverse complement strand
CTCACCGCCGTCGATCTCCTGTCGGGGAGCAGGGCCAAAAGATCGTACATCCGAAGGAATGCGGGCGAACTCGTCATCGAAGGACTATTTCTCTTGCGGGGAGACTCCCCGGTAAAACGAACCGTCGGCATGGAAAAGGGAGAGGATCTGCTTTCGATCAAGCGCGAACTGACCTCCGACGGCAGGAGCCGTATCTGGGTAAATGGAATTCTTTCTTCCAACACCATCGCGAGAGATCTCACCTCATCCCTCCTCGAGCTTCACGGACAGCACCGACAGCAGGAGCTGCTGGATCCCGGAAATCATATGCGCTATCTCGATGCGAGGGGCCGCTACGGCGATCTGCTTGAAAAATGCTCGGAGGCGATACTCGAGTTTAGGCAGCTGTGGCAGGAGCTTCACCACCTGAAGAGGAAAGAGAGCGAAAACCTGAAGCAGAAGGGGTATTTCGAGTTTCAGCTTAAAGAGCTGGAGGCCCTGGAGCTGGAGGTGGGCCTCGAAGAGAGCCTGTCTGGGAGGATAAACAAGCTCAAGAATATACACAAGTACAGATCGGCGATCGAGGAGGCGAAGTATCTGCTTTCGGAAGGAGAAGGATCGGCGATAGACAGGCTTTCGGGATCGGAGAGGGCGCTCGCTGAGATCTCGGATCTCGATCCGGCATTGATGGAAGCGGCCCGGACGCTAGGCGAGATACGCATATCGGTCCAGGACCTTGCCCGTGAAATCGAGCGATCGTCGTCTATCGATGACGATTCCCCCGAGGATCTCGAGATGCTTCAGCACAGGATCGCTGCCCTGCAACAGGCCTCACGCAAGTATGGACTGAACGGCGACGGGCTTCTTGCTAAAAGGGAGGAGCTTCGGGCGATCCTGGACGGGCTCGAGAACGGATCCGATGAGATAATCGAAGCGAGGCGCAAACTCGCCGGCCTCAGGGACAGGCTCATTCCGCTTCTCGAGAGCTTGAGCGGGAAGAGGCGGGAGACGGCGGGGCTCATAGACAGCGAGGTAACGGCCGAGCTCCAACTCCTCGGAATGAAGGGCGCCTTGTTCAGCACGCTCGTCGAGCAGCTCGAAATAAATGCTTTTAACGACGAGAGTAATGAGCTAGATTTACCACCCGGGGGCCGGGACAGGGTCGAGTTCATGATAAGGACGAATGTCGGTGAAGATATCCATCCCCTTGTCGATGTCGCCTCCGGCGGCGAGCTTTCTAGGATCACCCTTGTCCTGAAGAAGCTTCTCGTGCGGGAGAAGGGCGTTTCGACCCTGATCTTCGACGAGGTGGATTCCGGCCTCGGAGCCGATCTCGGAGTGGTGATGGCGGGAAACCTGGCGGATCTTTCCCGAAGGTACCAGATAATCGCGATAACTCACCTCGCCCAGGTTGCCGCCGCGGCGAGCACGCATATTTTGATCAGCAAGGGGGTCAGGAAGGGCAGAACCGCCACCTCGGCTTCCATTATCTCAGGGCAGGAAAGAAAGGCCGAGATTGCAAGGATGCTTGGAGGAAGCGGAATATATCAGGAAAAGCTGGCGGCCGAGCTTCTGAAAAACGGTAAGAGCGCCCGTAGCTCAGCTGGATAGAGCACCAGCCTCCGGAGCTGGGTGTCGGAGGTTCGAATCCTCTCGGGCGTGCCATCGGCCCCGCGTTCCGGTTGCGACCGGAACGCGGGGCATTAGAAAAGGAGTCTACGTTGAAAAGATCGCTCCTGCTATTGATCTCCTTCTGCATTTCATGCTTCACTGCAGGGACCGTAGGAAGCGGAACCGCCGAAGGGAGACCGGCCGGCCGCCAGGAGGGCCGGAAAGTGCGGGCGTTACCGGTCGTGATGGCAGCAAACAGGGATTCGCTGGAATCGATGGTGGAGTTCCTGTCGATAGATCCCGCAACGTCACAGTCGAGGAGCCGTTTCACATTCAGAGAGATGGAAATAGGGGAGATGGCGGATTCGCTGTCCGCAAGGCTGGAGAGGTATACTGGATCACCGGTCACCAGGGACAGCTTTAACGTCGACTACCGCTTCGACCTTGAGGGGGGAGGATATTACGACAGTACCTTTACGGCTGAGAATATCGTGGGACGGATCGATGCCTCGTCGGCTTCCTACGGCGTGATATTGATGACGGCTCACTACGATGCGATAGGTTCGAGAACGGATGACTGGTGGTACCATTGGCAGGATTGGCCGGCACCGGGAGCCAACGATAACGCGACCGGCGTCGCGGCGGTCATGGAAGCGGCGCGGATTCTGGCCGGGCATGACCTGCCTTTTGATGTCGAATTCGTTCTTTTCTCCGGGGAGGAGCTCGGAAGGCTCGGCAGCATCGATTTCGTGGAGAAATGCAACCTCGCGTGCGCCCAGGAGATAATCGGCGTCATAAACGCCGATATGCTCGGATATTCCGATGAAGGTACCGGGACATCGATAATGTCGAATATGCGGTCCGGATGGCTTGCCGAGGTCTTGGCGGATGCCGCCGCCTGGATCGATCCAGACCTGCCCGTGACGGTGATAAAACCGGGGCCCTCGAACTGGGATCATGCCTCCTTTTGGGAACGCGAGGAGGGAAGGATACCGGCGGTGACCTTCGCGGAGCCGCTTGGAGAAAGGTTCGGCAATATCATATATCCGTGGTACCACACGGTGTGGGATCTACCGGCGCGGGTCGATATCGAGCAGACGGGAAGGATACTCGATATTGTTCTGGGCTTTTTCGAGCATATAGACACATGCTCTGTCGAAATCTCCATGTTGGAATCTGATATGCTTCTGCTGGTGGACGGAAGGGTGCAGGATGACAGGATCTTCGAGACCGGTATCTCGATGTCCCCATGGATCAGGGTCAGGAATCTCAGCGGAGAGGTGATGCCGGGCGGAACATCGGTTTATCTCGATGTCCGGCTGACGAACAGCGGGGGCACAAGAACGGTATTTTCGAGCTACATTTCCCGTCCGCTGCCCATGAGAAGCGTTGATGTCGAGATTCCCCTGGAGCTGGACGCCTCCTACGGCGGCGAGAACCTCTTGACGGCGCGCGTCGATGTCGCGGGAATTCAGGAATCGGAGGCGAACAATTCCGCCTCGATCTCGTTTGTCGTGGAGGGTGGAGGCGGCGCAACCGTGAAGAGTCATCATTTCAGGCCGAATCCGATCAACGGTTCCTTCAGAGACTCCCGGTTCTGTCTGAACCTCTCTGGCGAGGCGAACCTCGTAATCGAGATATTCACCATTGAAGGAGAATCTGTCGCCGTCGGATTTTTAGGGGCCTCCTACGGAAAGCCGCTTTCACCTGGGTACAGCTGCCATTCCTGCGGTGAGCTTTTTCCGGGCACGGAAGAGCCCGCGGCGGGTATATACCTTTACAGGGTCAAGGTCGTAAACGAGGGGGGCGGGGAAGAAAAGTACACTGGGAGGTTCGCCATCGTCAACTAGGCGGACGTCCGGATCCGGAAGTGTGGCTATGTCGTTTCTAAGGTTTCTTCTGGCGGTTGCGCTGGTTTATTATCTTCTCAAGATCATCGGAGGATGGTTCCGGGGGGGCGACCGCAAAAAATCAGGGACCGTCAAAGGCGGGCGAAACGGATCGGATCTCGATCTTAAAAACCTGACCGATCAGACGATCGACGATGCCGATTTCGACGAATTGTAGGGGGCGGGCCCGATATGGTTCTCAAGATAAGACAGCCGAACCGCAGGCGCTTCAAATCGGCGATCAGGGAGTCGAGAAAGAGGCAGAGGGAGTATTTATACGCAGCCGTGTCGGTACTTGTAGTAAAAATTATCCTATTCGTCTTCCTCTGCATACTCTTCTCTGTAACCATCAAGCTTTTCCACTACAGATTCGAGGACGGCGGTTTCGTTGTCAGGAATTCGGTGCCTGCACTGGTGGCGGCATTCGCTGCAATCCTGGCATTCTATATTTATAAGAATATCAAAGAGATACGCGCATTGTCCAAAGAGAATTCGAGCTCTCGAGAGTAGACCGCTCGGGGATTGTGAATCTTTCCGCCGGAAATGTTTGATCTATTGTAACTCCCTGTAATTGCATGGCATATCTTTTGCAGCTTTTCGACCTGCTATGATCTATCTGACGGTGGAAGGCCATGCCAAGAATAATTGACGAAAAAGATCTTCTTATCCAGACCTTCTCGGAGATAACAAGCCTTATAAGCTTGGGCCGGGATAACAGGGTAATATTCAACAAGATAGTAAATAACGCTTTAGATGTTCTACCGGCCGACAAGGTATATCTGATATTCCTGGAAAATAAGAAGGTGATAAAGTACTCGGGCGAGATCCAGGAGAGGGGAAGAAAGATATCGGTGGAGGAGATGCCGGAGTCCCCGGGAATCCTCAACTGGCTTCACCGCGAGGTGGAGACGAGGACCGCCAGCGGAGTATTCGCGCTCGATCTCTCGGTTCTCGCGACCGAGTGTCTTCCCGGCGAAGAGCAGAACGAGATGGTGATCTCCGCTCCGCTTATGGCCAAAAGCTCACTCTTCGGGATAATCATCGCGATAAACGACTCGACGAAAAGCCAGTTCTCGGAGGAGGATATACACCTGCTGACGATAATGGCCAACCAGGCTGCGATCGCTTTCGAAAATTACCTCCTCTATAAGAAGCTGGAAACGGAGTCTATAACAGACGGTCTTACAGGCGTTTACAATTACCGCTATCTCGTCAGATCGATGGGGCTGGAAATCAAGAGGGCCAGAAGGTTCGATAATCACTTTTCATTCTTGATGCTCGATGTCGACAATCTCAAGGAGTACAACGACAGGAACGGGCATCTGTCGGGAAGCAGGGCCCTTACCGATATCGCGGCGATACTGGTCAAGAACTGCCGCGACATAGATATTGTGGCAAAGTACGGTGGAGATGAATTCGGATTGCTCCTGCCACAGACGGGGCTCGACGGCGCCGTTGTGCTGGGGCAGAGGGTTCTCGAGGCGATCAGGCGATTCAAATTCGACGGTAACAACCAGGCGCTGCTAACATGCAGCCTGGGCATCGCCATTTTCCCAGAGGATGCTTCCGAGGTCGAGCAGCTTATCGAGAGGGCCGACGCGGCGCTTTACAGGGCGAAGGCTGCGGGAAAGAACAATATAAAGAGCTACCGCTGGATGAATCACTCAGAAAGAGCTTGAATTCTTTAATACTTTCGAGCGATTGTTACATTCTAGGAAAGATCGTAGGCTCTGAAAGGGGGGCGAGTTGGAACTCAGGCTTAAACTGAAGAACGGGAGCGCGGCTCAATCGATCATAGGATTGGGGTACGTCGGACTTCCTCTTGCCGTAGAATTTGCCAAGGCAGGCCTATCCACGGTTGGAATAGATATCGATCCGGCGAAGGTCGATAAGGTGAATTCGGGGAAAAGCTACATCGGCGACATAACCAGCGATGAACTCGCTAAGGTCGTGGAGAGCGGAAAGCTTCGGGCGACCGCCGATTTCTCGATCCTCGGGGAGAGCGATACGATCAACATCGCGGTTCCCACGCCGCTCAGAAAGACGAAGGATCCGGATATCTCATATATCGTGGCTGCGTTGAAGGAAATCAGGAAATACCTGCATAAAGGCCAGTTGATCATTCTGGAAAGCACGACATACCCGGGAACCACCGAGGAAGTCATGCTGCCGATTCTGGAGGAAAGCGGACTCAAGGTCGGAAAGGATTTTTATCTGGCATTCTCACCGGAACGTGTCGATCCCGGGAACAAGAGATTCACGACCAAGAATATACCAAAGGTGGTGGGAGGCGTGACTCCCGAGTGCACCGAACTGGCGGTAATGCTGTACGAGGCGGCGGGGATGAAGCCGGTGCCGGTCGGCTCGTCGAGGGTCGCCGAAAGCGTGAAACTTCTCGAGAACACGTTCAGGAGCGTAAATATAGGGCTAGTGAACGAGATTGCACTGATGTGCAACAAAATGGGAATAAACGTGTGGGAAGTGATCGATGCCGCAGCGACGAAGCCCTTTGGATTCATGCCGTTCTATCCCGGACCGGGATTGGGAGGTCACTGCATCCCGATCGATCCGCATTATCTCTCCTGGAAATTGAAATCGCTGAATTACTACGCCCGCTTCATCGAGCTGGCGGGCGAGATCAACTCGCACATGCCGGAATACGTGGTGGAGCGGATCGGCCGGATTTTAAACCAGCGGAAGAAGAGCATTAAAGGTTC
>CAZPAH010000104.1:0-4029 GCA_964584495.1 uncultured bacterium | reverse complement strand
CTACCTCTCTTGGAAGGCGAAGCAGAGCGGTTTCGATGCGCGTTTCATAGAGCTTGCCGGAATGATCAACGGGGACATGCCTTCGCATGTAGTCATAAGGGTCTCGGAAGCGATGAACCTCCGGAAGAAATGCCTCAACGGGTCCCGGATCCTCGTGATGGGCGTCTCTTATAAAAACGATATAGACGATACGAGGGAATCACCCGCGTATGATATAATAAGACTTCTAGTTCAGAAGGGGGTACTTGTATGCTGGTACGATCCCTTCGTCGATAAGCTGGAGAACGATATGGAACGTGTTGAGAAATGCGAATTCGATAAAGAGACCCTCGGCAAGATCGACTGCACGATTATCGTGACGGGACATTCGAATGTCGATTACAAGATGCTTGTCGATAACTGTCCCTTGATATTTGATTCCAGAAATGTGCTGAAGAACTTCAAGAGCGACAATATAGTGAGACTCTAGGTCGCCGAGAAATCCGAAACGGAGGAGAGATGTCGAGATATCTGGTCACTGGGGGAGCCGGATTCATCGGATCCAATATCGCCGAAGCTCTTGTCAAACGCGGGGAAGAGGTCGTCGTTTTCGACAATCTATCCACCGGTAACGAAGAGAATATAGAGCATTTCCGGTCCGAGGTGGAATTCATCAGGGGGGACATCAGGAATTCGGCGGAGGTGAGAAGCGCTCTCGAAGGTGTCGATCATGTTCTCCACCAAGCAGCCCTGGCGTCGGTCCCACGTTCCATAGACGATCCGGTGCTCGTCAACGAAGTCAACGTGGGAGGTACCCTTACCGTACTGGAAGAATCGAGGCATGCCGGCGTGAAGAGCCTTGTATACGCGGCTTCATCCTCCGCCTACGGCGACACCGAGATACTGCCAAAAAGGGAGGACATGCTTCCTCGTCCCCTCTCTCCATACGCAGTCAGCAAACTGGTCGGAGAGCATTACTGCTCCGTATATTCGGAAGTATACGGGCTGCCTACGATAAGCATTAGATATTTTAACGTTTTCGGTCCCAGACAGGATCCCAAGTCCCAGTACGCGGCCGTTATACCGATATTCGTGACTCATCTACTGAGAGGAGAGAGGCCGACGATCTTCGGCGACGGGGAGCAGAGCCGGGATTTTACGTATGTCGAGAACGTCGTGAATGCGAACATTCTCGCCGCGGATTGCCAGAACGCAGCCGGTCAGGCGGTCAATGTAGCGTGCGGCGAGAAGTACACGTTGAACGAGCTTTTCAACCATCTGAGAAAACTGACCGGTTCCAGCGTGGAGCCCGTCTACGACGATCCGAGGCCGGGTGATGTAAAGGAATCGCAAGCCGATATCTCCCTTTCGCGGGAGCTTTTCGGGTATTCGGTGGCCGTACCGTTCGGCGAGGGTCTCGAGAAGACGGTTCAATGGTACAGATCGCGTATCGGCGACCGGTAAAGTCACCCTTTTTTCTTTACAGTGGAGCTGTAAAAAACGGATACTTTCAGAGGTTCAATTGAAGGAGGCGATGAAAATCAAAAATCACAGATTGTTTCTGGCTGTGTTTCTTGTCTTTCTTGCCGCCGGACTTCTCGTGACTTCTGATGCCGGCGCCCAGAGTACACGGCTTCGGCGGGGAGACAGGCTGGAGCTGGCGGTGCCTCAAAGGCAGGAGCTGGGACGCGAGCTCGTTATCGACGAGCGGGGGCAGGTTCAGATACCGCTGATAGGTGATGTAACCATCGCGGGGCTGCTTCTGAGCGAGGCGGAAGGCCTGATACTCGGAAGATTGAAAGACATCTATCCGAGCGTGAATAGCGTTACCTTGACCCTTACCGGAGAGGTCGCCCGCCGGCAGGTATACGTTCATGGCGCGGTCCTGGAGCCGGGAAAATACGAATTCGAGATTTCTCCAAGCATCTGGGAGGCGGTGCGGGAGGCGGGGGGAGCGCTTCCAACCGCGACACTCGAGGCGGTAAGGGTAATCCGGGCGGAGAGCGGGGGCAGAAGAACATTTATAGTGAATCTTCAGCAGGCTATAGAGACCGGAGACCTTGAATCCCTTCCGCTGCTCAAGCCGGGAGACACGGTGATAGTGCCCGAGGCGGCGGCGCAGTATGCGGGATCGGGATCGGTAAAGGTTATGGGGGCGGTTCTACGTCCAGGTTCATATATGCTCGGGGATGATAAGAAGCTTGTCGATGCCGTTCTTTCCGCCGGTGGACCGCTGAACAACGCCGACCTCAAGAATTTAAGGATAATCCGGCGGCTGCCGGAAGGCGCGACACTGACGATGCAGATCGATTTCAGTAAATATCTGGAGAACGGGGATTCCCGCCAGAATCCGTTGATACTTCCCGACGACACCGTCAATCTGCCACGGAGCGGTAATTTCTTCAGCTCGATTTTCAGGGATCCGGGAGTTCTGGTCGGTATGATCACCGCTACCGCGACCCTGCTGGCCGTACTGACGCGGTAAGGAAGGGAGAGAGGTTTGGAAAAGGTCCGCAAGTACGTCCCTGAAGAGGAACCGAAGATAGACCTGGCTCTCTACTGGAAGATTCTTTGGAGAAAAAAGTATTACCTGGTGGTCCCGGTGGTGCTTTCTCTAATAATATCTTATATAGGCGCGAAGAACCTTACGCCGATCTACATGGCCTCATCCCTCGTCTCGGTGGAGGAGAGGAACATACTCTCGCAGACGATGGGACGGTACCTCGCGCCCCTCGAGGAAAGGCAGAGGGACAGAAGTCAACAATACAGGGCCATGATAGAGGCTAGATTGAAGAGCCGGACATTTCTCGAGATGATCGTCCGCGAGCTCCACATGCAGAATTCTTACGAGGCGAAGCAGATGATCGCCAATGCCGGCAACAATCTTACGGGTCTCTCCGCTCAAGAGATGGTAATGCGGCATTTCGTCGGATTGCTGAAGGACAAGATAGAAGTGCAGACGACGATGCCGGGATTCTACAGGATTAATGTTTACGATACATCGCCGGGAAACGCCTACAGGCTTGCGGCGATGATAACGGACAAGTACATCGAGGTCACCCAGCAGGCCAAGCTTCAGGGGTTGCGGCAGGCGGGGGCGTTCAGCGACGAGCAACTCGCCATCTACAAGGAGAAACTCGAAGCTTCGGAGAAGGAGCTGTCGAGAGTCCAGAGAGAGCTGGCGGCCACTGATGTGGAAACCAACCCCGTGAACTCGGCGAACGTGCACATAGCAGAAGCAAGGAAGAGAACGCTGGCGGCGAAGGTCGGAAGCAGCGAGATAGCGCTCAGGGGAGTGAGGGAAAGGCTGCTGCAGATATTCGATCTCATACCGTCGACGGAGAAGATATCCAGGGATGCGTCGATATCCAACCTGGAGGAGCAGTTGATCGCCCAGAGCGACGAGGTTTTTCTTTCGGAGATATCGGGAGACGAGCCGGTGGTCGAATCGGATCCGGCCTCCAATCCGTTATGGGTGGAAATGCGCAGAAGAATCTCGGAGATAGTCCAGGAAGAGTACGGCGAGTTCTCGGCCGATATCAGGCCTCTGATAACGGAGTATTTCTATTACCGGTATCTGGTGGATCATTACAAATCACGTGAAAAAATGATCGACGCTTATATAGAGAGATTCAGGGAAAATGTGCAGGGAAGGCCGCAGCTCGAGAGGGAGAGGAACAGACTGAACCACGAGCTCGAGACGAACAGGGCGATATACGAGGCCTTCCTGCAGTCGAAGACATCCACGCAAATCACCGAGGCGGTCCAATCGACCAACCTGGGAGTTACGATCACCGTTGTCGAAAAGGCGGAGAAACCGCTTATTCCCGTCAAGCCCGATAAGGTAAAAATCGTTTTTATGGCTTTGATATTCGGCGTGGCCTGCGGCGGCGGAACTATTCTGATAACGGAGTACACCGACGATTCGTTCAGAACGATAGATGAAGTTCAAAGAACGCTCAAGGTGCCGGTTCTGGGAACCGTTCCCAAGACGATCGCCCACTTCGATTGGGAGATGAAAAAAAGAGGAAAAATACTGATCATTGATGA
>CAZPAH010000103.1:0-10272 GCA_964584495.1 uncultured bacterium | reverse complement strand
GACGTTACAGATTGCACTTATCGATGAATGCATTAGGTCGAGAGTATGCTGATTTTGTCGGCGTGAATTATGATTATGATAAATGGCTGAGTAACGCGAGGAGAATCAGCGAAGCGGCAAGTCGTTTCGATAACGTCACGCTTGTGGCATTGGTGACTGTGGGGTCCAAATTAAACCAGGAGACGGAAGGTCTGTTACGGGTAGCGGTAGAGGAGCTTTGCGTTGATGACATCAGCTTGGGACTGGTACGCGAGCATGACGATTATCGGCCAACACCTGACGTTGCCGCATTTAGGCAACTTGTCAACCGCTATATGACAGGACAGAGCAGGGAGAATGCGCTGCTCGAGACATATCGAAACCTGATACGCGAGTACCAGGCTGACTATTACGATGCACCGCATTATCAAGTGCCATGCCAGGCAGGAAAGCTTCGTGTTGTCATCGCACCGGAAGGTTCGGTGTATCCCTGTGAAAAACTGGGTTACCCCGAGGCGGAAGACCTCGACAAGTGGCTAATCGGAAACGTGAGAGACTATGATTACAACCTGCCGGCTCTTCTCGTGTCCGGAAAGGCCAAAAAAATTCGGCTCGCAATCCGTAATTCTCGCTGCCACTGCCAGCAGTGTATTGATTTAGGGCTCAACCTTATGGTAAGCCCCCGTTTCAAGGCCAGGTTGCTGGCCAGGTGGGTTTCGAGGCCGGTTAGCAAAGTTTTTAGCTCTGTCATATCAGGACGGGATAAAAAATAACGCCCATGCTAAATCAAACTGATCAACGAGTGAATAAAGCACTGCTTTAGTGAGATTATGAGCAACAATAATTTATTTATAGTATGCGGGAGATACCCTGAAAGCGAAGGTTTCAAATTATATCAGGTTGATCACATTTACTGTTCTTCGTTGAGAAAGACGATAAAACTGTAGAAGTCTGTAAATATGGATATAAGCAAGGGTGGCTTATTTGTTCGCCGGAAGAGTACAGGTTAGAGTAAAGATGAGAAGAATATTTATACATATCTGCTTTAAAAGAAAATTATTGCTTGCATGGAGACGAACAACAGAGGTTTTTTCACGCCCGGCTGCTGGCACAGCCTCGGCAGTCACGGCCCCCTCGATCTGAGGTGTTAGAGAGAATCTTATAAACTAGCCGGCGTCAACGTCGCAAGCGCTTGGAATGTAAAATGCTATTGCGTTTAAACTCCTGACGTATAATATTCTAAATCGAGGCATAATTAAGTAGGGGATATGGGGAAACTTCTTATTATTTCTCTGATTCTATGTTTACTTTTTCTCATGCCGGCATCTCGTTATCAAGAAGAATATCCAACGAACAGGATATCGGGCGAATCTTTATTAGTTACAGAATCTTCAGATGTTGTAACGATGATGTTTGAATTAGTATCGTTTACCAAGAATACCAAATTGGAATGCAGTCTTACAGTGCCAGGATGGAGTACAGGAGGCCCAGTACTCAAAGTTGCCTGAAATTCTCACAGCGTTATGCGGTCGGAAATAGGGTAGTCACTATCAACTAAAAAGGGGGAGAGATCATCATGAGACGAATTGCAGTTGTTGTCTTTGTGCTAGTCTTTTTCTCGAGTCCTGCATTTTCACAAGGTGGTATATACTTGTTTGCAGACTCAACTAGCTATGGCATTTCAAGTGATATTGAAGATCAGGCCATGAAGGATATATATATTGCATATTCTTCAAATAATGGGCAAGGACCAGATGGAATATGTGGAGTTGAATTCCGAGTGTTTTGGGAAGCAGATTACCTTATCACAACCGGCGCAGCCACACTTTATCCTCACATTGTTGTGGATCATATGGGTGATATTCGAAATGGTATAGCTATTGTGTTCAATAGATGTCACGGTGTTGGTCGAGATTATTTATTTTTCGGTCATTTCACTGTCATGGCGTTGGAAGACATCGTGTCTGGTTCGGATCCGGTGATACTTTCTGTTATCACAAGCCCTACAAGTTTTGAGCAGGAACCAATTGTAGCTGATTGTGGAGTATATCATGCAGTGCATGTAGTAACGGGCCATAAGTTTGTGTTTCCACATGAAGCCTTTGTCATCGCAACTGAACCCTCTACTTGGGGGGCGATAAAAGCACTATCAAAGTAATCAGAGTGATACTGCTACAGCATAACAAGGACATTTGCGCACTCGCTTGCTGATGCAACCTCGGCTGTCACGGCTGCGTCGTAAATACTTTGGTTTGTTTGACCGAACGAATTTCACGGATTAAAGCAATGGATTTAGAAAAATTAGGTTGGAGCGCCCATTTCAGCGAGGCCTATAAATATTATGAGGGTAAGGGTTTTGTTCCTTTGCGGGTAACGAGGGATAATCGAAACATATATATGGCTACCGGTGAAGCCGGCGAGTATTTGTGCGAATTATCCGGAAAGTTCAGGTACGAGACCGAAGCAAAAAGTGGATATCCTGTCGTCGGCGATTGGGTGGTGGCTGCAATAAGAGAGGAAGAAAAGAAAGGCGCCGTACATGCCTTGCTGCCCAGGAAGAATAGATTCGGTCGGAAAGTGGCTGGTGCCGTCACGGACGAACAGGTAATCGCCGCGAATATTGATAACGTCTTTATTGTCACGGGTCTGGATGATAACTATAATTTGCGGCGGATCGAACGTTATCTTTCGGTCGCTTGGGATAGTGGCACAATCCCAGTCATCCTTTTGAACAAAACCGATCTTTGCCCTGAATATGAAGCACGTAAGAGCGAGGTCGAGTCGATTGCTATCGGAACGGATGTGTTGGCTATCAGCGCGACCGAAAGCAAAGGTATCGACATACTGGAAAAATATATCAAGGAAGGGCGGACCGTGGCCTTTTTGGGATCGTCCGGAGTTGGAAAATCTACGATAATCAATTCACTTCTTGGTTCCGAATACATGAAAGTCAACAAGGTGAATGAAGCCGGGAGCAAGGGACGGCATACCACCACCCATCGAGAGTTGATTATCCTGCCGGGCGGTGGTATGGTAATCGACACTCCCGGCATGCGCGAACTACAAGTCTGGGGCGATGATGAAGGATTGAGGCAGGTATTTGACGATATTGAACAATTGGCAGTGTCTTGTAAGTTTCGTGACTGTAATCATGAGAACGAACCCGGATGTGCCGTGCGGGAAGCTTTGAAGACGAATGCTCTTTCCGCCGAACGTTTCGAAAGCTATTTGAAACTGAAGAATGAATATGAATATTTGGCCCGCAGGCGTACAATGAAGCCAAGCGCAGTCGAGAAATCACGATGGAAGAGCATTAGCAAGGCTACGAAACAATTTAAGGATCAAGGTAAAAACAGATAAAACCCGGGTGCAGTACTATGTGAAAGTGTTTTGAATTTTGTGTCCCGATCTACGCGGAAGATGGCTGATAATGAATGACGGGATGAAAGATGTCGGCGTTGAAGCCTATTACGAAGAAACAAAGGATAAACCGAGATATGAGCAGGATAAGGTCTGATGCCATTTTCTCCGTTAAGTTTTTGGTCTCCCCGCGGTTCCTAATGTCTCTGTCGACGGTGATCCTGGTGGTCTTGGCCGCTTCCCGTGTTGAAGCTGCATTGGATAACCGGAGCTCGGTTCCCGTGGCCGAGTCCAGCCGGAACAAAGAACCCGTCGAATATCCCGAATTGGAAGTCTATCTATCGTTCTCTGTCAACAGGCCTTCGTTGAAGGGCGATTTTGACGGGCATTCTTTTTTTTCCGGTGCGGGTCTGATTCTTCTTGTCCCCGAGGTGAAATCCAGCCTTGGTTTAGGCGCGGCTCTCGGAGTAAAAAGGAGGTTTGGGCCGACCTACAAAAACGCCCTCGGAGCGGAACTCTACGTGGTTCGGTCTAGCCACGATGGCACCTGGTTGGGACTGCCGGGCGAGGGCGTTCTGTGGGATGTGGGGGCGGGGCTCTCCTGGCATTTTCTGGCCGACAGCCGCGTCCAACCCTATTTCAAGGGATCCATGGGCTTTACGGGATTCGATTTCAATTTGGATGATGCTCCCGAATTGGATACATGTTCCTTTGCGGGGACGAAATGGGCCTTCGGCCTCGGCTTGTCGGTGTACCTGACTCCACAGTGGTTCCTTGATATAGGATTGTCCAGCGATAACTATAGATTCGGAGCTCCCGCCGACATACGTTCTATAGTGCTTGATCCTCCTCTTACTACGAGCACTCTAGATTTCGAGGGCCGTATTTCCTTCCGCTTCTAAATCGCAGCAGAGTATCGAAGTGGGTTATTGGAAACTTGCATGCTTTTGTTTAGGAGATCGATAGATGCCGTATTGATTTTACATTTCCTGGCGATGGCGATACTCGGTACCAGCGATTCGGATTAGCTTCGGGCCGCTGGCTGGGTGCCGGTGGCATATTTGAAGAATGAGAAAGTCAATAATATTTATTTTGATTTTGTTGATATCTTCCTGTGCTGCGGCATCAGATGGGGTAAAGCCGAAGGTATACTGCCATGCCGGCGCGCTTGTCGGCTACGAAACGGAGATCCCGGAATATGACGAATCAAGATATCGTATCCTCTTCGATCTGGGAATCAAGTGGGTCGACCGACCATTGAGCTTTATAGAGCCGCTCGAGAGTATTGGAATATCTTGGAACATCGCTTTCGGAACGGAAGATTGGGAAGTGCGCCACGGTATAGGACCAAAATTGACATGGAAGCTTGCCGATAATTGGTCGGTCGAGACAATGGCCGGCCCCGCCTTTAGTAAGCCCAGACCGCTCTTTAAAACGGGATTTCATGCGAGCGCCGCGCTTATATATAAGAAAAGCGTATCATTGGATATTCTCTACGAAACACTCCCGGCAATCGATCAGTGGCGTATCCGAAACGGTGACTATATCAGCTCGATCTATGGAGGCTTAACGGTCCATGGAAGACCGGGGACTTATATTGCGCTCTCTACTTCAATAATATTTATAGTCGCCGCGATAATTGTGATGTATAGTGTCGCCGAGGGATTAAGTGGATTAAACTGAGCGAGATGCCCGGGAGGTTCTATAACGGAGCTTTCCACGCTCTCTTTCTTCAAGTACCAATGTATGGTGGAGTGTCCGTAAAGCAGCGGGTATAATCTTTACTAAGGAGGTGTGAGATGTTCAAGGAATTCAAGGAGTTTGCCATGCGCGGCAACGTTGTCGACATGGCAGTGGGCATTATAATCGGTGCCGCATTCGGTACTATCGTTAAGTCTCTTGTCTCGGATATTATAATGCCCCCGATCGGATTGCTGTTGGGCAACGTGGATTTCAACAACTTTTTCATTATACTGAAAGCAGGTGCGACGGCCGGACCATACGCTACTCTGGCGGATGCTCAGACGGCGGGAGCGGTTACATTAAATTATGGGGTTTTCATTAATACGATAATAAGCTTTTTGATCGTATCGTTTGCCATATTCCTCGTGATCAAGAACATCAATCGGTTGAAAAAGGAAGAGGCGGCGCCGCCGGCGGAGCCGACGACTAAAGAGTGCCCGTATTGTTTTTCGACCGTATCGATTAAAGCCAAGAAGTGCGCATTCTGTACTTCTACGCTCTCAGCCGATTGATAGCGATATTACGATTCGATTAATTCGCCCTTTTATCCGAATTGCGGATCGTCCCTATATTCGAGATATGGCGGCATGAAATACCATATTATAATCTCGATGATTATTATCTTGTTTATTTCAGAGCCTCATTCTGCCCAATTTAGATCCAATGAAGCGGCCGCGGGTGAATTCATAAGCTCCGCGGATTTATCTTCCCTGCCGCGGATCGAGTCGACAAATGAAGTTTTTTACGATTTTGACGGGCGGCCGGAAGACCCCGTAGCCATACTCGAGAAAAGAGGCGTGAATACTGTAAGATTGAGAACCTGGTGTGATCCGGTCGATGAGCATTCGGGATTTACGGAGGTAAAATCGTTCTCGGATACATTACGCTCGAGGAATTTGAAGATATGGATTGCGCTCCATTATTCCGACACCTGGGCGGACCCGGGACATCAGGCGCCGCCGACGACATGGCGGGGTATTTCGTATAATGCCCTCAAGGACAGTGTATATTCTTACACGGCAAGAATCGTGTCGGCAATTCAGCCTGACTTTATCCAGATTGGTAATGAGATCAACTCGGGACTTCTATTCCCTTACGGCGATATCGGCACAAATGAAGCTCAATTCATTGAATTGATATCGGAGGGAGTAAGGGCAGTTCGAGAGAATTCCGATGATGCGAGAATCATCATACATTTTGCGGGAATTGACGGTTCCGACTGGTTCTTCGGCAAATTGAGCGGTATCGATTATGATATCATAGGGATCTCGTATTATCCGATCTGGCACGGCAAGGATCTGTCCCGTCTTCAATCGACACTTTCAAGTCTGAGCGGCACCTATAAAAAGGATATAGTTATTGCCGAGACGGCGTATCCGTTCACCTTGAAGTGGAATGACTGGACGAATAATATTGTCGGCTTGGAAGAACAGTTGATCCTGCCGGAGTATCCGGCGACACCGAAAGGCCAGAAGGATTTTATTTCAAAGATAAAAGAGATAATCCTATCGACCGACAGGGGCATCGGTTTTTGCTACTGGGGAGGCGAATTAGTGGCGTTTGAGGGGGCGAGGGCGACCGATGGCTCTCCATGGGAGAATCAGGCGCTATTCGATTTCAATAACGAGGCTCTGCCGGTAATAAGTGAATTCAAGGATCCATGAAGACTTTCACGTAGGAGGAGATATGTCGGTCAGGGTAATCGCATCGCTGTTTTGCCTTGCGTTGGTGCTCGGATGTTCCGGCAAGGAGCCCGGCGATGCCAAGAAGACGCTTACGCGAGAGCAGAAAGACAGTGTGCTCGCGGAAAGCGATCTTCCCGGCGCCAAGGTCGTCGGGAAAGCGATCGCCGTATCGGATTCTGCGGCTGCCAGGGCAAAGCGATTGAATGAGAAGACGAAATAGAGGTATAGGATTCATACAGGACGGCCCCGTCCTTATTCAGAATGGAGATTTCGGATGGAGAATGGCATGAGCTTTTCTTTCACGGTTCCGCAGTTATTTTATGATCTGATAGCCAGGGTGATACCGGGATCTGTTTTCCTTTTCAACCTGAGGCTTCTGTTCACAAGGGCGGGCATCAATATATCGAACAGCCAATTATTTCCGGCGGATCATGCGATGGGCATAGCGGGCAATATCTTCGTTTTCGTGATATTGGCATATTTTTGCGGGTGGATATTGAAATTCTATTCGTTTTTCGGGTATGATTGGTATAATAAAAAAATGATAGCGGAACAGCATGAAGAAAACAAAGCGGCCTCATTTGAAAAATTTCAAAAGATACGCATAATGAACGAGACGGCGGGATTTCGAATAGCGAAACTGAAAGCCGAATGCAGAATGCTCGAAGCGACACGGACCGGCGTGGTCTTTCTTTCAATTATATATGGTGTTCTTACTTTGCTGGACAAAATAAACATCTTCAATACGGAATACAATCATAATGATTTCTATAATTATTTGCTGCTGCTGATTCCCATATTAATTGTCGTAGCCTTGCAATTATCTATAAAACCGGCTTTCAACAGGTACATCGGAAGCATCAATGATGTCCATGATGTTTTATGTTAATATCCTTAAGCGATCGGGGGGGCATGAAAAGAATTTGGGTCGCAGCGCTTTCGATATTCCTGCTGCTCGTCTCGTCAAGCGGGAGTTCCTCGGCCGGCAAAGTGTCGCTGCATCTTGGACTGGGGGCCTCGAAGGTCACCGGTAATATTTATGAGGATACGGAGTTCAGAGCTATTCCGGCGATAGATCTCTTTTACACGATAACGGAAAATATTCAGCTCGGTTTTCACGCGGGATATACAAAATGGACACCCAACAATTTTAAGAAGGATTCGGGAATTTGCGGATCTTCGCGCATGATTGAAGGAACGGTAGGCAACACGGAGCTAATGGGATTGGCGCGTTTTGAAATACCATCTGAAAAAATTGAGCGTTTGAGCCTCTTTGTCGAGGCGTGCTTGGGGTGCTGCATCATTGATTCAAATGCCCTTGTCTATTCCCGTCCGGTAATTCCGGACCCCGGGGCCTGGGACTTGATGTATCCAATAAAATCTCAGAACAAGCCGTGCGCCGGAGCGGGGCTCGGCTTGAACCTGCGGGTAACGGACAAGTTCGGATTGGAATCGATCGCGAGATATAACCGTGTTTTTACGGATGACGAATCGACATGCTATTATTCGATTAACGGTTGCCTGGTAATATGGCTGTTCTAGCTGAAGGAGACTTCGGATGACATTATATTCGCGGCTATAATTGCCGCTCGAGCGTTATTCAAGATAATGTAATATTGATTCAAGTCCGCGGAGGTAACTGGTTTGATTATCAAAGAGTTGAAGAATGTTTCCATAATGGAGAATGCCCATGGAGTGGACGCGCGCAATCTCTACGACAAGAACGAGGCGATGGTGACCGTGATCTCGCTGGAGCCCGGACAAGCATTGAAAAGGCATATCACGCCGGTTGATGTCGCTTTCTATGTGTTGGAAGGGAGCGGAATCGTCGAGATCGGAGAGGAGAAGAAAGAGGTGAGAAAAGATACGCTCATAGAAAGCCCGAAAGATATCGTCCACTGCTGGTACAATACCGGAAAATCGATCCTTCGTTTTTTGGTGATAAAAGCGCCGAAACCAAAAACGAAGACGACATTCATTTCGTACGATTAGGTCAATGGTAAACCGCCGCCGGGCGATCGTAAGGTTCCATGGGGAATTTGGAAAGGGCTTTGCCTGTCCGACGAAAAATATTATATTGAAATATGCCTGAAGATAGCGGGAAGTGACGGCCATTTGTTTTTCCATCAGGGAGAATAATGGTGAAGAAACGCTGTGACGGTAGTCAGACGGCTTCGATGAAAGTCATCGCCGGACCGTTACAGAATCGTCCAAGCTTTATTTATTTCCTCTTTCTTGTATGTTTTTTATCCTGTTCCGATTCTTCGTACAATATCACCGATTCGCCGCCGCCTGAGGATCTCATTCTCAACTCCTCTTTCGAGACGTATGCCGGCCCCTCTTTAGAGGGGTGGATTGTAGAAGAGGAAAGCGCCGTGTCGTTTTCGCATGATGCTCCCAAAGGCGGTGGAAATTGGGCGGTGGCGATCCATGAAGCCTGGATCCCGCAAACATACAAGATTTCATACCTGATTCCGGCTTCCGACGGTTCAAGCAAGTACCGGTTTTCCTTCTGGGCGAAATCGCCGATCTACGGGGCCAATGCGAGATTGTGGATCAAGGAGCCGGATCTTAACAAGATAGTGAAGGTGATCCCAATCTCCTCATCTTACTGGGTACCGTATTCGACGACCTTTACAATCGGCACGAATACCGGCGATACGATAGTAGTGGAGCTGGACGGCGGATCGACCGAGGTGGCGGCGGGCAGCGCGCTTTATGACTTGGTAGAACTCAAGAAATTCGACTAGTTCAGAACGCGGGCGACGGATAGGGGTTGACCGAATAGATACGGTTGGAAGGATGATGAAGGTGCTTTGAGATGTATATTGATCCATGGATAAGAAAAGGGAGGCGGTATTGAACAAGAGCGGCGCTTTGATCGCGGTAACGGCAGGGATTTTCTTTCTTCTGTCCCTGTGCGGCGGATCATCCGCGGAACCGCGGACGGAAGAGGAGAACTACCAGGTTTTCAGGGCCGAGCTGATCGAGCTTTATAACGCGAAAAAGTACGAAGAGGCGGCGAATCTGATCGAGAAGAATTTCGATGCCTTCCCCGGCAAATCGATAAACATGGCCTACAACATGGCCCTAATATGCAAGGATCTGGGTGATTATCAAAAGGGGATCCGATACCTGGAAATGGCACACGAGAAGGGGCTTTGGTTCAACATCTATGCCTTCCAGGGGGAATTCTGGGCGCCCTACAGGGACCTGGAAGATTTCAAGAAAGTTATGGCAAAGAACCTTGATATGAAGGATGAGGCCCAGAAGAAGGCAAAACCGAAAATGGAAATCGTCATGCCGGAAAATTTTGAGGAAGGGATAACATATCCACTATTTATAGCCCTACACGGTGGAGGCGAGAATATCGAAAGCTTCAAGCCCAGGTGGAAATCCCCCCTGATGGAGAAGGAGTTCATAATAGCTTTTCTCCAGTCCTCGCAGGTTTCATCGATGGACGGTTTCACCTGGGAGGACCAGGAGATCACCGGGAGGGAGATAG
>CAZPAH010000102.1:0-10329 GCA_964584495.1 uncultured bacterium | reverse complement strand
TATCGCCCGTTTCAGGACTATGGCCGAAGAGGGAGAGACTAACTCTCCGATAGTATACAAGCTCGGCGGAGAAACCGCTATCCTGGAGACCATTCTAGAGGTGCTTCCTTTTGGCGGAGCCCTTGTCTCCCGCGATGGATTTATTATATCGACGAACAGGGAATTCGGACGGAGCCTGATGATCGAGGGAGCCCCTCCCGACAAGGTCGGCGATATAGGAAAGGTATCCTCCTTCGAGCTGACTGGATTGTGGGAGGAGTTCAACCTGCCGGGCGGAGAGGTGAAGGTAAGGGAACTCAGATCTTCCGTCGAGCCTGAACGGTCTATCGAAGTGTCTTGGGTCAAGATCGACCAACTCGCCGAGGAGGCAGGTTCATTGCTTCTGCTCAGGGATGTCTCGGAATCGCTGCGGTACAGGAACCGAATTGAAGAAATGCTCGCCCTGACCGCTCATGAGCTGAGAACACCGATGACCGCGATAAAGAATTCCCTAAGGATACTTCTTGAGACTTCAGGAGATCGATTTTCGTCCAGGAATCGGAGTCCCGGGGAACAGGTGGAAGCGCAGAAGCACTTCATGGAGACCGCGTTGAGAACAATGGATAGGCTGGAGATCATGGTCGACGGTCTGATAGACGGTTCCGACATCAGAAGGCCTGTCGGATGGGACGATACAGGGAGCTACGACGCGAGAAGGTTCATGGAGGAAGCAACAGTACTATTTGACAACTCCCTAGATAAAAAAAGTATAGAGCTGGGGATAGAGGTGGATAGCAAGGTCTCGACTCTGGAGTTCTCGGGGAAGATGATGGAGCAGGTGGTCCAGAATCTCGTGGCGAACAGCCTAAAGCATATTCCCGAGGGTGGAAAAATATTGATAAATATTTCTCCATGCGAGGGTATTCCCGGGTGGATGCCGGCTCCCATCCTTCAGGATTACCTGCCGAAGATGCGTTATGTAGATATCGAGATCGCCGATTCGGGACCCGGAATTCCGGAAGAAATCGTTATGGCGGTCAATGAAGCGTATCCTTCCGGAGGAGATAAACCTCTCCGGGGCCTGGGGCTTTTTATTGCGGGAAGATTGATCAGGTCTCACGGCGGGGAGATGCTTGTCAAAAGGAATAAAAGAAACGGCAGTTCGGTAGACCTTTTCCTTCCAGCCGATCGGCTGACCGGCACGATCGTGAGAACGATCCGTTCGATCGCGGAGGCGTTCACGAAAATGACTACGAGGGGATCGGCACCGTCCCTGTACGTTTTCACAAGAAAGGGTAAAGGATGCTGGCTGGAATTCGCCGGAGAGATGAAAATACATCCTCTGGTAAATCCGTCCGTTGAAGAAATAGACGATCAATCGTTCTGTTTCTGGCCGCTGGGGGAAAGCTGCGCTATCGCCCTGACCTCCGACAATAGCTATCATTCCAGCCCCATGTCCTTCATGAATTATGCTAAAGGCAACCTGATTCTGCTCGACGATACTACGAGTAATCGAGTGGAGACCGGGTGGGCCGTTTTCCCGCGCGACGGTAAAACATTCGACCGGTTACTGGAGGTGTCCGCGGAAAAGACCAACTTCGAAGTGGAGCAAGCGGTATTGAACGATTACAGGATCCTGATCGTTGATGACGATGAGGATATCGTTGAGACGGTAAGATACAGTCTTGAGCTTAGAGGTTTCAGGGTCGATGTCGCCTATGACGGGCTGCACGCGCTGAGAAAAGCCCATAAGAACAAGTATGATCTTATGCTTCTCGACATCATGCTTCCCGGCAAGAATGGTTACGAGGTATCCAGGATACTGAAGCAGGAGATGGATGAAGGGACGCTAGATCCATTCAAGATCCTGGTTCTAACCGCAAGGAAGGTGGATAGTCCCGAAAGAGAAGATTTTCTGGCGACGTGGTCGAATGCGGACGAGTACATGTATAAGCCGTTCGAGCTGGATGATCTTATCGATAGGATAAACTCGCATCTCGATTCCGCAGGAATTGAAGCCGGCCCGGCCCGGAAAAGGTGAATGAAGCATCGGCCGGTGTGCCGACCGGTCCCTGCCGGCAAGGAATATTATGAAGCAGGCGTTCGACGAAAAGTGCAACGAATATCTGACAAGCGTCATCGAGAGCTCGCCCGTCGCGCTGATATCGCTTAACACGCTATTGAGGATAACCATGTTCAACCGCACCGCCCAGAACCTGACCGGCTGGTCGAGTCTGGATGTTGCGGGATGCAGGATCACGAAGATTCTGGGATTCAAGAGAACGAGAAATATATTAAGGACGCTTAGAGGTAGAGACGAGTTCAGTATCAATGGGTATATCACCATGTTGAGGGGCAGGAATGGGGAGGAGATACCGGTAAGGCTGAAGATTTCTCCCTTGACCGGTTCGGGAGACGAGCTTCTCGGCGCGATGCTGCTGGCCACCGATCTTCGGGAAATCAAGCAGTTCCAGGCCAAGTTGCTGGAAGAAGAGAGGTTGACGGCTATATCGGAAACGGCTATCAGCGTGAATCACGAGATAAACAATCCATTATGCTCGATCCTAGGAAATACACAGTTGATATTGATGGAAAAGGAAAGGCTCGATCCCGCCACGATCAAGAAACTCAGGGCGATTGAAAAACAGATCGCAAGGATTCAGGAAATTTCCGAACGGCTCGGTAGAATTACTAAACCGGTTCTCAAGGAGTATATAGGCGGGAAAAAGATGCTCGATGTAGAACAATCGGTCACTTCGGATGAGGAAGCCGAGGAAATGAACAAGAAAGTGTTGACAAAGAACAAAAAATAAATGACATTTCCCTCCGTGGGAAGGTAGCTCAGTAGGTAGAGCAACGGATTGAAAATCCGTGTGTCGGGGGTTCAATTCCCTCCCTTCCCACCACCACTAACGGCGAACCGCATCTTACCGGGACCATGTTCCGGTTTTTTATTGATGGGATACAAAGGCATCAGACGGTCTCTGTTTCTACCGTTTTATCCAACCTCTGCAATTCATCTTCGGATTCATTGAGGCCGAGGAGGTGCCGGAAAATGACGATCTGTCTTTTCAGTACCGAGGTCTCGTCATGGTTGTCGGCCGCCGTCTCTCTTGCTTTTCCGCCCATAAGGATTCGTGTGCCCCTTTTCCGTAGCAGGCCGCCCAGGAGAAGCTCCAGCTCCTGCAAGTCGCCCGGTTCAAACAAAAATCCCGTCTCGCCCTCTAGGACCTGTTCCCTGCATCCCCTTATCTTCGTGGCTATAACGGGTAGGCCGCTGGCCATCGCCTCGCAGATCGACCTCGGAAGTCCCTCGCGATACGAGGGCAGCACGAAAATATCGCCAGCCGCCATTATCCGCTCAGGATCGTCCCTGAAACCGAGCATCTTGATTCTGTCACCCAGGCCGCTCATCCCGACCAGCGTTTTCAAGCGGTCGACGGTCATACTGTCCCTGTCACGGGCCGCCTCGCTGTCCCCCACGATCAGAAGCACCGTTTCGGGAAATTCATCGGCCAAAGCGGTAAAAACCTTCATGAGATCCAGAATCCCCTTTTCCCGTACGAGCCTCCCCATGAATACTATTACTCCGGCATCAAGAGGGATACGCAGCTCTTTACGCACCAGCGAGGAGAGCGCGCTATCGGGCCGAAAACGTTCGATATCCACGCCGTTTCCGATATATAGTATACTCGATGGATCCAGGAACCTGGAGCTCACGGCCTTGTTGGCATCTTCAATACTCTGGCAGAAAAGAAAGTCGGTGGCTGCTCGACCCGCCATGAACTCCAGCGACTCGAAAAACAGCCTTTTGACGGGGTGCATATTCTCATGAAAATAAAAACCGTGAGCCGTGTACAGAATGAGAGGGACTTTTGCCGCCTTGGCGGCGAAACGACCTATGAAAGCGGCGATCGGAGTATGCAGGTGAACGGCGTCGTAACGCCCCCTTTTGAACAGCCTGTAAAGGGTGATAAATGACCGGACGATATTTGCCGGCGAGAGATTCCGCTTCATACGGATATCATGAAAAACGAATCCCGAGGATCTCACGTAATCGGCTGCCCCTTTGCCGAGATCCGCGGCGGCGGCCTCTACTTCCAGGCCTTGACGGCGAAGTTCGATCATGAGCGGTAACAGAAGATTCTTCAGGGCGAGATCGACACAGGCGACTTGAATAATCCTGGCTGGCCTTCGACCTGCGCATGTCGGAGCGGGTTCCGCCATATTTTCAGCAGAAGGCATGGTCATTGTTGTTGTATCTCCATTCTCCAAGGAGTATCATAATAAACGGCCTGTGTGACCTAAGTCCTTCGACCATATATATGGTTCGACATCGGTCACGTAAAGGTTTAGGTAATTCTTGTTGACAGTCGGGAAAACGCTGAATTATCTTTGTCTATCGGCTTTTAGTCGAGGAGGGTAATGCGATGACCCCGAATTTAATGGCCGCGATTACAGCGGCTGTTCAAGCTTATATAGAGGCAGAGGAGCAATCGAGGAAGATGAGGTTCGGACCCGTTGTCAGCCGGTGGAAGATGGGTTCGCGTCGAGAGACGATGAACAGGCGGGTTCTGACGGATAGAAGAGATCCCTCGAAAGTGCGTCTCAGGAGATTTTCCCTTCTCTGACAGGCCATTCATTCGATAATTGTCCGGATTGGGATGAACTTATGCCAGCTAAACGAAAGACATCAGAAGCATATAACCCTGTCAGGATAACCGATACAACGTTCAGGGATGGACATCAATCGACCCTTGCCACGCGTCTGCGTACTTCCGACATGCTTCCCATCGCCGAGAAGATGGATGAAGCGGGTTTCCACTCTATGGAAGTATGGGGCGGTGCTACGTTCGATGTCGCGACAAGATTCCTGAATGAGGATCCCTGGGAACGTCTTGTCGAGCTGAAGAAACGGATTAAGAAAACTCCGCTGCAGATGCTTTTAAGAGGTCAGAATCTCGTTGGCTACAGGAATTATGCGGACGATGTGGTCGATTCGTTCGTCGACCAGGCCGCCGAAGCGGGCATAGATGTTTTCCGCGTTTTCGATGCCCTAAACGATGAACGAAACTTTGAGGCGTCTTTCAAAGCCATCAGGAAGGCCGGCAAGGAGATCCAGGGTACGATTTCCTATTCTCTCACGGAGAGCCGCCTCGGCGGGGATGTTTTCGATCTCCGGTATTACGTCGAAAAGGCGAAGAATCTCGAGGATATGGGAGCCGGCTCGCTGTGCATCAAGGATATGGCCGGACTTCTAAACCCCTATGACGCCTACGATCTTGTAACGGCGTTAAAAAGCGAGATCGATATTCCGATTCATCTTCATTCCCATTATACAAGCGGAATGGCATCGATGACCTATCTCAAGGCCGTGGAAGCCGGTGTGGACGTCCTGGACTGTTCGCTGGCTCCATTCGGTCTCAGGACATCCGAACCTGCGATGGAACCCATGGTGGCCGCTCTCAGGGGAACGGCAAGGGATACGGGATTGGATCTCGAGAGGTTGTTCGAACTGGGCAACTATTTTGAGGAAATTGCACCCAAATACAGGCGTTTTCTTAATAACACCCGCATGGCGGTGATAGATACGGGAGTGCTGGAACATCAGATCCCGGGGGGCATGCTCACGAACCTGGTAAGCCAGCTCAGGGAGGCCGATGCGCTGGATAGGATCAACGAGGTCTACGAAGAACTTCCCAGGACCCGAAAGGAGTTGGGATTCCCGCCCCTGGTGACACCGACAAGCCAGATTGTCGGTATTCAGGCCGTCCAGAACGTTCTTTTCGGCCGGTACAAGATGATCAGCGCCCAGGTTAAAGATTACGCTTACGGTCTCTACGGCAAGCCCCCGGTTCCGATGGACCCTAAGATTCAGAAGATGGCCCTCAAGGGTTATCCGAGGGGCGAAAAGCCGATCACATGCCGTGCGGCCGATATGCTGGAGCCGGAAATGAAAAAAGCCAGGGAGGCAGTGAAGGGACTGGCAAAGAATGAAAGAGACGTGCTGATTTACGCGCTCTATCCGACAACCGGCATGAGGTTCCTTAGGTGGAAATACGGTCTCGAAGATCCGCCGGAAGATGTTAAGCCAGTTACCCTCGAAGACGTAAAGAAGGAAGATGAATTGCTGGCCAAGGTTCGGAGCGGCAATGTTACCGTCAGCTCTTCCGGCGATATTCCGAAAAAGGGAAGCGGCCTGAGATCTTTCAATGTATTCGTCGGTGGAGATTACTATAAAATCGAGGTCGAGGAAGCGGGCGGAAAACCGCGAGTGGGAGCCGCCGGCAGAACCGCTCCAATCGTAAAAAAAAATTCTGGAAAGAGAAAAGATTCTAGCAGCGCTGCGGGCAAGGTCGATGATATTCCCTCTTCGGAGTCCGACGGATCCGAATTCACTTTAACCGCGCCTATGCCCGGTATGGTCGTGGGATTCGAGGTCAAGGAAGGCGACACGGTAAGCGAGGGAGACGTCCTGGTTATCCTGGAAGCGATGAAGATGCAGAACAGCCTGACATCGAGTGTGAATGGAGTGATCAAGTCAATCAAGGTTTCTCCGGGAACTTCTGTCGAGAAAAACCAGGTCCTGATCACCATATCACAGTGAAAAGGAGTGAAAACATAGCTTCAACTCAGAGAAAAATGCACCGTCTTGAAAGTCATCCGATTCTGCCCGTCAAGGATAGAAAAGAAATCAACTTCACATTTAACGGCGAAAAGCTGACGGCACTGGAGGGAGAAGTAATAACTTCAGCCCTTTACGCAAACGGCATAAAGGTGTTCGGCCATCACCCGCGTGACGGAGCCGCACAGGGGATATTCTGCGTTAACGGCCAATGCAGCCAGTGCATGGTTCTTCTGGAGGGGATTCCTGTCAAAGGTTGCATGGTTGTGGTACGGCCGGGAATGAAGGTAGAAAGCTGCGAAGGGGTTCCATCGCTTCCGGCGTTCGACGAGATTCCCGAATATGCGAAAACTGAGACGATCGAAACGGATGTTTTGGTTGTTGGTGGAGGTCCAGCCGGTATAAATGCCGCCCGCGAACTGGGCCAGCTGGGAATAAAAACCCTTCTGGTGGATGACAAAAATGAGCTGGGAGGCAAGCTGACCCTTCAAACCCATCCTTTTTTCGGTTCTCGGGATGATTGTTATGCCGGCATACGTGGAATCGAGATCGCGAGAATCTTGACGGAAGAGTTGAGCAAGCTCGATTCGGTCACGGTTATGACCGGCGCGACGGCCGTGGGAGCGTTCTACGACCGGAAGGTCGGCGTTTACGGCAAGAAGGGATTCTTTCTTGTACGTCCGCGTGCGGTCCTCGTATCCTGCGGAGCCCGGGAGAAAACGCTGGCATTTCCTGGCTGCGATCTTCCCGGAGTATATGGTGCCGGGGCATTCCAGACACTGCTGAACAGGGATCTAATCCGTCCGACCGATAGACTTTTTATAGTTGGAGGCGGAAATGTCGGTTTGATCACGGGGTACCATGCCATTCAGGCCGGCATAAAGGTAGTAGGATTGGCCGAGGCGATGGCCGATTGTGGCGGGTACAAAGTGCATCTGGATAAACTCCGCCGGCTGGGAGTACCTGTTTTCAATTCTCACACTGTTGTCGAAGCCCGTGGGAGCGAGCAATTGGAAGGTATAGTGATCGCGGCCGTAGACTCGGATTTCAAACCGATTCGGGGCACGGCTAAATATTACGATGTCGATACGCTTCTCGTAGCGGTCGGACTGTCTCCCGTCAACGAGCTTTACTCGAAACTCAAGGAGTTTGGAGTGGATTGCTTTGCCTGCGGGGATTCCGAGGAGATAGCGGAAGCTTCTGCCGCGATATTCAGCGGACGGATCACGGGCAGGAAGATCGCAAGATCGCTTGGTTACGATGCGGATATCCCCGATGATTGGTCCGTGAAAGAGGAGGTTTTACGTAGCAAACCTGGAGTCAGGATTCCCTTCGAACCTCCGCATTATGAAATGGATGTATTTCCCGTTATCAGATGCGTGGAGGAGATTCCGTGCAATCCGTGCGTCGATTCGTGCAGTAAATGTTCTATAGTAATTCCCGATGGCTCTATTACAGGTCTTCCGGTGTTCCAGGGGGAATGCACCGGCTGTATGAAATGCGTTGCGGCCTGTCCCGCGCTGGCCATCACTCTGGTCAGGCCCCGCTATGGTGACGGGGGTAGATCGCTCGTTGTCGTACCGTACGAGCTGGATGTTTCGGCCCTCGCAGAAGGCAGGACCGTGAAAACCGTCGATATGGAGGGGAAAGCGCTCGGCGAGGGAAAGATTGTCAAGGCGCCCGGCGACACGAAGAGGCACCTCGTCTCGCTAGAGGTTCCGGAAAGCGATGCCAGCCTGACCGCCGGATTTCTCGAGCTCGAAATTGAGGCGGGTCACAATGAGCCGTTTACCGGGGAACCGTTATCAGACGAGACGATCGTATGCAGGTGCGAGAGGATAACGGCCGGCGAGATCAGGTCGGAAATCAGGGCGGGAGTTCTCGACATGAATATCCTGAAGGCCACCGTTAGAACGGGAATGGGAGCCTGCGGAGGGAAGACGTGCACCGAGCTGATTCTCAGGTTGTACAGGGAGGAGGGGATAGACCTTTCAATGGTGACACTACCGACGGAAAGACCATTTATCGCGGAGGTTCCCCTTTCGGCGTTCGCCGGCGTTGAAGAGGTGAAAGATGGGCGGTCTTGATTATGTATGATGCGATAATTATCGGTGCTGGGAGCGTGGGGTGTCCCACGGCTTATTTTCTTGCGTTGGAGGGATTGAAAGTTCTTGTTCTCGACTCGGCTCATTCTCCGGGGCAGGGTCAGAACAAAGCCGCAATAGGAGGGGTCAGGGCGACTCATTCCGATCCAGCGAAGATTTCTCTTTGCCTGCAGAGCCTGGAAATATTCTCGGGTTGGGAGGAAAAGCACGGGACCGACATCGGGTGGATACCGGGCGGGTACTGCTATCCTGTTTTTACTGAAGGTGATGAAGAAGCGCTTAAGGGACTTCTTCCCGGACAGAAAAACCGGGGATTGGAGATCGACTGGGTCGGACCGGACGGGATCCGGGAACTGATACCCGGGATAAATGATAATGGGTTGCGGGGTGGAACTTTTTCCCCCGGCGATGGGCAGGTATCACCGCTGAAATCGGCCGCGGCATTCTGGAGAGAAAGTAGGGACAGGGGGGCAGAATTCAGATTCAACGAGGCTGTTACGGGCTTGATAATCGAAAGCGGCACGATAAAAGGGGTGAGGACCGCCAAGGGAGTCTACCATTCGAATGTCGTGATCAACGCCGCCGGGGCGGCCGCCAAAGAGATAGGACGGATGGCCGGTATCGATATTCCGGTCTTGCCGGACAGTCATGAGGCGGGTATCTCGGCGCCGATGGAGAGGTTCTTCGATCCGTTGATCGTCGATATAAGGCCCGGTCCCGAGCGGAAAACGGCGAATTTCTATTTCGGGCAGAACGATCGCGGCCAGGTGATATTCTGCTATACGCCGATAGTGCCGATAACCGGAAGAAACAAGTATTCGACCTCCGAATTCATGCCGGTAATAGCCCGCAGGTTGATTGATCTCATTCCACGGCTTAAGAACATGCTTATCCGACGTGTATGGAGGGGACTGTATCCCATGACACCGGATGGTATAATCATCGTCGACGAGGTAAAGGAAGTGAAGGGATTCTATCTCGAGGTCGGCATGTGCGGTCAGGGATTCATGCTTGGCCCCGGCGTCGGTAAGAATATGGCCAGCCTGATAGTTAACGGCAGGTCCATCATCGACCAGGATATATTTTCCTCTATCGGTTTCTACCGAGACTTCGATGCCCGGCAGGCGGAAGCGCTCAAATAGCCGTCCCCTTTCCAGGGACTAAAGTAATAATTCCCCTCAATATTTCCGTAATAATTCCGAAAAAGAATTAACAACTCGGATCTCTACGTTCTGAAGTGGAAAGGTGGGACCGGATTAGTATGGAGTCTGGATGGAGCTAACCGGAGAGAATACCGAAGCCGCGAGGGATGGACGCTTGTCGAGTTGGTAATCGTGATTGTGGTCCTTGGGCTGATCGGAGCCGTTGCGCTGCCGGCGTATCAGGGCGTCATCGATACGGCGGGGCTGTGCCGGAAGCCAGGCCGCAGAATCGAGGGTCACGTTTCTCGAATGCAGGAGAAGCCATGAAAAGGATACTGATAATTGAGGATAGTAAGCTGGTGTCGGAGTTGATTAAATCCGAGCTGGAAACTAAGGGATATGAATGCTCGGTCGAGTCGGATGGACTGTCGGGACTCAAGCGGGCGAAGGAAATCGTGCCGGACCTTGTGATTCTCGA
>CAZPAH010000101.1:1185-10567 GCA_964584495.1 uncultured bacterium | reverse complement strand
TTTTCAACTTGTAGGCGATCCTGTGAATCCCGCTTTTCCTGTTGGGGGCCAGCATCGGATAAACGGCGACATTGGGCCGCTCGATCTCCTTGAGGGAAACGGTTTCTTCATCGGAAAGGGTCATTGTCGCCAGGGTTACCTCGTGCCTGGCCGAAAGGCCGTCTATGAGGTTCAGGATAAGCCTGTCCGTTCCCCTCTGGACCGGGTAAGGTGTGTATGGGAGGGGAAGGAGAATTTTCAAATCAGCTCTCCTCTCCGGACGGATGCAGGATCTTGTTGTAGACGTCCACCGTCCTTGAGACCGATTCGTTAAGGGTGAAATAGCTTCGAAAGCGCGCCAATCCCGCTTTTCCCATTCCCGTTCTCAGGGATTCGTTATCCATCAGCTTCATGATTGAGGCTGCAAGGGAGGCCTCGTTCCCCGGTTCGACCAGGATGCCCGTTTCGGAATCCTTGACGAGCTCCGGTATCCCGAAGATTCCGCTCGCGATTACCGGTATGCCGGCCGCCATGGCCTCGATAACGATGTACGGAGTCGCTTCTAGCAGGGAGGGGAGCACCATGATATCCGAAGCGGCGAGAAGGTCGGGGATATCATCCCTCTGTCCGAGGAAATGGACCCTGTCCCCGATCCCCAGGGAATCGGCGATCTGCCTGTAGCTCTCGTCCAACGCGCCGCTTCCGGCGACTAGTATATGAATCCGTTCCGGCAGGGTGAGGGCGGCCCTGAAAAGAATCTCGTGACCTTTTCGCTTCTCCAGGGAGCCTGCGATCAGCAGATAGAACAAATCGGGATTCAAACCGAGGCGCCCCCGCGAATCGCCTCGTGCGGGGACGGGAATGTCCGGTATGCCTATATGAACGACATCTATCTTTTCCGGAGGCACGTGATGGTTCCCGGCCAGGTGATCGCGGTTGTTCTCGCTCACCGTGATGACCCGGTCTATGAACCTTGTTCCTATGCTCTTGAAAAACCTGCCCTTCGGGAACGAGGGTACCATTGGAAGGTGCTCGGTCGATACTACCCCCCTGACGCCTGTCAGCTTTGCGAGGGGGGCGACGAGGCTGTACTGCGAATCGAAGGGGCCCGGTAGATTCATGTGTAGAATATCGCAGCCGAGCTGCTTGATGAGCGTTTGAAACCTCCTTGCGCCGGAGAGGAAGCGGAGCAGATCGATCTCGATCTCGTGTACGGTGACACCAGCCTGCTCAACGGTCTCCTTGAACCGTTTCATCCCTGGAGCCCGCGTCGTTACGACGATTGGAGTGAATCTCTCCCGGTCGAGAGAGGAAGCGAGAAGAAAAAGATACCTTTCCGCTCCTCCGGCGTATGGGGCATCGGAGAAATATATCACTGTCACGGCGGTTTTAATATCCATCTTCCCGTAACCGTCTATCCTCTCCACCATAGCCGGGATGCTCCATATAAGATATTATCAGATTCAATGATAAAGGAATCTCGTGCCGATTTCAAGGCATGGTGCGGTGGCGGACGTATTTTACCTTTATGGGGCGGGCTTCGCTCCAAGGATGGATTATTAGCTTGCCCTTGACATCGGAGGGTGCCGCAAAGTAATCTGGATGGCGACGGGCCCGCAAGGGATGACAGGGTACAGGATATCGAATAAAGTGCTCCCCCGGGAAAGGTGCGGGAATGTCGTCCCGGACAACGCCGCGTATAACGGATTGCTTCCATCCCGGACTGGAATTATGAAAAAGATATTATTCGTATGTACAGGCAATACATGCCGAAGCCCTATAGCCGAAGCGATCGCAAGATCGGTCCTTCCGGCCGGATGGAAAGATGAGTTCGAGTTTTCGTCGGCCGGTACGGCCGCCTGGAGCGGGCTGCCCGCCTCGTCGATGGCGGTGGATGTCCTGAACGAAGACGGTATAGATCTATCGGACCATCTGTCTAGGTTAATGACAAAAAAGCTGGGAAAGGAAGCGGACCTGATAGTAACAATGACGGAAGCTCAAAGGAGGGATATTCTTGCGGTTTTCCCCGGTGAGGAGGGAAGGATCATAACCCTGGGGGCCCTCGACGGGTCGAGGCGAGATCCCGATATAGAGGATCCGGTCGGTGGGACGAGGGAGATCTACATCAAATCACGGGAGGATATTAAGGGTCTGGTATATAAACTGATAGATTATCTCGCTGATAGATATAAGGTTGCGAGATGATAGGGCTGCAATTCAGGTATTTTGGATTTTTCAGCACAAAATGAAATTTGGGGTTGCCCGTACAGGTCCCTATCGCTATAATGAGAGAGGTTTGTCTTACACCGGGGCTTTTATATCTGGTGGTTTCGATGTGATCTTCCTTGAAACTCAGCTATACAAAGGAGTGCGAGTATGCCCTTGAAGAAGTCTGATAAGGTATGGATGGACGGGAATTTCGTCGACTGGGATGACGCTAAGATTCATGTATGCGCCCACGTGGTGCATTACGGTACGATATTCCGCCTGCAACCCCATATTCAGAGACTCTATAACTCCTCGAAGATGTACAGGATGCAGCCGGAGATCCCTATTGGCGATTTCATGGAGGCCTGTAAAGAAACCGTCAGGGTGAACAAGATGGAGGCCTGCTATGTGAGGCCGGTAGTCTACCGCGGCTACAACGAGCTTGGAGTAAACCCCTTCCCGAACCCGATCAATGCGTTCATCGTAGTCTGGGAATGGGGCAAATACCTGGGTCCCGAAGCGCTTGAACAGGGGGTCGACGTGTGCGTGTCGACATGGAGCCGCATCGCCCCGAACACCCTGCCTGCGCTCGCCAAGACCGGCGCTAATTATATGAATTCACAACTGATAAAGATGGAAGCGATAAAGAACGGCTATACCGAAGGTATCGCCCTCGACACTAACGGGTATGTCAGCGAGGGTAGCGGTGAGAATATCTTTCTGATCCAAGACGGCATCATTTTCACTCCTCCCCTGGGTGCGAGCGTTTTGCCGGGCATCACCAGGAACACCGTTATCGACCTGGCGGGAGACCTGGGGTACGAGGTGAGGGAACAGCTTATTCCCCGCGAGATGCTCTATATCGCCGACGAGGTCTTCTTTACCGGGACGGCGGCGGAGATATCGCCGATCCGCAGTATAGACAAGATACAGATCGGAGAAGGAAAGCGCGGTCCCATCACCGCAGAGCTTCAGAACCTGTTCTTCAAGGTGCTTAACGCCGAAGTCAAAGACAGGATGGATTGGCTCGACTTCATATAGGAGGAAGCACCGGTTTTTTCCAGGAGGGCTTCTTGAAGATTGCGCTGGGTTCCGATCATCGAGGTTACCCCCTAAAGGAACGTTTGAAAACGATGCTCGCCGGAAAAGGGTACGAAATCCTCGACATGGGCACCGGAAGCACCGAATCGGTAGATTACCCCGACTATGCCATACCGGTGGCCGAGAAGACGGTAACCGGAGAGGTTGACAGGGGTATAGTCATATGCGGCACGGGCATAGGGGTGTCGATAGCCGCAAACAAGGTCAGGGGCGCGAGGGCGGCCCTCTGCAAGACGGTCGATGATGCAAGGATGACCCGCAGGCACAACGATTCCAATGTTCTGGCCCTCTCGGCAAAGAGTATGGATGATCCATCTATAGAAGAACTTGTGTTGGTCTGGCTGGAAACCGGGTTTGATGGGGGCCGGCACAAGGCAAGGATAGATAAGATAAGCGATTACGAGAAATGTTGAAGGGCAGCGCAGTATTGCAGGAAGAAGGGTGCTTATGTTCGAGGAAAACCTGTTTCCCTACCTGGAAAAAACGGACCCGGAGATCATGGAAGCTATCAGGGGGGAGCTTAGAAGGCAGCAGGAGCAGCTGGAGCTTATAGCGAGCGAAAACTTCGCCAGCCGGGCGGTGCTGGCGGCGCTCAGCAATCCTATGCAGAACAAATATGCCGAGGGGTATCCGAGGAAGCGGTACTACAGGGGATGCAAGTATGTCGACATAGCGGAGGATTTGGCCCGCGAGAGGGCCATCGAGCTTTTCGGCGCCGAGTATGCCAACGTCCAGCCGCATTCGGGAACGCAGGCGAATATAACGGCCTATCTTTCCCTGATCCAGCCGGGTGACAAGATAATGGGCCTGAGCCTGTCGCACGGGGGTCATCTTTCCCACGGTCATCCTGTGAATTTTTCGGGCATGTTCTTTAAGGTGGTCCATTACGAGGTGGACAGGGAAACGAGGATGCTGAATTATGACTCCCTCGAGGAACAGGCTCAAAAGGAGAAGCCCAAGCTTTTCGTGGCCGGAGCGAGCGCCTATCCACGGTTCTGGGACTGGGAGCGTCTCCGCGCCATCTGCGACGGCATTGGAGCTTTTCTGATGGTCGATATAGCGCATATAGCCGGACTTGTAGCGGCCGGTGTCCATCCCAGCCCGGTGCCCTTCGCCGATATCATCACATCCACCACACATAAGACCCTTAGAGGGCCCCGGGGCGGATTGATTCTATGCCCGGAGAAATATGCCAAGGCCGTCGACAAGTTCAACTTTCCCGGAACCCAGGGCGGCCCGTTCATGCACGTTATAGCGGCAAAGGCCGTCTGTTTCAAGGAGGCGATGACCGGGGAATTCAAGGAATACCAGAAACAGGTTGTAGCCAACGCATCGAGGCTCGCATCTGTGTTCAGCGATAAGGGATTCGATGTGGTCAGTGGCGGAACCGACAATCATCTTTTCCTGCTCGATCTTTCGGAGAAGGGGCTGACCGGCAAGGCCGCAGCCAAGTCGCTGCACCAGGCCGGCATCACGGTCAATAAGAACACGGTACCGTTCGACGAACAATCGCCATTTATAACGTCGGGCATCCGTGTCGGCACGCCCGCCCTTACCACCAGGGGGATGAAGGAGAAGGAGATGGACGAGGTCGGCGAGCTGATGATCGAGGTTCTCGAAAACCACGAGGATGAACAATTGCTCTCGAGGGTCAGGGAAAAGGCCGCGGCCCTTGCGGCCAGATTCCCCCTGTACGATTGACAGCCTCCCGGGGGATAATTAGGTGATTGAGAAAAGTGCACCGGTAAGCGCGACGAGGCCCGAGCGGATGAATAGACCGAGCTGGGACGAATATTTCATGAAGATAACGCGTCTCGTTGCGGAGCGGTCGACCTGTCTTCGCAGAAGGGTCGGAGCTTTGATAGTCAAGGATAAGCGGATAATATCAACCGGGTACAACGGCGCTCCAAAGGGGCTGGCGCACTGCCTCCAAATAGGCTGCCTCAGGGAAAAAATGAAGATCCCTTCAGGTGAGAGACATGAGCTTTGCCGGGGAGCCCATGCCGAGCAGAACGCAATAATCCAGGCCGCCGGAAGCGGAGCCGACATGAATGACGCGACGATGTACTGTACCGACTCTCCCTGCTCCACCTGTACGAAGATGATCATTAACGCAGGCATCAAGAGGCTCGTTCTAGGCGACAGGTATCCTGATGAACTGGGAGAGGAAATGATTCGCGAGGCGGGCATAGAAACTATTTATCTATCGGCTACGGATCCGGAAAAAGAGATGCCCGAAGGCTGAAACAGGGGGGTAATTCTTGCGATGTCCCGCTTGCGGTCACGATGAGGACAAGGTGGTCGACAGCAGGTCCACCAAGGAAAATTCCGCCGTCAGGCGGCGGCGTGAATGCCTGGCATGCGGGCACAGATTCACGACCTACGAATACGTCGAGCACAGGCCGGTTATGGTCGTGAAGAAGGACGGCCGCCGGGAGCACTATTCACGCGACAAGATTTTAAACGGGCTTCTTCGCGCATGTGAAAAAAGGCCCGTTTCGACTGAAACCCTCGAAAAACTTGTCGACGAAGTCGAAAAAACCGTATCGAGCCATGTTCGTGACGAGATACCTACGAGCGAGCTGGGTAACGAAGTCATGAAGAGACTAGCAACGATCGATCAGGTTGCCTACGTGAGGTTTGCCTCGGTATACAGGGATTTCAAGGATATTTCCCAGTTCCTCTTGGAGCTTCGTGGGCTTCTCGGAAAAAAATAATATCGGCAATATATATTTCTACTACTTGAACGCTAAATAGCAGTATCCTGTGAGGGAGTTTAGGTTGGGGTTCGGCAACCGTCTTCGAATGGAGGGTAAGATGGGTGACAGATTGGTGACAGCCATGTATGCGATGGTCATTGTTGTTTTCCTTTTATTAGCCGCATTGATCGATTGTTCCGTTCTCCGGGCGGAGGAGTTGGAAACAACTCTGAATTTCAAGCTGAACGAGAACCAGGTTCTCAAGTACAAAGGGTCGACCCGCAACGAGACGAACTGGATGGGTAATAGCATAACGAATATTCAGTCAATAGAGACGAGCATATCCTGGGTTTCGAATATCGAAGATGGAAACTTCAGGGTTGAAGTCCACTTCGACAAGTATGCCGAGAAGATGCTGATGGGCACCGATCTCGAGGAAAGGGAAAGCAGGATCAAGGCGGAGGGAGCTACGGTATATTTGGTCGTATCCCCCCACGGTGAAGTGGTCGACGTGAAAGGCGTGATTGCGGGCATAGGCAAAGGCGAGGCCCTAGAGGATTTTGTGGAGAAATGGTTTTTCGAGCTTCCGGAAGGTCCGTTGAAGAAGGGCTCGTCCTGGACGAAAGATATTAACCGGCCAGGTAAAAACGAAGGTGATGAACCGGAGCTTCTGGGTAAGATCGAATTCAAGCTGGAAAAGTTCGAGAAAAAGAAAGGCATCGATGCAGCGAAGATAAGCAGCAAGGGAGAACTCCGGCTTAATAGTGTTACACCCCAGGGTGTCGTTGCCGGCACCGTCAAGGTAGAAGGAGAAGTCTATGTCGCCGTCGATGGCGGATATATAGTCGATGTGAAATCTTCCTCGGAGATGAAGGGGAAGATGATCTCCGTCGACAGCAATACGGGAAAAGAAGCATCGATGGACGTAAGTAAATTCACCTTCGAAGAGTTCAAGCTGCGGGATTGATCCGGGGGGGGAAGTTGCAGGAGGGAAAGGAGGAAAAGCTCAACGAAATGGGGTTCCTCGATCATCTCGAGGAGCTGCGATCGACGCTGATCTCGGTTCTCGCAGCCTGGGTCGGCACGTCAATGGTAATATGGTTTCTGTCGCGTTACATCCTGGATTTCCTTCTTGCCGGCATTCCGGTCGAAAGCCTCTACTTTCACGCGCCGGTAGAGGCTTTCATGGTCCGTCTGAAGCTCAGCTTCGTGACGGGATTCCTCGCATCTTTCCCTTACATTCTATTCCGCGTATGGGCATTCGTCTCGCCGGGGCTATTTGCCAAGGAGAAGAGGGCGATAATCCCCCTGATTGTTCCGGCAAGTATTCTCTTCTATATCGGAGCGGCATTCGCATACTGGATACTTATCCCGATCGTGCTGAACTTTCTCATCAAGTTCGGCACAGATCAGCTTCGACCTCTGATTTCGATCGATAGATATTTCGAATTCGTCGCGAGACTCTGCTTCGCTTTCGGATTGGTCTTCCAGCTCCCCCTCGTAATTATTTTCCTCACATCAATCGGGCTCGTATCGCCGAGGACCCTGCTGAAGCAGTGGAGATGGGCCGTAATCATCATTTTCATCGCGGGGGCCGTTCTGACTCCTCCCGATCCGGCTTCCCAGCTTCTCATGGCCCTGCCGCTCGTTCTGCTGTTCCTGGTGAGTGTTCTCCTTTCGCTCGTGATAGAAAAACGCAGGCAGGGGGTGGGCGACGACGGCCCGCAGGAAGATGAAAATGATGGAAGCGGCCTTTCTTGACATCACTTCGCTTAAAATGATATTTTTCAGTGTCTAGAAAGGTTTCCCGGGGAGGTTCAGCGGCGGTTCGGCCACTCTTCGGGGAGTGTTTATAAAAGGTGTCCGGGGGGATCCGACCTAGCCGTCGGCATTGATGGAACAAGCGCTAGAAATCATTCAGACACCGGTCCGCAAGGAACTAACCTACCTTGAGAACGTTTTTAGAGCGTCGCTGCATTCAGAAATACCGTTGATCGAGGAGATATGCGATTCAATAAGGAACGTTCCGGGAAAGAGGCTGCGACCGGTTATTCTCTTCCTTATCTCGAAAAGCCTCGATGGTCCTTTCGAGGAGACGGTTACCGCCGGGCTCGGAGTGGAGCTTATCCATACGGCCACCCTCGTCCATGACGACATAATAGACAGGCACATGACGCGCCGCGGGCGTGCCACGACTTACTCTACATGGGGAAACGAGATAGCCACCATTATCGGGGATTTCATATATTCCAAGGCGTTCGCCTGCCTCGGGGAAGAAGGGCTTTTCAACGTGATGGAGATCCTATCACGGGCCTCCAACATTATGAGCATGGGCGAAATGATGCAGTTTCAACAGAGCAGGAATATCTATCTTTCCGAGGAAGGGTACCTCGATCTAATCTATCGTAAGACAGCCTCGTTATTCTCCGCTTCCGGAGAATGCGGCGTGGCCGTGAGCGGCCGCGGCGCGGGCAGCGACGAGCGCAACGCATACTCTTTCTACGGAGAGAACCTCGGGCTCTCTTTCCAGATCACTGATGATCTTTTCGACTATATCGCCCTCGATGAAACTATCGGAAAACCGGTGGCCTCCGATTTTAGCGAGGGCAGGGTGACCCTGCCTTTCATATCCGCTTTCAGGAACGCTCCGGAATCTAAAAAGAGAAGGGTAAGCGAGCTCTTTCTGGTCGATTTCAATAAGGACCTGCACTGGAACGAAGTGGTTTCCTTCGTTCAAGACTACGGGGGAGTGGAATATTCCCTGAAAAAGGCCAGGGAACTGGGTGACACTGCCAAAGACTCTCTCTCCAACATGGAATCTTCAGTTGAAAAAGATGCGTTGTGTTTTACCGTGGATTACGTGGTCGAAAGGATAAAAGACCTGTTATAATAAATCCCGGCCTTCGCACGATGCGAGGGGGGTGGGAAGGGCAGGAACAGGGAGGGCGAGTTGGAAAAGGAAGCGCTGTATTACGAAAAAATGGGGAAGGGAACGGTCAAGTGCCTTCTTTGCCCGAATTTCTGCGTAGTACCGCCTGGGAAGACGGGCAGATGCCGGGTGAGAAAAAACGTGGACGGCTCACTCTTCGCGCTTTCGTATGGTAGAACGGTGACCGTGGCCGTCGATCCGATCGAGAAGAAGCCGCTTTATCATTTCCTCCCGGGAAGCCGGATATTATCAATCGGGCCCAACGGCTGCACGCTCACCTGCGATCACTGCCAGAACTGGAGCATATCCCAGGAGGATTCTCCCGTGACCTATATCGCTCCGGAAGATCTTGTCGGTCTAGCTAGAAGCCGGAATTCGGCCGGAGTAGCATTTACCTACACGGAGCCTCTGATATGGTTCGAATACATCCTCGATGCGGCCCCTCTGCTGAAGAAGAGTGGATTGG
>CAZPAH010000101.1:0-1175 GCA_964584495.1 uncultured bacterium | reverse complement strand
TTGAAACTGAACCGGCCGGGCGTATAGCCGGATTCGTGGATGCCTTCAATATAGATTTGAAAAGTTTCAGGGAGGAATTTTACCGCGATTATTGCGGTGGGAGCCTGGAACCGGTTAAAAAGTTCATCGTTATCGCAGCCGAGAGCTCCCATGTCGAGGTGACGAATTTGATTATTCCCGGATTGAACGATTCAAGGGACGAGATCGACGAGATGGCCCGCTGGCTTGGTTCGGTTTCCAGGGAGATACCCCTGCACTTATCGAGGTTTTTCCCGCAGTACAGGATGTCGGACAGGGAGCCGACCCCTCCGGAAACGATGCGGATGGCATACGATACGGCGAGAAGATATCTTGATTATGTTTATATTGGTAATATATTCATCGAAGGTACAGAGAATACATTCTGTCCCGGATGTGGAAATTCGATAGTGGAACGGAAGGGATATTCCGTCAAGGTTATCGGGGCCGGAGGCATATGTCCCGTATGCCGGGCCCGCATTAAGGGGGTATGGAGCTAATTGAGCGTTACAGCGCCAAAGGTGATCGCCAAAAAAATAATAAGGTTGATTTACGGTAAGAAAGCCGAAGATATAGTCCTTCTCAACCTTAAAAAACTGTCCGGCGTCACGGACTATTTTGTTATTTGCAGCGCCGGAAGCGACGTGCAGGCCCGGGTCATAGCCGATGAGGTGACGGAAAAACTCAAGGGGAAGGATATAATCCTTCACATAGAGGGGTACGATTCGTCTCGCTGGATATTGATAGACTGTTTCAATGTCGTGCTACATATCTTCCGCCCCGAAGCGAGGGAATTTTACGGGCTGGAAAAATTCTGGGGTGACGCTCCGAGAGAGGAATTTCCCGATGGGATCAGCTAAGGAAGGAACCGGCGGCTCGTCGGCGAGAATCAAGGTGACCGGAGCGGTGGGCAAAGCGCTGGTTGAGCTGGGTATTGATATCGTTCAAGGCGATATTCAGCTGGAACGTCCCAACGATCCGGCCCACGGAGATCTAAGCACCAATATCGCGCTTGTTACGGCGGGCAAGATAGGCAGGAATCCGAGGGAACTCGCCGGCGAGATAAAGAAGAGGATCGCCGTCGATCCCCTTTTTATCGATAGGATCGAGGTGGCGGGTCCTGGATTCATCAATTTCACCTTCTCCAAGGCCTATCT
>CAZPAH010000100.1:0-10570 GCA_964584495.1 uncultured bacterium | reverse complement strand
ACTACCTGATCGGCCGCTCCCGACTCCAGGGCGCGTCCGGGCATTCCGTATATCATGGAGGACTCTTGGTCCTGCACCGCGGTTACCGCGCCGGCCTTCTTCATGCTCATAAGTCCTTTGACACCATCGGATCCCATACCTGAGAGAAGCAGGCCCATGGCATGCTCGCCGGTTTCCGAGGCCATCGATTCCATCAGGGCATCGACTGAAGGCCGCGCGCCGAGCACTTCCGGCGATTCCCTGTCTACGATAAATCTGAGCCGCTCCACGTTCCTGATCACCTTCAGGTGGCTGTCTCCGGGAGCAAGATAAACATACCCGGCCATTGCGGTTTCGCCGTCGACCGCTTCCTTCACCTCGACCGTAGATTTGTTGTTGAGACTTTCGGCGAGGTAAGGAGTGAAAAATTTGGGCATATGCTGCACGATTATGACCGGCCAGGGAAAATCGGCCGGAAGCTTGGGAATGATCCGGGAAAGCGCGTAGGGTCCTCCCGTCGAGCATCCTATCGCTATCGCCATAAACATGCTTTTTTCATCAAGGGTGAGCTCGGTCGAAAATCCGGTTTGATCGGACTTCTTCTCCTTGCAGGTCTTAATCTCGGGCTTGAATCCGAAATCCTTTTTGCCGTGCCGGTACGCGGAGCCGTTCCCGCCTGTTTTTGCGCCGTTGTAAGCCTCCCTTATCAGGCCGATAAGCTCGTCGCGCATTGTGATCATGTCTTCCATCTTGCCGCTGGCCGGCTTTGAGATGAACGAGAAAGCCCCTTCCTCGAGCGCTTCCAGCGTCGCTCTGGCTCCGGGCTGTGTATATGAGCTGATCATGATGACGGGGGCCTGGGAAAACGACCTTATCTGTTTCAAGGCCTGCACTCCGCCGAGTCCCGGCATCTTCAGATCGAGGGTTATGACATCCGGTTTAAGGGCTATGGCATTGAGAACCGCATCATGCCCGTTCATCGATTTGCCGACCACCTCGATATCATGCGCCGATGACAGCATCCTGTCGAGAAGCGTAAGAACGTGCTTGGAATCGTCAGCGCATATAACCCGAATCGCCATTATAGATCTCTCTCTTCGATCTTATGCTAAATCGTCTTCTTAAGTATTCCGCTACCGAGCATCAAGGACATTTCGATATCGCCCGTTCCGGTATCGAAGACCATCTTTCTCTCGCTGTTACCGCCCATATGCATACCCTCTATATCGATCATCTCCTCCACAAGTATCGACACGATGCCGGCGACCGTATTTCTACCGATATTCTGCAGAAGGCAGCTTTCTCCCTTGAATACGCTTTCAGAGCCTCCTACGATTTTCGCTACGATCCGGTCACCTTCGCCGGCCCGCTTTCTCATCTCCTCTACGAGCGTCCTGGTGGCCGGATCGGAGTAATGCGAGTCTTCTCTTCCACCGCCTCCGGAAAGAAGTATATGCACCATCCCCCCGATTCGACTCTTTTCGTTATAGAGAGTCAGCACCACGCAGGATCTGAGCACGGAAGACATCCTTGCGGGGGCTTTCTTAATAACCATCTGCCCGATTCCGACAAAAAATTCTTCACCCGTACTATTCTTCAACTTCGTCATCATGAATAAACCCCTGCGGCATCTGAACTGAATATCTTCAACCCCAAAGAACTTCCGATCTTCTTGTTCTTCTTCAACAAAACCGGAACGTCAATAATCATTACAACCCTTCCATCTCCCATAATGGAAGCCCCGGCGATCCCTTCGATATCAAGGAACGCGTTGTTCAGGCTTTTGATCACTATCTCCCTTTCGCCCGTGAGGCTGTCGACTATGACACCGATCTTCTTGCCGAAATTGTCTATTATAACGACATGAAAATTATTCTTGGGCTTTTGCGATTCGATGCCGAGAAGCTCGCTCAGATAGTAGATGTTCAATATCTCCTCCCGTAGCCGCAGAATCATCTCACCGCTGCTGCTGTGGTGTATTTCATTTCTAGCGAGACTGAGAATTTCAGAGATGCTGTTTATCGGTATCGCGAAATCCATTTCGCCGCTCTTCACAAGCAGCCCCTGGATAATCGCAAGGGTTATCGGAAGTCTTAGACGTACGCTGGTTCCTTCGCCCAATCTCGAAAAAATCTCCATCGATCCGTTGAGCCCGTTGACCGACTTTTTAACCACGTCCATGCCGACCCCCCTGCCGGAACTGTTGCTGACCTCATCGTTGGTCGAAAATCCCGGCTGGCAGATCAGCTCCAGCAATCGGCCGTCCGGCAGGTCTATTTCATCGCCCGCCGCAATAAGCTTTTTCTCCACCGCCCTCTTTATGATCTTCTCGCGGTCCAATCCGGCGCCATCATCCCTTATGCTGATAATCACCTGGTTATACTCCTGATAAGCATCCAGGAATAGAGTGCCGGCCTCTTCCTTTCCGATCTTTTTTCTATCCTCGGGCATCTCTATTCCATGATCGACGGCATTACGGACTAGATGGAGCATCGGTTCCTTGATTCCGTCCACGAGCTTCTTGTCGAGTTCGGTGCTCTCTCCGGTGATCACGCATTTGACGAGCTTCCCGGATTTTCCGGCGATATCCCTTACGACGAGCGGAACATTGTTGAAAACAAGCCCTACTGGCACCAGCCGGCTGTTCATTATGCTTTCCTGGATTTCGTAAACGATCCTCCCCTGTTCCTGGAAAGATTCCTCGAGAGAGTCCAACTGGATCGTATCGCCGCAAACCGATCGAATATCCGTCATAAGATCGTGATTCCTCGTCCGGTTTATGACCAGTTCCCCCATCAGGTTCATCAACCTGTCGAATTTCTGTATATCGACCCTTATTGTCTCCGGTTTTCCCTTCATCTCCCTGGGTTTCGCCTTCCCGCCGGTCTTTCTTACCGTTGAATCGCCGCTGTTTTCAGTTTGCGCACGCGCGCGGTTTTCACCGGTGATCCTTTCGGTCTTTTCCCCTGTGACAGGTTCGACGGCTTTTTCTTCAACGTGGACCGATTCACTTTCATCTTTTACCGCGATGGAAGGCGCGCCTACCGGCACGGGTGCTGTGCCGTTTTTCCTCGCCACAGAATCCTGAGCGGCAGCGCTATCCGTTCCCGAATCCAGCGGTTTTTGCCGTTCGTCCTTTCTGTTGGCGGAAATTTTAGCAAGATTTCTTATCGATTCTAGAGCTTCTTCGACACGTTCATTCTCTATAATATTCAGCTCGACTACCCTGATTTCTTCTTCGTCCAGGAGCACCTTGATTGAATTCGGCGGAAGATCGGAGATGACAACAAGCTCGATCATTCCATTAAATTCCTCTTCAAGGTACTCGCGCGGTGGGAACGAAGACACTATATCGGTGCTCAACTCCATCTTTCTCATCACCAACATGGCCTTGGCCAGCGGCATGTAGCTCTCGAGAACGAAATCGATGCAGAGATAGTAGGCTTTTTCAAGAGCTCCGAGAGAAACGAGCCTAGTAAGATCATCGACGGATAGTGACAAAAGTATGTCATCCTGGGATCGGAATTCTGATCCGAAGCTCCCCTTTACGGCGGCAGATCCGGTATCGCCGGTTCTTGCACCGTCCGCTGAGGTCACTTTACGTTCGTCCCTTCCGGATTCATCGGGGGCAATTTTAGGGGAAGCCGACGAGATTGCTTCTGAGATATCGATATTTATCCCGGTCAGATCCCTTGGAATTTCCTTACCGTTTTTCCTGATGTCATCGATCAGTGATGCCAGTATGTCCACACTTTTAAAGAAAACGTCGGCCGTCTTGCCGGAAAATTTCGAATCACCCTCCCTGACCGTCTGAAGAAGGCTCTCAATGCTATGAGTGAACGCCGACGTCTCCGTAAAACCCATGAAAGACGAGGAACCTTTAAGAGTGTGTATCGCGCGGAAAAGCTGATTGAGCAGCTCGATATCCCCCGGATACTCCTCTAGCTCCAAAAGGACCCCCCGCACTTTCTGAAGCACCTCTTCAGAATCCTCGACGTAGGTGAATATCATGGAATCGAACGACTCGCTCACAAGTTATCCTTCCTGTACACACTGTTGCCGAGATGTTTTACTCCATAACGGGAGGCATCGAGCATCTCTGAATGACCCAGAACCATGTATCCATCCTGCCGCAGGACCCTCGACATATTGCTGAAAACCTTCTCCTTGTTGTTAGGATTGAAATAGATAATCGTGTTCCTGCACATGATAAGGTCCGAATGGCGAAACATGTTCCAATCATCTTCGACCAGATTGAACCTGAAGAAATCGACCATCCTGGTAATTCTCGAGATCACGCGGTACTCATTTTCCTCCTGAAGAAAATACCGGCTCAGAAAATAGGTTCCAACGCCCTCGATATCGGAAGCGGAATAGACCCCACCGGAAGCTTTCCTTACAAGCTCTTCTGAAAGATCGACCGCCTTTATCCTCACCATTTGCCTTTGATTCACCGGGAGTTCCTCTGAAATAAGGATTGCCAGGCTATACGGTTCCTGCCCCCGCGCGCAGCCGAGACAGGCGATATTTATAGGATGTCCCTCGTCTATGCGGTGCCTTACAAGGTCTGGAAAAATATGGCTGCGGAAGTATTCCATCTGAGGCATATAACGGAAAAATGCGCTCTCGGGAATTACAATCGCTTCGAACAGCTTCTGTTGCTCTCCGGTAGTGTCGCCCCTTCTTTGCAGAAAAGCCTTGTAATCGCAGAACGATTCGAGCCCCAGCGCCCTAATCCTCTTTAACAGCCTGTTATAGAGAAAGGTATGCTTGGTATCGAGAATATGTATCCCCGTTTTTGACTCGATGAAGTTTCTGAACCAGTTGAATTCATTGTTTCCCAGCTCGATTATCGATGTTGTTCCTGTCACTCGCCACCTCGTCTTAATCTACCGCCGCAGTTTCGTTCTGAAGCAACTGGTTCGAAGTTGTCTCTTCGTTATATATTCTCTCTATATCCAGGAAGAAGACCAGGTTGTCATCCACATGCCCGATTCCATGAATGAACTTGTTTCTTTCAGTCATAGTGGCTTCGGGGGGGTCCAAAATGCTTTCGCTGGCTATTTCCATCACGTGGTGGACACTGTCCACCAGCAATCCGAGTTGAGAGTCGTTGAACTCGACGACAATGATCCTGCTCTGTTTAGTCATTTCCTTGGGTGGAAGCTCAAGCCGCCGCCGCAGGTCCATTACGGGAATCACATTACCCCTGAGGTTTACCACTCCCAATATATATTCGGGTGATCCGGGAACTTCGGTGATGTTCTGCACGCGGTTGACCTCGTGGATGTACATTATATCCTGACCGTACTTCTCTTCACCGAGATTGAACGAGATAAAGCGGAATAATCCGCCTTTTCCACGTAATTCCTGTTCTTTCATCTATGTTCACCTTTCACTCTATACAGTTGGCTAAACGTATTTTCGGTAGCAGGCAGGTGGAACTTTAGTCTCTAAACGGCCCTGTGCTACGGGATGCCGGATATCCTTTCCCGATAAACGATTGACCCCGGCATTCAATAAAGTTAATCTCTTGCCCAACCGGCTGGAAATCGAAATGAGAAAGATCGTCTATACCCTCGCTGCCTGTCTGATGTTACAAGCGGCATCCCTGTGCCGTCCCGGATCGGCCTCCGCCGGAGACCGCCAACGGTATGGGACCGTTCTCGGATTATATGTTTTTGGAGACTACAAACTCGATAAAGACATTATCCTTAAGGCATTTGGAATGAAGCCGGGCGATCCATACTCGAATGAGGGGGTCCGGGCGGGACTGGCAAATGTCGAGAAGATCAAGGGCATTCATTCCGCTTCGATCAAAAAACTTATTAATCCAAGGGAGGAGGGTGTACGGCTTGCGATTACGGTGACAGAGGAGAAAACCTGGTCGTATTTTCCATGGGCCGGAAGGAACCTGGCCGATAAGATTGCCGTCGGCGCCGGACTCAGGGAATCCTACCTCATGGGAAAGGACCAGCAGATTTTCCTTCTAGCGGCCTTCAGGGGAGTCACCACCCTCCGTGCCGAATGGAGAAAGCCTTCCCGGCCGAATTCACACGGCGCCGGATACGAATTCAGCGCTGCCTACAGAGCATACGATTACCCGTTCCCCGATTATCGGGCCGCCATGAAAGACCGCGGGATCGAGCGGTTCCAATCCTCTTTCTCGTTCGCCTGGACGGTAAACAGCGCTCTTTCCCTCAAGTTTTCCCCCGGACTCGATCTTATCGATATGGAGGAACTGCCCGCTTCGACAGGCCTTCCCGGAGATGGGAACGGAGGATTTATGACAATCGAAACGGGACTCTATTACGCAAGCGTGGACGATGATTTCTATCCGACCAGCGGTATAAAATTTTCGGTGCGCCGAAAGGATTGGGGCGTGCTTCAGCAATCGGCGGAAATGAAGAACTCCCTGCACGAACTACGGTGTATTCTACATTCAACGATAGGCAGGGCGATCTGCTCCATCGATTCGCGGGGTTCGTTCGTTCACGGTGAAGTCCCTCTGATCCTGCTGCGGCATCTGGGCGGTATCGGCAGCATACGCGGATACGATTTCGGCATCTTATCGGGAGATAACAGCCTTCTTTTCATAACCGATCTCAGGCTGCCCCTGAATTTCAGGGATATATCCGAACTGGGCAATCCGGTAGTACTGGTCGATCTTCGTTTTTTCGTCGATTCCGGCACGGTTTGGAGCAACGGCGATAGCGTGGTGACCAGCGATTTCCATTCCGGCTTCGGATTCGGTTTAGACTTTATCCCCGCGCAAAGCATTATGCTGACGGCAGGATGCGCGTGGCACGCGGAATCGTCCGGAAAAATATTTTTCGATATGAGAACTTCATTTTGACATGCAATCTCTCTTTCCGGCAATCTCCGTACCGGCCCGTTAGCCTGCTATCATTATTTTTAACCGGAGTATTGTAATTAGTTGAATAAAATATCGCTCCCCGTGTATTTTATTCAGAATTCGGTATAGGCCCGATAAGTAGCAGGCAAGTACTGATGGAGGCGAATATGGATACTGTAAAAATAATCCCTGAGAAAACCCTTCAGAGCTACTGGATCACGATGTGCATAATCATCTTCTTCATCTTGACGGTCCCAAGCCTTATACCGTTTGTGGCGGAAGTATTTTTCTACGCGGATCTTCCAGGTGTGATACTGTCCGCCGCTTTCATACTCGCATATATCATGATCGTGGTACCGCTGCTATTCTGGATACCGGCTTATTTCAGATCCCTGGAATATGTTCTGAACGAAGATTCGGTTAAGGCCACAAGTGGAGTGTTCTGGAAAAGAAACGTAACGGTTCCGTTTGGCAAGGTGACAAATATTGACATTACGCAGGGTCCCCTGCAGAGGAGATTCGGCATCGGGACGATTCACGTCCAAACCGCCGGAGCGGGCGGTAATCAGGGCGGGCGGGCGGAATTGGTGATTTACGGAATCAAGAACCTGGCCGGTGTAAAGGACATGCTGTCGGAAAGGATCACCGGTCACATCGGATCAAAACGGAACGAAGGGACAACGACACCGTTAACGGCCGGCTCGGAAACCCTAGAGAAGATACTGGAAGAGCTCATAGCCATCAGAAAAACCATCGAAAAAGATTGATTGCAGATTCACGGAAGGTGCTCCGTTTCGGGGGGATCATACCGTTTCCGGAAAGCTATACCGCGTGGATGAATGCATTCGCCGCGGCCATCGCAAGTCCGGACACGATCGGCACGCTTATATTATCGTCGAGCCACGGTATGGGGAGCAATTCAACCAACGCACCCGCGAAAGCTCCGATAACCGCCAGTCCGGTCGATGGGATGATAAATCTGATAAGTCCCATGCACAGGGTGAAATTGACGAGCGCTCCCTCGATGCTCTTACCTCCTATTCGGTGCTTGCCTATAAGCTTGCCGAGAATCCCGGCGGCGGGATCGCCCGCTGCGAGGCATACGATAGATGACATCGCAATCTTAGGTTGGAAAACGAGAACGCATACGAGAATCGAAGCGGCGTAGTAGAAAGATGTATTGGGTCCTCGCCTCTCTTTTTCCGAAGTGAGGAATCCTAGGTGCTTCCAGAAAAACCTGTCGCCTTCGGCCGTCGTAAACCTGAGTATATCCAGCGCAAGAAGCGCCGCTGAAAACGAAGCGAGGAATATGACGGCCACCGTCTTGGACGGATAGGAAAGCATCATTATGGCAATAATGAAAAATCCGCTGAAAAAGTGCCATATCTTCCTATAGAAATTGATCTTCCCTTTCGTTGTCATCGTCCGGTCTTTCTCCTGAAGGATGAAATTATAACGGGAAGGGAAAGCAGGACGACCGTCATCACGGAAAATGGAATCTGCCCCGCCTTGTTGTAAAAGGATCGCTCCTTCAGTTTGTTCACCGGAACGAGCAGTATACCCTCGAGATCCATCCCGATGCTATCGATCACCCTGCCGGCCTGATCGACGAACATCGACACCCCCGTGTTCGCGCAGCGCAAGAGGGGCACCCTGTTCTCGACCGCCCGAAGAATCGACATTTCAGCATGCTGCATAGGCCCCGTGGCGCCTCCGAACCAGCCGTCATTCGTTATGTTAACCAGGAATTCCGCGCCGTCACGCACGTATTTCCTCGTATATTCCGTAAAAGCAGCTTCGAAACATATTAATGTGCCGAATTTTCCCACACTGGAATCGAATATGGTCATCTTGTCACCAGGCTTGAAGTTCGCCTGGCCGAAGTTGATCTTTCGTAGCGAGGAGAAGTACTGGTCGAAAGGTATCCTTTCGCTGAAGGGAACGAGGTTGACCTTGTGATACTGATCGACAAGAACGCCGCGGCCGTCGAACAGCCCGCTCGCGTTGAACGGCCTCCATTCCCCATTTTCCATCTCGTGGTCGATGAAACCGGTATAGAGCTCGACCCCCGATTCGCGCGCCATCCTCTTCAACCAGAACCGATGTTTGGAGGAATGCCCGATTGAAACCGGGGCGGCCGTCTCGGGAAAGATGACCAACCTGGCTCCCGCACCGCTCGCTTCTTCGGTCAGCATTTCCATTTTAGAGAAAACCGAATCCCGATACTCGGGTTTCCATTTTATGGCGAGGCTTACATTCGCCTGGACTATCGCCACGTTACATTTTACTTTTGCCGAGGCAAGCTCGCGGTCAATCCGGCCTATCTCCATCGTTCCCCAGGAAAGGTACCCAGCAATCAGAACGGTCAGGAAGGCAAGGGCCCAAATCGCCGATTTCCTGGAACCGGAGAAAAGCATAAAGGTCACGAGTACGTTCACAAGAACTACCATCAGGGACATCCCGAACGATCCGAATATGGAAAATCCCTGGATCGCAGCCGGGTATATCACGAGAGTGTTCGAGATTATCCCCCATGGAAAACCCAATTCCCCTCTGGAACGTAGCAGCTCGAATATCGCCCACAAGGCCGGAGCTGTCATAAGGGCAGGCCTACCTAGCTTTTTAACCAGGAAGGAGAGCGCCATCGAGAAGAGCCCGATGAAGCATGACAGGTAGAGGACGAGTAGAATGAAGGCCGGCACGAGTATCCATGAAAGATTTATGCTGGATTCAGGTATGAGATTCGTGATCCAGTGCAGCAATATCAAGAAGAATGGAATCCCCAAGAAAAAGCCGCAGAGGAACCCCCTCTTGAGATAGCCCCTTTCCTTAATCGCGGAAACGTAGACAAGATGGTAGTGCAGAAGCGGAACGAGAGCCACAAGAGAGAGGAACCTGGTTGGAAATGGCGGAAAAGAGAGAGCAAGAAGCAACCCTCCGGTTGCTCCCGCAAAAAGTTCCCGGCGCCATCTATATAGAAACGGTTTCCCTGCCAACTACCACCTTACCTTGCTGACTTCTTCGGGGGAGTATAATGGAGACATCCCTTTCCCGCAACCCCGACTTATCACCCCCCGGTTCGTGACCGTCAAACGTCTATCATTCCGAACCGCTTGATCTTCTTGAGAAGCCCCTGTCTCGTTATGCCAAGGTGCTCTGCCGTTTTCGTCTTGTTTCCACCGAATTTCCCGAGAGTCTCGGCGATCATCCTGCGTTCCAGACGCCTCACGGCGGATGGCATGGTCCGGTCGGCCTCATCGCATCCACAAGGAGAAATCCCCGTAAGATCGCCAAAAGACGGCGAAATCATGGTCGCCGTGACAATTTCCTCTCCTGCATTAAGCGCGATGACCCTCTCGATCTCGTTCTTCAGCTCGCGGACGTTCCCCGGCCAGTCGTAACCGGTCAACAGCTTTGCGGCGCGTGCCGAAATCCCGGGATCAGCCACCCCCTCCCTGCCGGAAGCCTCCTTCAGAAAATGTCTCGCGAGGACAAGTATATCTTCCCTCCTCCTTCTCAATGGAGGCGTGAATATCCGAATCCCGTTGACCCTGTAATATAGATCCTCCCGGAACTTTCCGGTCCTGACGAGTTCCACCAGCTTCTTGTTGGTCGCAAATATAAATCTCACGTCTATGCGTCTTCTGGAACTCTCTCCCAATCTCCTGATCTCCTGTTCCTGGAGAACGCGAAGAAGGGAAGTCTGAAGGGTCACCGGCATCTCGCCAATCTCGT
>CAZPAH010000099.1:7909-10604 GCA_964584495.1 uncultured bacterium | reverse complement strand
TACGATGTTGGTTGTATTACTGCTGCCTGTTGCAATTACATATATAATTTACAGATTTCAGATAATCGTTCCAGGTTCATCACATTGTGCCACAAATACATCATAAGTTAATTTCAAGATAAGAGAATGGGATCGTAAACTTGCCCATTGTGAATTGTCCGCTTGACAGGGGAGCTTACGTGATAATCAAGGGTTTAAAACTATATGCGAGAGCATTTATAGAATATGGCGCAAAATATAAAGTCAGAATGATAGCGCTCTTGCTTCTGGCGATAATCATCGGCCTTATGGGTCTATTAACCCCATATTTTACAAAGGTATTACTGGATACAGTTGTTACTACTAAAAACCATGCCTTATTAAATAAGATATTGTTAGGGATGATAGTAGTAATAGTGTTGGGATCGGCTATTGGTTTACTAAGGACTTACCTTAGTTCTGTTCTCATTCATAAAATTGGCTTCGACATAAAATACGCCTTTTACCGGCATCTTCAAGATTTGTCAGTGCTTTTTTATGGCAAGAAGCGAGTGGGAGATTTGATGTATCGCATGTTCAGGGATACTCAAATCGTTTGTGGGTCAATTGCAAGTACGCCTGTAAGCTCTCTCATCAACCTGATAACGGCCACGATTGTCATCATATGGATGCTGTATCTGAATACGAGTTTGAGTTTATTTGTATTTGGTGTTTTTGTGCTGCATACTATTATCATCTTCAAATTCCAGAAACCCATTAGAGAACTGACAAGAAAGTCACGGGAACAAGAGGAAGATATTTATGGAACAGCTGAAGAAAAATTGGATGGCATTCAGCTGGTTCAATCCTCAGGAGCAAAAAAGGGGGAGCTGCACAGGTTTCATTCCAAGCTTCATAAATTCATTAAGATATCCATAAGAAATTCCCTGGTGAGTGGTTTGTCAAGCATCTCCACGACTACTGTCGCTACCATCTGGTCCTTCGGAGTATTATGGTACGGAGGGCACAGTGTCATTAAGGGCGATCTTACTATAGGCGAACTAATGGCTTTCATGGTGTTGTGTAATATGCTCTTTCCTACAATAACTTCAATAACAACGACTATAATAGAATTGCCGTCAATGATGGTGAGTTTATTCAGATTCTATGAGATCAAGGATCATGTGCCCGCAATACAAGAGCTGAAAAGCGCTCCAAAGGCTTCCATCACCAAAGGAGGGATATCCTTTAAGCATGTATCCTTCAGATATCCTAACCAGCAGAAATTTCTGCTGAAAGATATCTCACTTGAAATCGCTCCTAAAGAAAAGGTTGCACTGGTAGGTAGAAGTGGTGCCGGCAAAACAACACTTGTGAACTTAATTCCTCGTTTTCTTGATCCAATCGAAGGAGAAATCACAGTTGATGGTTATGATGTCAAGCAGATTCAAATCAGATCCTTGAGGGACGGGATCGGCTTTGTCCTTCAGAACTTTTTTGTATTCAGTGGGACTATCATGGATAATATTAGATATGGAAATCCACGTGCAAACTTCGATGAAGTGGAACAAGCCGCTAAGATGGCAAATGTTCATGGTCATATTATCTCACTGCCACAAGGATATAATACGGAAGTCGGTGAGAAGGGAGTGCAGCTTTCTTCCGGAGAAGCTCAGCGTGTAGCTTTGGCAAGAGTTATTCTGAAAGACCCAAAGATACTCATCCTGGATGAGGCAACTTCTTTCCTTGACATGCAGACAGAATCATTAATACAGAAGGCGATAACAAATGTATCCAAAGATAGAACAACAATTGTGATTGCGCATAGATTAACCACTGCGAAACAAGCGGATAGGATTCTCTTCCTAGAGAATGGGGAAATTGCTGAAAGCGGAACCCATCAGGAATTAATAGAGCAACACGGATTATATAGCAAATTTTGGAAGCTTATGCTTGGAGTTTAACGGATCGCGGCGACAGGAACATAAGTATCGCCCGGTAGTGCGAACTTCTCGGTCTATCCAGATCCAGCTATTTACTCCCCAGCGCATTGACGCAATGAGTGGTAACTTTCTGACCGCCACCGGTGGTGGTCGATAATCTTGCAGCTCGTTCATAACATGCATAATATAAGCAAGTTACATATTCGAGAATGTCCGGTTTTTACATTATGTTAACCAGTGAAAGTTCGTGAATGCTTCGCGCTGCGGGGCGGGTAAACTCCGTCGAGCCGGCCCATAAAAAATCGATTCCCGGTACCTTAAATCACGGTAACCGGGAAATCGTCTCTTATTGGTAGCGGGGGCTGGATTTGAACCAGCGACCTTTGGGTTATGAGCCCAACGAGCTACCAGACTGCTCCACCCCGCATCATTTTCAACGGAATATTAAGGTGTTGCCGCCTTAGTGTCAAGGAAAGTCGGTATCTTTTTATCGTTTTCCGCATCCGGCGAGATCGTGATGATCCTGAAAACCTTGTCGCCGGGCCTCAGGTAGCCGTATCTCTCCCTTGCCACCCGCTCTATCTCGAACGGATCTTCCTGCAGGTCGATAACCTTCTTCTCGAGGTACTGCGTCTCCTGCTCGAGCTGCTGGATCTCGTCCTGGAGCGACTTGAGGGTAGTCTGGGCGCGCCAGAGATTCCAGAGCCCGACATCCCCCGCGATGAATATCACGGCGATCAGAAGAAGGAGGCCGGAGAGGAGTAGACGGGCGACACCGGTGCTGATCTCCACGC
>CAZPAH010000099.1:4850-7899 GCA_964584495.1 uncultured bacterium | reverse complement strand
GTCTAAGATATCTGTTACCCTGGCCCCATAGACTTTTCATAGTTACCTCCGAACCGGGCGGGCCGCCGTCTCCTGCCGGGCGGTCAGCGCCCCTCAGGGCTCACTTGCAGGCGGACTCCAGAGCTTTCCTTCCGGGATAGAGCGCCACCTCTCCCAGCTCCTCCTCGATCCTTATCAATTCGTTGTACTTCGCGATCCTGTCGGTGCGCGACAGGGAGCCGGTCTTGATCTGGCCGGCGTTGGTCGCCACGGCCACGTGGGCGATCGTCACATCCTCGCTCTCCCCGGACCTGTGCGATATGACCGAGGTGAAGCCCGCCCTGGAGGCCATATCTATCGCCTCGAGCGTTTCGGTGAGCGTTCCGATCTGATTGAGCTTTATCAGGATCGAGTTCGCCGTCTTCTCCTTGATTCCCCGCTCCAGGCGGAGCGTATTCGTTACGAAGATATCGTCTCCCACTATCTGGATTCTGCCTCCGAGCCTGGCATTCATTTCCTTCCACCCCTCCCAGTCGTCCTCGGCCAGGCCGTCCTCAATGGACATGATCGGGAATTCGCCGAGAAGCTTCTCGTAGAAGTCTGTCAGCTCGCCCGCGGTGAAATCCTTTCCCTCGGCTTCGAGGTGGTACTTGCCCTTTTTGAAAAACTCGCTCGCCGCCGCGTCTATCGCCAGGGCGATATCCTCGCCGGGCTTGTATCCGGCTTTCTCTATCGCGGCGACTATGACCTCGAGCGCCTCCCTGTTCGATTTCAGGTTGGGGGCGAATCCGCCCTCGTCCCCGACGGACGTCGCGTAACCCTTGCCCGACAGTATCTTCTTGAGGGAGTGGAATGTCTCCGCTCCGTAACGTATCGCTTCCCTGATATTGGGGGCTCCCACCGGGACGATCATGAACTCCTGGATATCGACATTGTTGTCGGCGTGTTTTCCCCCGTTGATCACGTTCATCATCGGCACGGGGAGTGTCCTTGAATTGACCCCCCCGATATATTCGTACAGCGAGAGCCCGAGGGAGTCGGCGGCCGCCTTTGCCACGGCGAGGGAGACTCCTAGGATCGCGTTGGCCCCGAGCTTCCCCTTGTTGGGCGTTCCGTCCAGCTCGCAGAGGAGCTTGTCGATGTAGACCTGGTCGAGGGCGTCGAGCTCGATTATCTCCGGCGCTATGACCTCGTTGACATTGGCGACCGCGCCGAGGACCCCTTTCCCTCCGTACCTGCCCGAGTCGCCGTCCCTCAGCTCGACCGCTTCATGCTCGCCGGTCGAAGCGCCCGAAGGGATTATAACGCTTCCGGCCGCCCCGTCCTCCAGGTAGGCCTCCACCTCGATCGTGGGATTTCCGCGGGAATCGAGTAGCTCGCGCGCCAATATATATTCAATGGTGGTCATCTCGTCTCTCCTTTTCATAACTTACGCCGTCACAACAAATTAATGCAGGGTGCCGGCTGCCCCGCAGTTTAAGTTCACCGCGCGTCGCTGTCAAGGCAAATCGTCGGGCGGCGGGGAGGTCCGATTCGATACAACCATGGTTTTGTCAGGATGTTACAAGATTCGTCTTTTAACATTCCGGTTAACTTGGTATCTTGTGCCCGTTCCATGTAGGATAAAAATGCGAAACGCCCGTAGAGAATCGAAACATTATCGTTACCGTTTCGTAATTCAAGGTGTGAGAGTTGAAACAGGAAGATGCAAGTCTGGTCGAAAGGTGCCTGAGAGGAGATGAAAGGGCGTTTGAACAGCTTCTCAAGAAATACAGGAACCCCGTCTTCAGTATCTGCCTGCGTATGGTCAGGAATCATGCGGACGCGGAGGATCTTGCGCAGGACGTTTTTATCAGGACGTTCAACGTGCTCGACAGGTATAACCCCGCGTATGCTTTTTCGAGCTGGTTGTACAGGATTACGTCGAATCTCTGCATCGATTTCATACGCAAGAACAGGAACAGGCCCTTTTCTCTCGATGAGCCTCTGTCTTCCAATGATGGAGAGATGCCCCGCCAGATCCCAACGGATCTTGCCAGTCCCGACAGGGACATGGAAAGCCGGGAGATGATGAAGATGCTGGACGAGGCTATTGCGATACTACCGGAGCATTACAGGATCATCGTGATCCTCAGGCACCAGGAGCAGTTGTCATACGAGGAGATATCGGATAACCTGGGGATTCCACTGGGAACGGTGAAGGCGAGAATTCACAGGGCGAGAAATATGATAAAGGATTTTTTTCAGAGCAGGGGAGTATTCGACGAATCCGGCGGCAACGAGGGCGGCCGGGTCTAACCGGAGGAAAAAGGATGTCAAAAAAAATGGTATCCCGCAGCACCTTCCTGGCGGCGCTGATCCTCGCACTTGTGGCGGGGAGCACCTGCTGCAGGGCTTCTGCTCACGACGAGACGATAACGCGGAATATGCCGGCCGGGGACATAAAGACCGTGATCGTGAAGAACGCCAACGGTGCGATAACGATTATCGGCGAAGAGGGAAAGGAAGATATCTATCTGCGGGCCGAAAAGCAGGTGAGATCGGACGACAGTGAGGAGTCGGCCGATATAGCGGCCCTCATGGAGGTCGAGATAACCCACTCGGGAGACGTCCTGGCGATCGAAAGCAAATATCCCAAGAAGGGAAGACTCAAGAAGGGCCTCCTGTCCTTCCTCCTCGGAAGGTATCCGAAGATGAGCATGACGATCTATTTGACGGTACCTTCCAGGCTGGCCGCCGAAGTGGTATCGGCGAGCGGGAATGTGTCGGTGTCCGGACTCTCCGGGCCGGTTCAGATAACGGCGGCAAGCGGCAACGTGGATGTGAAGGATGTGAAGAACACGGTCGGGGTGGACGTGGCGAGCGGTGTCATCAAGGCTATGGACGTCGGGGGAAAGGCCAAGCTCAGCAGCTCCAGCGGGCAGATCTACGCGAGGAACATAGGGGGAGACGCCGTCGTCGGGGCGGTATCGGGGGATATAGAGCTGGCCGGGCTGGAAGGCGATCTCGATTGCACGCTGGCGTCGGGGAATGCGGTAGTGGACGGCGTCGGTTCGGTCAGGTTCGACGG
>CAZPAH010000099.1:0-4840 GCA_964584495.1 uncultured bacterium | reverse complement strand
CGGGGTGAGGGGAGCGGTTGAAGCTTCCGTGGCCAGCGGAGATCTCTACTTCAGGGTGGTTCCGGAGGGCGATGTCGATTACACCCTGACCGCTTCGAGCGGAAATCTCTCTTTGAGGTTCATCAAGATCATGGAGGGCGGATTCATGCTGAAGGCGGGAACGACTTCGGGCAAGATAACCGCCAACCTGCCGATAGACCTGTCGAGCGTATCGAGGAACAGGATCACCGGCATAGTACGCGGAGGGAAATCGAAAGTATTTCTGGAGACGGCGAGCGGAAACATACATATCGAGGAGCCGGAGGAGTAATCGACAATGCGCTGCGATCTTTTCAAGATGCTGATTCAGAGATACCATGATTCGGAGCTCGGTCCCGGTGAAATGGCCGAGTACGAGAATCATATGAGCGGATGCGAAAAGTGCCGCCGCCTGCACGAGCAGTACGCGGGCGTCTTCTCCGTCCTTGAGGATATCGAGCTCTTCGAGCCATCGGCCGCCTTCGACGAGAAGGTCATGGCCCATGTCAACGTGGCAAGGTACAGGACGGGACTTATGCGCCGCTTTGCGAGGCTCGTCAGGACCGGATGGAACCAGATACCGGCCCCCCTGAGGGTTACCTCGGTGATCGCCGCCGTATTCGCGATCTTTCTTTCCGTATACACGCCCATGCTGTTTATGATAATCTCCATCGGTAGACGGCTTGTCGCGCTCGCGGGAACGGGGGTTTTCCTCGTTCGGGAGGCGATCGAGGATCCATCGATCATTTCGGGTTTCCTCGAACGCGTGACCAATTACAGGGTGGCCGGCAAGATAGTGTACGATACGATCTATAGACAGATATCGGTTATCCCGTTCTCGCATCTTGTGATTTCGGGGATCGCCGTTGCCGTTGTGCTGGCCGTTTTCATCAGGATGACCCGGACAGCCTGGAGAAAGGGAGAAACACATGTTGGCATTTTTTAGCTCGATTGCCGCAAGGACGGTTTTGATCGCATCGTCGGTGTTTCTATTGAGCCTGAACGGGCCGCTTTTCAGAATGGTCCGGTTGCCTGTCATGCTGGCGAACAGTGTCGTCGCCGCCCAGGCCGATTCGTCGAGTTCCGACAAGAAAAAAACCAAGGATAGAAGGGATTACGAGGAGTACAAGCGGAGCTCTTCCAGGGAATCTTCCAGGAAGAGGGGGCCGGTCAGCGTAGATGTGAACAGGGACGGTATCCGGATCGAAACGGAAGATGGAGAGGTAATCTACATAGACCCCGAAAACATCGTCGACGGCATGGGCAATATCATCGAGGGGCTCGATTTGAACCTGGACGATTCGTTGCTGAACCAGTTCGGTCTCTATGAGGACGATCTGAAATACCGTAAGATCAAGGGCGATGATATCGTCAGGTTCGGCAAGGACATACATATCCGGAAAAACGAGATGGTCCAGGGAGATGTCTTCTCGATCATGGGCGATGTTATCGTCGAGGGGAAGGTCCGAGGCAATGTCATATCGGTGATGGGAAATATCGAGCTCGATTCGACGGCGATCGTCAATGGAGATGTCGTGTCGGTCCTAGGATCGCTGAACGATAGCGACGGGGCGAGGGTCAGGGGGGAGACGATCACGGTCGCCAGGGATCTCGGCGATATCCCCGTAGGGCCCTTCATCTTCGGGAGTCACGGCTACGGCGGCGGGTTCTTTAAAATCTTGGGCAGGATAGTCATGTTCATCATCGGAGCGCTGCTGATGCTCCTCATAATATATTTCCTGCCGTCGCGGATGAAGGAATCTTCCAGCTATATCTTCGGATCGTTTTTCAAATCGCTCGGCGTCGGCATACTTGTCATTATATTCGGATCGATAATTGTCGCGATACTGGTGGCGATTCTCAGTATCACGATCATAGGGATACCGGTGGCGATTCTGCTGGCCTTGTCTTTCGCCGCGTTGATATTCCTCGGGTACTTCGTCAGCGCTTACGCGCTGGGGCATTTTGTCACCGGCAGGATGAAGATGGAGAACGAGTCTCCGTTCATCTCCGGCATCCTCGGCTTGTTCCTTCTGGCGGTGCTCGGGCTTCTCGGGAATATCCTGTGGTTCCTTCCCTTCTTCACCCCCGCACGATACCTGCTCAACAGCTTGGGCGGCTTCGTCAATTTCCTCGCCGTCTTCACCGGGACCGGGGCGTTCATAATCTCGAAAGCCGGCACCATCAAGAGGGAGACGCGGGCCCAGCTGCCCGAGTAACGGGGTTATTCCTTTACAGGGATGAGGCTCCTTATTATCTTTAGGCGAGTTTGTGCGCCCTAAGAAACAAGAAGCCGGAGTAAGCTCACTTGAATCCCTCGAAAAGGTTTATTTTTTTCATTTTCTGCTTGATATGTCTTGTCTCCGCGGAAAAGGTGGAAGGGGAGGCGCCGGCCGACCCGGGATACAGGGCGGAATCGGCAGCTTCCTTGCCGGGGATGGATCCCGGAACCGACGTGACATGGGAGACCCTGGACAGGGATGTAAAACCTTTCGTCGGGGCGCTGGTCGATACGATCATCATCAGGGGCAATACGCATACGAGGCGTAAGACGGTCGTGCGCGAGATGGCGACCAAGCAGGGGGAACGTCTCGACAGGAGCGTCATTCTCAGGGATTATTCCTACTTGAGGGGGATGGGCTACTTCTCCTGGGTCGAGATAAGCGTGGTGGCGGCGGGACCGGGCAGGTGCACCGTGACGGTCGATCTGACCGAGCGCGCGGGAGTTTTCATGTGGTACCCCCTTCCCGTCGTGAACTACGATCTCGACAAGGGTGTAAGCTACGGTTTCCGGTGGAAGATAAAGAATTTCAGGGGTGTGGGAGAGGAGCTCTACTCCGCCTTCGAGAAACGGAGGGGGAAAGAGCACGGTGGAAGGGTCTCATGGTACATCCCCTGGGTCGGCGGTTACAGGTTGAGGCTCAACACGAGCTTTTTCATCTACAGGAGGCTCGAGGAACCGGAGAAGGACGATTTTATAAAAGACCGTAACGGCGGGCAGGTGTCGGTCGGTCTGCCCCTATCGAAGAGCCTCGTCAGGCAGGTATGGCTGACTCCCTCCGTATCCCTGGAAAACCGCTATTCGCGATTGTCGATCCCGGGGAATATTAACTATCCCACCGGAAGCTATTTCAGGCAGATATACCTGGCATACGGATTCACGCTATCCTGTGACAGCCGGGACAACGTGATCTCGCCCCGGCGGGGCAATTATTGCGGGGCCAGCTTCTTCAAGTTCAGCTCCATCCACGGGGGAGAGCAGCAGTATTCCTTCTACAAGCTCTCCGATTACCTGCATATCCCCATCATGGAGATGGGTACGCTAATACTGGCCTTCGACGCGGACAACCGGGATGGGGCCCTTCCCTCGTTCTACGAGATGGGGTTGGGGGGGACATCGGATCTCAGGGGGTTTCACAGCGATAATCTCAGGGGGAGCTCGAAGATCATCAGCACGATTCAATGGAGGTCCCTACTCTACGGTCCGGCGGTCTTCTCGCTTCCATGGATAGGCAAGTTCGACCTGACCGTCAACGGGACCCTCTTTGTCGATAACGGAGCTCTTATGGACAGCTTCGAGGATATTCGCGACAGCAGGTACCATACGACCGGTGGATTCGGGCTCGAGATCATCTCTCCGATCCAGGACCTCGTTCGTGTCGAGATGGCTTTCAGCGAGACCAAATCTCCGGTCTTCTACGTGACCTCGGGCGGGCGTTTTTAATCTCGAATCTCCCGGTCGATATCTTTTTCCGATTTCAGGGCCGGGGGCCGCTCGATCGTATATCTCTGCATCTCTCCAGGCCGATTGGGTATCTTTACTCATCCTCTATAATAGTCTAGTTTTACAGCATAACTATATTAAATTCAATCCGTTGTCATGTAAAAGGCTCATCCCGGTAGGGTAAAATTCCCCAATACAGGCGGATGTTTTTAATATGTGCGAGAGGGCAAGACGATTTCTCTATGCAATCCTCAATTAAATTCCATCGCTGAGATCGCGATCTAATAACCCGTAATATAATGCAAGTATTATATATAGGTAGAGAGCCGGTCCCGCCCGCGGTCGCCTGGAGGAGGCGCACGCCGGCTCACCGGATGGTGGCAGTCGCCGTATCGTAATACGGGAATACCAGTTGCAGTCATTATAACGAACCCTTGACGGCGAGGTCGAAGTACGAGAAATGTTCAGGAAAGTGAAGTTATTGAAAACAAATAAGTTGATAGTGGCGCTGTACTTCCTTGCCGCCATATTTATGGCGGTCTCCGCGCATGCGGTAGAAGGGGATTTTTCCGGAGCCTACTCGCTTGGAAATGGCGTAAGGATAAACCTTTTCAGCCCGGACTTCATAATGGGGACGATGACCGAACGGGGTGAAGGGGGGGAGCTGTACCTGAACCTTCCCGGTAAGATCAGCTATACTCTTATAGAGGATATCGACGACCCATCGATAGCGAACAAGGGAGATGGATCGTTCCATCCGTTCGACGGAGCGCAGGTCTACGAAGCCCTGGAAGGAGTGTGGCTCGGGGGAAAGATTATAGATATCGAGTTGGATATCTATATCCTGCCGCGCCCTAGGGCCTATATACCTTCCAGCACCTCCAGGGGTAATATCATTTTCCTTTCCCCGGGGACGAGCCCTATCTCGAAAGAGGTCGCCGCCTATATCGTCACGCACGAGTTCGGACATTGCTTCCATAACAGGTTCATGCCCGATTCCGACGTCGATCGCTGGAACGACTACCTTTCTATAAGGGGCGTGATCGGCGATCCAAAATACACGCCCGCTTCCCCGCATCCATTCAGGCCCCACGAGAT
>CAZPAH010000098.1:0-10608 GCA_964584495.1 uncultured bacterium | reverse complement strand
TCACGCGCGAGACAATCGCCGCGCGGTACTTGAAGGGCAGCGGCGACATTGTCACGACCGGCGCGCCCGCCACGTTCATGTTCTGCAGGAACAGGGATATGCCGACCGACTGGATCAGGGCCAGTACCACCGTGCCGTACCTCGTGTACTGGGTGATCTTCTTTCTTCCCTCTTCCCCTTCCTTGGCCAGCTTCTCGAAATAGGGTATTACCGCCTGCAGAAGCTGTATGATAATCGAAGCGCTGATATAGGGCATGATCCCCAGGGCGAAAATCGTGGCGCGCCTGAGGTTTCCGCCTGCGAACAGGTCATACAACGCGAAGATCGTCCCCTGCTGGTTCTGGAAGAACGCCTTAAGCGCGAGCGGATTGACTCCCGGCGCTGTGATATGTCCGCCGATCCTGTATACTATCAGCAGTCCGACCGTGAAGATGATCCGCTTCTTGAGCTCCGGGATGCTGAAAATGTCCTGAAACTTTTTTATCATCACTGACGCTCCTCTTTGTCCGCGCCAGGAACTTTCTTACCCGAAACGAGACTGATTGTCCCGCCCGCGTCGCGTATCGCTTTCGCCGCGCTGCGGCTGACATGGTCGATCTCGATATCGAGGGCCACCTTGAGCTCCCCGCGTCCCAGGATCTTCACGGGAAGAGCGGCCTTCTTCACCAATCCGGCTTCTATCAACACGCCCCTGTTCACCTTCGTCCCCTTCTCGAATCGGCCGAGATCGTCCAGGTTTACGATCTGAAATGCAGTCCTGAAGATATTGGTAAAGCCCCTCTTGGGAAGCCTCCTCTGTAAAGGCATCTGCCCGCCCTCGAACCAGGGGGGAACCCCTCCGCCCGAGCGGGAGTTCTGACCCTTGTGACCCCTCGTGGCGGTCTTGCCGTGGCCGGAACCGGGCCCGCACCCGATCCTCTTTCTATTCTTGACGGCCCCCCGCGCCGGTTTGATTTCATTCAATTTCATCTGTCTCGCGCTCCTTGAACAATTCTCTATTCTAAAAGTTACCCTGGGAAACTAAACCGTACCGTCCGGCCGATCCCCTTCCTTGTTTCCTTTAACGCTTCTGCCGCCGCTGCCGGCTTCGATCACCGTGAACCCGGCCGATCCGACTTTCTTCTCGGGAACATCTTTCTCGTTTATCTCTTCCCAAGTTACGAGGTGCCGCACCTTGTTCAACATACCTCTTATCTGCGGCGAATCGTTTTTGTAAAGGGTGCCGTAGTTTCTCCTGAAACCCAGCGATTCCATCACGACCTTGTGCTTATCCTTCTGGGACCCGATTATGCTTCGTACCTGCGTTATTTTAAGCTTCGTCGCCATATTCCTTCCTCACTGTCTTTGCTGATATCCCGCCGCGAATACGGCCGGACACCGGGTCCTCAACCTTCCTGTTCCGAACCGGTCTTTTCCAGACCGTCGGCAGCGGGTTTCTCGGGCTCGCTCTTCAGGCCGAATAGATGCTTTATCGAAATGCCCCTCTTGCCGGCGACGTCCCTGGCGCTCTTGAGCGACCTGAGGCCCGCCATCGTCGCCTTGACCATGTTATGGGGGTTGTTCGATCCCAGCGATTTGGTCAGGATATCCTTAACGCCGGCGACTTCCAGAACGGAACGTACTCCTCCGCCCGCGATCACACCCGTTCCGGGCGCCGCGGGTTTCAGGAGAACCCTCGCCGCGCCGAACCGCCCGACCACCTGGTAGGGAATCGTCCCGCCGACCATCGGTACCGGTATCATTTCTCTTCTTGCCCCTTCACCGGCCTTGCGTATTGCGTCGCTGATCTCGTTGGCCTTTCCGAGGCCGATCCCAACCTTGCCCATCCCGTCGCCGACCGCAACAAGAGCGTTGAAGCTGAACCGGCGGCCGCCCTTGACCACCTTGGCGACACGGTTGATATGAACGGTCTGCTCCAGGTACTCCGGTCCTTCCTCTTCCCTTTTATCCCGCCTGGCATCCCTGCGGCCGCCCTTATCGCGGCGGCTGTCCCTGCGGCCGTCCCTGCGGCCGTCCTGTCTCTGTTTTTCTTCCAACTAACACACCCCCATGGGCGAACGTTTCCGCTTCTGCGGCGGTTACACGATTAAAATTCCAGGCCGTTTTCCCTGGCCGACTCGGCCAGAGCAGCTACTCTTCCGTGGTACAGGAAGCCGCTGCGGTCGAAGACGACCTTGCTGATATTCTTTTCCCGGGCCAGCTTTGCTATTTCCTTGCCTACGGCCCTGGAACGGCGGATCTTCAGCCCCTCGGGGCGCCTTTTCTTCGCACCCTTCCCCTTCTTGCCCTCCTCCGCCTTTTCGGTTTCTTTCGGTGCCTCTTCGGGCAGCTTCATCTTGAGGCTTGAAGCCTGGACCAGTGTCTTTCCCGCGTCATCATCGATAAGCTGCGCGTAAATATGATCCAGGCTGCGGAAAACGCACAGCCTGGGCTTCTCGGAAGTGCCCCTTACCTTCTTACGCACACGGCTGCGCCTTCCATGCCTCGCCAGCCTCTTTTCCTTGCTTGCATTGCTCACTTCTATTCAACTCCCATGTTTCGCTCCGCCGTCCTTAATGATATCGCCCCAGCGGAACCGGCGCTGATCGGGCGACATCCCGGCCTAGAAGCCGGATCCGACGGCAGCCTTGCCGGCCTTGCGCCTGATCTTTTCCCCCTCGTACCGTATACCTTTTCCCTTGTATGGCTCGGGCGGACGGAAAGCCCTGATCTCGGCTGCGACCTGTCCAACCTTCTGCTTGTCGATACCCTTAACCACCATCTTTTTCGGATCGGGCACCTCGATCGATACGCCTTTCATAGGATCGTAATGGACGGGGTGGGAATACCCCAGGGCCATCACAAGGACCTTGCCCTTCATCTCGACCCTGTACTCAACTCCCTCTATCTCGAGTTTTTTCTCAAACCCCTTGGAGACACCTTCGACCATGTTTGCCACGAGGGTCCTTGTCAAACCGTGCAGCGCCCGGTGGCTCTTGGAGTCCGAGGGACGCTTGACCAGAATTTCCCCGTCCTGCATCTCAATAATCATCTCTGGGTGAAGCGCTCTCTCGAGTTCGCCCTTCGGGCCCTTGACCTTTATGTGGTTGCCCTTCAGATCCACCTGGATGCCTGATGGAACCGGTATCGGATTCTTTCCCACTCGTGACATGTCTAAGTCAAACCTCCATTAACTACCGGCCGGTTATGCCTTCTCCGCCCGGATCGCCGGCCTGCCGGCTACCAGATATGACAGATAACCTCTCCCCCGATTCCAAGGGAACGGCACTCCTTATCGGTCATAACGCCTTTTGACGTAGAAATTATAGCTGTTCCATAACCACCCATAACCCGGGGGATCGTGCTGCGGTTAACGTACACCCTGCAGCTCGGAACGCTGATCCGCTTCAATCCCTCGATGATGCTCTCGTTCCTGTTGTTATATTTCAGGTAGACCCTGAGAGCGCCCTGCAGGTTGTCGTCGATATACTTGACATTATCCACGTATCCGCCTTCGAGCATTATCCTGGCGATCTGCGCCTTCATCTTAGAGGCGGGAATATCAACGTATCTTTTCTTCGACCTGTACCCGTTCCGTACACGTGTCAGCATGTCGGCTATGGGATCTGTCATCATATCTCTTTCACCTCGTCCTTTATCTGTTCTCGGTACTCAAGTTCAGCGCTCACCAACTGGCTTTTGTAACACCGGGGATCTTCCCGTCGAGCGCAAGCTCGCGGAAACAGATTCTGCAGATCCCGTACCTTCTGATGTAAGCCCTGGGTCTTCCGCAACGGGTGCAGCGGTTGTAGGCCCTAACCTTGTACTTGGGCGTTCTCTTCGCCTTGGCGATCAAACTCTTCTTGGCCACGAAGCCTCCTCCGTACTAATTCTTCTTGAGCGGCATGCCGAGAAGCGTTATAAGCTCACGGGCTTCCTCGTCCGTCCCGGCAGTCGTAACTATCGTTATATCCATCCCCATAACCTTGAGTATTTTATCGTAATCGATCTCGGGGAATATTATCTGCTCCTTCACACCGAAAGAGTAATTGCCCCTTCCATCGAAGCTCCTCGAGCTGAGCCCCCTGAAATCCCTGATTCGAGGGATTGCTGTATTGACGAGCCTGTCGAAGAATTCATACATCTTGTCGCCCCTGAGCGTTACCATGCAGCCTACGGGCATGTCCTGCCGGAGCTTGAATCCTGCGATCGATTTTCTCGAGCGCCTGACTACAGGGGCCTGCCCGGTGATCGCCGAGAGGTCCTTTACGGCCGCTTCGAGCAGCTTGGCGTCCGTTATCGCTTCCCCGACACCCATGTTGATTACAACCTTCTCGAGCTTCGGTATCTCATTGACGTTGCTGTAACCGAATTTCTTCTTCATCTCAGGCATGGCCTTTTCTTCGTAAAGGCGCCTGACGTTGGTCTTTTCTTTCTTCTCTGCCATTTTATTCACCATTCAAGCTCTGCTTCCCTTTTCCGGCCGGCGGCCCGCTGGATCTAGTCTTCGTCGCTCAACGTTTCCTTACACTTCTTGCACCTGCGGACCTTTCTGCCGTCCGCCAGCTTGGCCATACTCGTTCTGGACGGCTTACCGCACTTCGGACATACCAGGATGACGTTGGAGATGTCGATGGGAGCTTCCTTCTCGACGATCCCCCCCCGGTCCTGCTGGCTCTGCTGGCGAGTGTGCCTCTTGATCAGCCTGACCTTCTCGACGATAATCCTGTTTGTGTCGGGAAAAACCTTGAGAACCTTCCCTTCGTTTCCCTTGGCGTTACCCGAAATAACCCTTACCGTGTCATTTTTCTTGATCCTCATCTCGACTTCCGTTCACAAACTAGATGACCTCGGGAGCCAGGGAGACTATCTTCATGAATTTCTTTTCCCTGAGTTCCCTCGCCACGGGGCCGAATATCCTCGTCCCTACCGGCTCCCGCTGCTCATTTACTATAACGGCGGCATTCTGGTCGAACCTGATGTAGCTGCCATCCTTGCGCCGCACTTCCTTCTTGGTACGGACGATGACGCATTTGACCACATCGCCCTTTTTGACTCCTCCGCTCGGTATGGCGACTCGAACGGAAGCGCTTATGATATCACCGACCGACGCATAGCGTCTCCTGGAACCGCCAAGGACCTTGATACATCGGACACTCTTGGCCCCCGAATTGTCAGCGACAACCAGATTTGTCTGCATCTTGATCATCGTCTTCGCTCCTACTGTGCCCTCTCGAGGACTTCAATGACTCGCCAGCGTTTGAACTTGCTCAGCGGTCTCGTTGACATAACCCTGACCTTGTCGCCGACGCCGCAAACGTTCTCCGCATCGTGCGCCCATATCTTCGACGTTTTCTTGACGATCTTCTTGTAGCGAGGATGCTTGAACGTCCTCTGTATAGAGACCGTCACGGTCTTGTCCATCCTGTCGCTGACAACCAGCCCGACCATTGTTTTTCTGGGCTTTCTCTCTTCCATCGCAACTCCTCGCCAATCCCGCGGCTCGCCGGATCTCTCTTCCACGGCCCGCGTCTATTCTCCGGTTTCCTTCCCTTCCGCCGCCACCTTTTCGTTTATGATAGTCTTGATCCGCGCCAGCTCGCGCCGCGTAACTCGCATCTGCAGCGGATTATCGAGACGCTTTATCGAAAGCTGAATTCTCGAGTGGTTAAGCTCCTCCGTGATGTCTTCCTCGCGCTTCCTCAGCTCGTCCAGCGTCATTTCTCTAAGTTCTAAAGCCTTCATTTTCAAACCGTCCGGATCTCAATTATCCAAAAATCACCGATGGGCGGTTCACCACCCAAAATTTATCCCGGCACCTTGCCCGTGGCCACGCGGCGCACGAACTTCGTCTTGATGGGCAGCTTGGAAGCGGCCAGCTCCATCGCTCTCTTTGCCACGGCTGGTTCGACGCCCTCGAGCTCGAACATGATCCGGCCCGGTTTGACGACGGCCACCCAGTATTCCGGGGAGCCCTTTCCCTTACCCATTCTCGTTTCGGCGGGTTTGACCGTAACCGGCTTGTCTGGAAAGATCCGAATCCAGAGCTTGCCCTGCCTCTTGATATGGCGGGTGATCGCCACTCGGGCCGCCTCGATCTGCCTGTTGGTCATCCAGCAGGGCGCTTCCGCCTGAAGTCCGAATTCGCCGAAGCTGATCCGGGACCCGCGGTATGCCGCACCGCGCATCCTGCCTCTCTGCTGTTTACGGAACTTGGTTCGTTTCGGCATCAACATTTCTAATCAACCTCTCTGCAAATCAGCCCTGGCGCCCGCCGGAACGCGCGGTCTCCTCTATCGCCGCATCGCCCATCTTGCGCCTGAAATCCTTGGGGAAAATCTCGCCCAGGTATATCCAAACCTTGACCCCGACCGTTCCGTAGGTTGTGAACGCCGTGGCCCTCGCGTAACTTATATCGGCACGAAGGGTATGAAGGGGCACACGCCCGTCCATGTATCCTTCCGATCTTGACATCTCGGCGCCCCCGAGCCTCCCGGAGCATTTCACCTTAATCCCCTGCGCCCCCATTCTCATCGCCGAGCCGATGGCCTTTTTCATGGCCCTACGGAACGACACCCTCTGTTCTAGCTGTCCGGCGATATGCTCGGCCACAAGCTGCGCGTTCAGCTCGGGCTTCTTGACCTCTTTGATATCGATATTTACTTTCCTGTTGGTCAGATGGGCCAGTTCCTCGCTTAGAAAATCGACTTCGGCGCCCTTGCGCCCTATCACCATGCCCGGCCTGGCGGTGAATATGTGAACCTTTACGTTGTCCCCGCGGCGTTCCACATCGACCTTGGAGACACCCGCCTTTGCCAGACGCTTCTTCACGTAGCGGCGAAGTTTGAGATCCTCCTCGAGCCAGCTGGCCGAGTTCTTGGAAGTGAACCATTTTGAATCCCAGGTTCGGTTGATACCGAGTCTCAACCCTATGGGATTTGTCTTCTGACCCAAAATCTCCTCCTCGTGTTACTTCTTCTTTTTCGCTTCGCCCTTGTAATCGACGATGACCGTTATCTTGCTGCTGCGTTTCCTGATGCGGTAGGCGCGACCCTGGGCCCTCGGCCTTATGCGGTACATCGTCCTGCCCTCATCGACGAATATTTCCTTCAACGCCATCTCGGAAGGCTCGACCGGATGCTCGAACCGCCCCGCCAGATTATGCATTGCCGACACGACCGTCTTCTCCACGTACCGCGAAACGGCTTTGTTCGAAAACTTCAATATCTCAAGGGCCTGTTCGACAGATTTCCCCCTTACGAGATCGACGACTATTCTCGCCTTTCTCGGGGATACCCTTACCTGCCGCGCTACAGCGCGTGCTTCCATTCCGCCTACCTCCGATTTATCAAACTACTTTTTCTTCTTGCTCGTATGCCCTCTGTAGGTCCTCGTCGGAACGAACTCGCCGACCTTGTGACCCACCATATTCTCCGTAATAAAGACCGGGATGAACTTGTGCCCGTTGTGAACGGCCAGCGTATGGCCGACGAACTCGGGAGACACGGTCGACCTGCGAGCCCACGTCTTGACGACCTTCCTGTCGCCGGTCGAGTTCATAACCTCGATCTTGCGAATCAGCTTCGCATCGATATAAGGACCTTTTTTCAATGATCTGGCCATCAATCCTCCAGAAATCTTTTCCGCCGCCCTTCGTCGCGGCTTCCGGTTATCAATCCGGCTCCCGCCGCGACATCCGGCGCACTGAAAGCTACCTCTTCTTCTTCCTTCTATGAACAATGTACTTGTCGGAAGGCTTGTTTTTCTTCCTCGTCTTGTATCCTTTCGTCGGCTTTCCCCATGGCGTTACGGGATGACGTCCACCGCTGGACCTTCCCTCTCCGCCTCCGAGAGGATGATCGATCGGATTCATCGCCACACCCCTGACTTTGGGCCTCTTGCCCAGCCAGCGCGACCTTCCGGCTTTTCCGATCGTAACGTTCTCGTGATCTATATTGCTGACCTGCCCGACGGTCGCGTAACATTCCTTGCGGACGCGGCGGATTTCGCCGCTTGGAAGACGCAGCGAAACGTAATCGCCCTCTTTGGCCATGAGCTGCGCGTACGATCCCGCCCCTCGCGCCATCTGCCCGCCCCTTCCCGCGATCAGCTCGATATTGTGCACGAAGAGTCCGTTGGGAATCTTCTCGAGAGGAAGGGCGTTGCCGGGATGAATATCAGAGTCCGCTCCGGAAACAACCGTCGCTCCCACCTCGACGCCGTTAGGTGCGAGGATGTACCTCTTTTCGCCGTCCACGTACTGCAGAAGGGAGATGAAGGCCGACCTGTTGGGATCGTACTCGATAGAGGCGACCTTGGCGGGGATCCCGTGCTTGTCCCTCTTGAAATCGATCCTGCGGTAACGCCTTTTATGTCCGCCTCCCATTCTTCGCATCGTTATGCGGCCGTTGTTGTTACGTCCTCCCGAGCTCTTCATGGGCTCGATGAGGGATTTTTCCGGGGCCTTCTTGGTCAGGCCGGAATAGTCCGTAACCGTCTTGTACCGAAGAGTGGGGGTCGTCGGTTTGTACTTCTTTAAAGCCATCGATCAGTTCCTTGTTTTTGTTTACTGTTGCGGCCCCCTCAGGGGGAGCCCGTTCACTCTCTTAGCAGCCTCAAGGGAGAGGCTATACAACGAGGGAGAGATTATACCTGGTCGAAGATCTCTATATTCTCGCCCTTTGCCAAAGTAATTATCGCTTTCTTCCTGTCGGGCCTCTTGCCCGTGAAACGTCCGGCCCTCATGAACGTGGTCTTCATCTTGCCCCGCATTATGCTGGTCCGTACTTCCTTCACCGTCACTTTGAACAATTTTTCGACGGCGTGCTTTATCTCCCGCTTGTTCGCCTTTGGGTCGACCTCGAAGACGAACTTGTTGCTGCTCTCCTTGAGAGAGGTCGTACGCTCCGTTATCACCGGCTTGAAAATAATCCTGCTGATGTCGGCCATTACACGAACACCTCCTCAAGCGAAGAAAGGGCTTCCTTGGTAATAAGAAGAACATCCGTCTTGAGCACGTCATACGCGTTGAGGTTCCGGCCCAGGATGAATTCCGCTCCATGAATGTTGCGCATCGATTTGTATACGTTCTCGTCGAACGAATCCATCACGAAGAGAACCTTCTTCCCCTTCATTCCGGCTATCCTCAAGAACTGCGAAAAGCGCCTGGTCTTGGGACTGTCCATGGCGATCCCCTCGACAACGGCGACCCCATCGCTGATTGTCTTGTCGGCCAGGGCGGACTTGAGTGCGAGCCTCTTGACCTTCTTGGGAACCGAATAGCTGTAATCCCGCGGATGAGGTCCGAAAACGATCCCGCCGCCCCTCCAGATAGGGGAAGACCGCCTTCCGGCCCTGGCCCTTCCCGTGCCTTTCTGCCTGTAAGGCTTGACCGTGCTGAACCTTATCTCGCCCCTCTCCTTAGTCTTGGCCGTGCCGCTGCGCCTGTTGGCCAGGTACATGCGGACCGCGTCGTATAGGACGGACCTGTTGACCTCTCCCCCGAAAAGGGTTTCCGGAAGATCCACTTTTCCTTTCAGCTCTCCGCTGAAATCGAATAATTTTGCACTGCTCATCGCTATATCCTCGCACTCGGCTTTACTTCGGTAGTGAAGCGGTAAGCCTTAAAACCGTGTTTCTCGCGCCCGGTACGGCCCCCTTCACCAGCAGAAGATTGTTTTCGATATCCACTTCGACTACCTCTAGATTCCGCACATGCATCTCGGCGAAGCCCATACGCCCGGGAAGCTTCTGGCCCTTGAGAACCCTGCTCGGGTACGCGGCCATACCTATCGATCCGGGAACCCTGTGCGACTGCGATCCATGCGTTTTGCGCCCGCCGTGGAACCCGTGTCTCTTGACCACTCCCTGGTACCCTTTTCCCTTCGTTTTCCCGGAAACATCCACCTTTTTGCTCTCGGTGAAGATCCCGACATCTATCAACTGTCCCGGCGAGAACTCGTCCGGGTCATCGACCTTGAATTCCTGAAGGTACCGGTACGGTGGAAGGTCGGCTTTCCGAAAATGCCCGAGCTGCGGTAGGTTCGCCCGGGTCGGTCGGACCTCCTCGAAAGCAAGCTGTACGGCGTTGTACCCGTCGTTCTTCTCAGTCTTGACCTGTACAACGGGGCAAGGTCCCGCCTCTATGACCGAGACGGGTATCGCGGTACCTTTCTCGTCAAAGACCTGGCTCATCCCGATTTTCCTGCCGATCAACCCTAACATCTCATCCTCCGAATCAGACTTTTATCTCGATATCGACACCGGCCGGGAGATCGAGCTTCTGAAGTGCGTCGACCGCTTTGGGAGTAACATTCGTTATCCATATCAGCCTCTTGTGCACCCTTATCTCGAATTGTTCCCGGGACTTCTTGTTTACATGGGGCGAACGAAGAACAGTGTAAACGGTCCGTTTCGTCGGAAGGGGAATCGGCCCGGATACCTCTGAGCCGGTCCTTCGCGCGGTCTTGACGATCTCCTCCGCGCTTCTGTCCAGCATCGAGTGTTCGTATGCCTTCAATTTAATCCTTATGTTCTGACCATCCACCGGGCAACCTCCGGAATCCCTTTTACGTTTACTCTATTATCTCGGTCACGACCCCGGCCCCGACGGTCCTGCCGCCCTCGCGG
>CAZPAH010000097.1:6834-10616 GCA_964584495.1 uncultured bacterium | reverse complement strand
TTATTGTTAGCCTCGAAGAAATTGCTTGCATAGCCGGGAGATAAGTGTATATTCCGACTTATTATTCATATTATGAGCATATATTCATATTATGAACGGCCGTTATAAAGGAGGGATATCTTGAATAATAGTGAGTTGCCCGGCGGCGGCCAGCTTTCGAGGAAAGAGAGGGAGAGGCAGAGGTACAGGAAGGAGATCCTAGAGGCGGCATCGGAATTATTCGCCCTTCACGGTTACGAGAAGACGAGCATGCAGCAGATCGCCGATAACGCCGAGCTGTCGGTCGGAAAGCTCTATTCCCATTTCGGGGGGAAGGAAGAGATCTACAGGGAGGTGATCGCCTTCCACGCGAAAGAGATCGGGGAAAAATGCGAGCTGGCCTGTACTCCCGGGATGGCTCCCCTCGACCAGATACGGGCGAGGATCTCGGCGGCGATAGAGCATTGCAGCAGCAATGCCAATTTCCTGAGGCTGTTCGACAGCGGGTGGCAGAAGGAGCTGAACGATCTTGAAAGACAGGCGAAGGAGGAGCAGTCGAATATCATAGTGGATCTTTTCAGGCAGGCGGCCGAAAGGGGCGAGATCCACAAGGAAGATCCGCGCCTTTTGGCGGTCGTCGTCGGAGGAGCCCTCCACGGTATTTTCGATTTCGCGAGAGAATCGAATTTCGATTCGCTGGAGATGATACCGGGGCTGATTGACAGGCTTATTCTCAAACCATTGGAGACGGGGCGGCGTGCTTCCCGGGAAATGGAGGCATCTTGATGGCATCGATTGAAAGGCGCAGGTACGCGGCAGGGGGAAAAACGCCGGTGACATCGAGCGACGCGGGCGGGATGCGGATCAGGCCGCTGGGCTTGTTGGCGAAGGCAGCGATCACCGTCGCATGGGCATTACTTCTATTCCTCCCCTCGGCGGCCGCCGCCGGTGTTTCTAAGGAGAAGGGAACGGTTGTACTTTCCCTCGAGAAGGCGATAGCGATGGGTCTTGAGAACGACGAGGTTCTTCGCCAGGCTCAGGAAGGTGTGGAAGGAGCGGCCGCTTCCCTGGAAGAGGCGAAATCGGGCCGGCTGCCACAGCTCACGATAAGCGGCAGCTACGGCCGTAACATACAGAAGCCGGTTTTATTCCTGCCTTCCGACATGGCGGAGGCTTTCGGCGGAGCGACGAAGATCGAGCTGGGAGAGGATAACGATATTATCGGTAACGCCCAGCTTACATTGAACCTCTGGACGGCGGGCAGGCTCTCGGCCGGTATAGGGGCATCGACCGAGATGGCGGAAGCCTCGCGGAAGTACCGCTCGGCGACCGAAAATCTCGTTCGCTACCGGGTAAGCGAGGCCTATTTCGGCGTCCTCCTTGCCGAGGAGGGGCTGAGGATCTCGCAGAAGGCCCTGGAGGCGACGGTGGAGGCGGAGCGCGTGACACAGGCGGGATACGATGAGGGGACGGTGAGCAGGTTCGATCTGCTCAGGGCCAGGGTGGAGCTCGAGAACAGGCGCCCGCAGGTCATTCAGTCGCAGAACGATCTGGCCGGCGCATTGACCGTTCTGAAAAGACGATGCGATATTGATCCGGACGCCGTTGTCGTTCTGTCCGATACGCTCGAAGCGGTCGACGGCCCGGAGGATCTCGATTACCTGATCGGCGTGATGAACGCCGGAAACCCGGAGCTGCTCGCGCTGAATCACCAGGCCGAGGCCCTCAAGCAGAACCTGCGGTTCGAGAGGGCCGAACGGTGGCCGGTTTTGCAACTGGGTGCCAGCTACACGGTCCAGGGACAGTGGTCCGACAAGTATATGCCGGAGAACGAGAACCTGGCCAGGTTCTCCTCTGTGACACTGGGGTTCCAGATACCGGTGTTCGACGGTTTCAGGGCCAGGTCTCGGATAGACAGGGCGAGATCGGAGCTTCGGACGGCGGAGATCGAGCTTGAGAGGGCGACGCTGGAGAAGGAGATGGCGGTCCGTGTCTCCCGCCTGACGCTTGAGAATGCCATATCGGCGCTCGAGGGCAGGCGGCAGGCGGTCGACCTGGCCGAGGAGGCCCACAGGCTCGCTCTCGTGAGGATGAGGAACGGCCTCGCGACCCCCCTGGAGCGCCTCGATGCGGAGCTGGCCATGACGATGGCGCGAAGCCAGCTTGCCCAGGCCCTTTATGCATGCAATGTCGCACGCGCGGCCCTCGATCTGGTGGTCGGGACCGGAGCGAGCGGGAAGAAGGTAGTCGTGGATGAAAAGGAGAGCGGTAATGAGTAACTCGGCTGGGAAAAAGAAAAGTCACAGGGGAATAACTCTCCTCGTCATCTTCATCGTTGTAGCCGGCGCTTTCGCCGCAAGGTTCTTGATCCTCGGCGGGGGCAAGAGCATAGCGAATATACGCTCTATCCAGGAGAAGGAAGGAAAACCGGTCGAGGTGATAGAAACGGCGAAGGGGGATGTTGAGGTGTGGACGACGCTGGCCGGCACCGTCGAGGGTATCGTGCAGTATCCCATAGTATCGACAAATTCGATACAGGTCATGGACGTGCTCCGCAGGGAAGGCGATCATGTCAAACCCGGGGATATCATAATCAGGCTCGAAAAGGCGGCGGTCAATCCGATGCTCCACTCGTACGACAGGTCCAGGGCGCTCTACGAGGATGCCCTGGCCGACGCCAGGAGAATGCGGGACCTCTACGAGGAGGGGGCGGTCTCGAAGCAGGCGCTCGATAAGACCGAGATGGCATTGAAGATCGCCGAAAGCGACCTGACCGACGCCAGGGAAGGGATAGACCTCGCCGCCGATCATGCCGGTATCGTCACGAGCGTACTGGTCGGTGTGGGTGAGATGGCCGAGAACGGTCATCCCGTTGCCTGGATATCGAGGCTCGATTCGGTGAAGATAGCCTTCCAGGCGGGGAGCCGCCAGGCCCTCATTCTCGAAAAGGGACAGAAAGCGGTCTGGAAGAATTCGGGAACAGGGGAGATCGGCGAAGGGGTCGTAAGCAAGCTCGATCTGTCGGCCGATCGGAGTACACATCTTCTCGGTGGAGAGGCCCTCTTCGCCAACACAGGAGGGAGGCTGGTTCCCGGGCTGCTCGTCTCATTCGACGTTCTCACGGCGCAACGCCGCGGCGTAATCACCGTTCCACCGGGCTGCATCGTCGAATCCGGCGGGGAGGAAGGCATATTCCTGGCCGTAGGAACAGAAGGGAAGATGACGGCCGTTTTCAGGAAGGTCGAAACGGGGCTCAGAACGGCCGATAGGGTCGAGATCGTCGATGGATTGAAAGAGGGGGATATGGCGATCCTGTTCGGCCAGTCGAAGATAAATAACGGGGATCTCGTGAAGGTCGTCAGCAGCAGGAAGGGTGACTGACATGAATATTTTCAGGGTATTCGTCAGGAGACCGGTTCTGACGACGATGATACTTATGCTGCTGCTCGTGATGGGGATCTATTCCTACCAGCGGCTGATAGTCGAGATGATGCCGAAGATAGATTTCCCCGTAATCGTCGTGACGACGGTCTACCCGGGAGCCTCTCCCGCCGAGGTGGAGAGCCAGGTGACGAAGAAGATCGAGGACCAGGTCGCCACGATAGCGAACGTCAAGAACCTGAGCTCTTACTCGATGGAGAACGTCTCGCAGGTGATCATCGAATTCGAGCTCGAGACGGACGTCGACCTCGACGCGATAGACGTGAAGGACAAAGTTGACGCGATAAGGTCCGAGCTGCCGGATAACGCCGAGGACCCGGTGATCGCCAAGTTCGACATCAATGCCACACCGGTGATGGAGC
>CAZPAH010000097.1:0-6824 GCA_964584495.1 uncultured bacterium | reverse complement strand
GTTCCGGGCCCAGGTCGCTGGAAGAGGTCTACCAGATCGCCGACAAGGTGATCGCCGAGAGGCTGAGCAGGATCAACGGGGTCGCAGAGGTTCAGATCACCGGCAAGAGGCAGAGGGAGATACTTATAGAGATCGCGCCCGAACGGCTCAGGGCTTACGGGCTATCGATCCTCGATATAGTGGGGATCGTCTCGATGGAGAACCTCAACGTCCCCTCAGGGACGATCACCCGCGGGGCGGGGGAGATGAACCTCCGGATGGTCGGCGAGGTCAAATCTCCCGCCGAGATCGCCGATTTCCGCCTCCCACTTCCGTCCGGGGGCACCATCCCGCTCTCTGAGGTGGCCGAGGTCAAGGACACGACCGAGGAGCTGCGCGAGTCGGCGACCTACAACGGCGAGCCGGTGATAGGCCTCTCGATCAACAAGCGTTCGGACGGCAACACGATCCTGGTCGCAAACGGGGTCTACAAGGCCCTCGGCGAGTTGAAGGGCCTTATCGACGACGATATCGATATAACCGTCACGAGCAACGCGTCGAAGTTCGTCTTCGATGCCGTGAACGATGTCCTCTCGAATATAGCGATAGGGATACTCCTGACAGCGATCCTTCTATTCGTATTCCTTCACGACTGGAGGCAGACCCTCATAGCGGCGATATCGATGCCGGTATCCGTGATCGCGACCTTCCTCCTGATCGAGAGAGCGCATTTCACGATCAACGTCATGACCCTGCTGGCGCTGGGCATCTCTATCGGGACCCTCGTCACGAACTCGATTGTAATAATAGAGAACATCACCCGCCACGTGAAGGAGGGGATGAAACCGTTCGACGCTGCCGAGCACGGTGTCTCGGAGGTGGCCATCGCAGTTCTCGCCTCGACACTGACCAACGTCGTCGTCTTCACGCCGATCGCCTTCATGAGCGGAATCATAGGCCGTTTCTTCCTGCAGTTCGGGGTCACCGTCGTCTTCGCCACGAGCTTATCCCTTGTGATCAGCTTCACGATGGTGCCGATGCTGTCGGCCAGGATGATCAGGGCGAAGGCTGGAGAGCACCACGGGGAGGATCACCTCTGGACCCGCTTTACCGACTGGTGGGACTCTCTCTACGAGAAGCTGACGAGGGGATACCGTTCCTCGCTCGCATCGGTCCTCGAGAGGCGCTGGCTTCCCGTCCTGGCCACCGTTGCGCTCCTGATCTTTTCCCTATTTCTCCTGTCGTTCGTTGGAGGCGAGTTCATGCCGGTCGTGGACCAGAATGTGGTCATAATCACGGTCGATCTGCCGGAGGGAACGAGCTTGGAGAGAACGCAGGAGATGGCCGGACGAATAAGCGGTCTTATGAGCGCGAGACCGGAGGTCGAAGGGGTCATCGTAAAGATCGGTGGAGAGCAGCGCGGGGTGGAGGGAGCGGAGATCACGCTCAAGCTCGTGGAGCCGGGCGAGCGCAAGCTTGGGGTGCTCGATTTCATGAACTCGGTTCGGCAGAGCCTTGCCAGCATCCCCGATGCGGAGATCATGCTCACGACATCGGGGGAGGGTGGCTCTACGGAGGCGGATCTCTTGATCGAGGTTCTATCGTCCGACAAGGAAAAGCTCTCGCTCATCGGGGGGAAAGTGTTCGAGATCGTCAGGGATGTTCCCGGCCTGGTGGAGGTGCAGACGAGCGAGAAGACCGGCAAACCGGAGATGGCGGTGATTCCCAGGCGAAGGCAGATGTCATGGCGGTCCATCAACCCGGGCCTTTTGGGCGGTATACTGAGAGCCGCTTACGAGGGGGAGAAATCGGGTGTCTACCGAGAGATGGGAGAGGAATACGATATCAGGGTCCGTTATCCCGCCTCGGACAGGAGCGATCCCGATTACCTGGCCGACTTCCCCGTAAACATGCCTCGCGGGGGGACGGTCCCCCTGGAGGATATCGCGACGTTGGAAAAGGGTATCGGCGATGCGACGATACTCCACAAGGACAAGCAGAGAACCATCGAGGTGACGGCCAATGTCGCTTCGGGGTCGATCAACGAGGCGAGAAGGATCATCGACAGGCGGATCGCGGAGCTGGAGATACCGTCGAATGTCACCGTGAAGTACGGGGGGATGGCCGAGATACAGGACGAGTCTTTCGCCTCTATCCGGACCGCGCTGATCCTTGCGATCGTGCTGGTCTATATCGTGATGGCCGCGATCCTAGAGAGTTTCATCCATCCGCTCACCGTTATGATTACCCTTCCCCTGGCGCTGATAGGAACCTCCCTCGGGCTGTTCTTTTCCGGGCAGACGATCAACATCATGTCTCTTATGGCGATGGTGATGCTGGTGGGAATAGTGGTGAACAACGCGATCCTGCTTCTCGATTACACATCGCAGCTCAGGGCGAAGGGGATGCCCATCAAGGAGGCCCTTCTGGAGGCATGTCCGACGAGGCTTAGGCCGATTATCATGGCGAACCTGGCGATCGCCGTCGGGATGCTTCCCCAGGCGCTCGGCGGAGCGGGATCGGAGTACAGGGTGCCGATGGCCGTGGTGGAGATATGGGGGGTCCTCGTATCCGCCGTATTCACCCTCTATATCATCCCGATCGTCTACACGTTCATGGATAGGCTCACGTTCGCGGGACGGAGGGAGTCGAAGAAGTAACGCGTTTGCAGCCTCCGCCTATCACGGCTGAGGTGTAGATGATCAGAGCGGGTTCCAGCAGCATCCTGAAACGGAGCTGGAAGACGGTGAAGACAACGAGAAGAACGGTATAGCCGAGGATCGGTAGGAGAAGCGGCCTCTGCTCTTTCCCGTAGTACTTCGCCATCCCTATGAATCCGAGGAGAACGATAACGGTATATGTGTAGGCGGCCGTGTAGTTGCTGTTCTTCTGTTCGTCTCCCGCGCCCGGTCCAGAGCTGCTCTCCCAACCCTTGTTCATGACGAGGGCCGCGTTGCGGTACAGCTTGTCGGCCGTGTTCCATCTACCGAGAAGGCTAGTCTTATTGAACTTGCTGAAGTCGAACATGTACGCGTTGACATGATATACGGGGACGATCCCGCGGGAGACGACCGAGTTTCTGACCGTCCAGGGGGCCAGAACGGCGGCCAGCACCGCGAGGAAAAGAAGCCTTCTCTTGACCGTGACGGCGAGCCCGGGCAGAAGAAAGAGGGTCACCGGCTCCAGCATCATCCCAAGTCCCGCAAGAAGTCCCGAGAAAATCGCCTTTTTCCCGTCGTCGAATCCGGCGACGGAGACGCCCATCAGCAGAACGATCAGAAATATGGCGAATGAGCCCGGTGTCAGGGCGATCGAGTATATAATGAAATTGGGGCTTAGGGCGAACAGGGCGGCGGCGATAAGGCCGGTCCTGCGGCCGCAGATAGAGGAAGCCGGCAGATATATGAGGACCGCGGCCAGCGAATTTACTATCCCCTGTATTACCCGGACCGCCCCGTAGTTGCCCCCTCCGAATACCGACTGGACGAGAAAGAGAAAGAAAGGATACAAGGGCCCCCTTATCGCGCTTATTCCCCTTCCCGGAACGATGAAATCGTAGTCGGTCGCATCCCCCCCCGAATAATCGACATCGAACGCGAGCGAGAAGTAGAGGCGCAGGGCTAGGGCCAGAAAGAAGATCACCAGCAGCAGGTCCCAGTCTTTCGAGAAAGGGCCGGCGATCTCGTTCCGCCAGAAGTCGATGCAGCCGTTCAGGATTTTCGAATAACGTTTTTCCATACGTTACCTGCAAGGATCGAGGCGAAAACAATCAGGACCGGTTCAACAAGCAGCCTGTACCTGATCTTGAATATCGCCAACGTTACGAAGAACAATATATAGCTCAGGGCCGGAAGGGCCGCGACACGGTTACGACGGTCATAGAACCGGACGAGCCCTATGAAACCGAAGAACATTACGGGGAGATATGCGTAGTTCATCAGGTTGTTCATCGTTCTCGTATTTCCTGTCAGGTCGCGCATCACGAAAGCGTCCCATCCCCTGGCCAGAAAGATCGATCCCTTGTTGTAGATTATATCGAGGGTGTCCCACTTGTTGTTGACAATATATTCGAAAGCCCCCCTGATGTATTCCACGTTGGAAAGTTCGCGGCTACCGAGAGCCGTCTTGCTTATTTTATAATGCGTGACGCCGTCTGCTACGGGGTTGTAGGTCTTGTAGAAGGCCAGAGCCCCCCTGTTGGGCGTTTTCCCCGTGGCCAGGCCATAGATCAGCCAGGGGGAGAGGATCACCAGGGTGGCCAGTATGAACGAGGTTTTTTTCCTGACGCTCAGAAGTACACCCGGCCAGAAGTAAAGGAAGGCGGGGCGCACGGCGCATCCGGCGAAAAGGATCACGGCGGAAAGTATGGATCCCCCTTTCTCTCCGGTCAGCGGCATCCATCTCCTCTTGGCCGGCGGGGCGGCCAGCGAAATCAGGAGTATCATCATTATGAACAGGGCTAGCGGCTCGGTTAGCGTCGTAAGGTTATATACGATGAAATTGGGGTATATCGCCGATATTCCGGCCGCTAGAAGAGCGGTGCCTGGACCGCTCACGATGAGGGTGAAATAGAAGATGAGAATGATCGTAAGGGTGCTGAGGATCGCCTGTGTTATATAGACCGCGTTGACATCCCCCGCTCCGAAAATTGTGTAGATTGCCTTCAGGAACAACGGGTATCCGGGAGGGGGGGAGACTGAGATTCCTTTCCTGAAGGCGAGTTGATTGTAGGTTGCCATGTCGCTGTGGTTAGGAAGAATATCGCATCTGGCCGCCGCGACAATCCGAACGGTGCCTCCTACGACAATGATAACCGCCAGAAGTATCAACCATTTCTTCATTTATCGCACCTTCGGTAATATTTTATTAACAAATAATACTTAATCTTATCATAAAGGTTGCTCCCTGGAAAGGAGGATCATAGGGAGGGATGCGTTGAACCGGCGCGGCGGTCGGTGTATAATCAACCGCCGTGCATGGATCCGAGATCATCTTCCAGGTCCCGAGAAGGGAGGGGCGTTCTTGACTTTAGATCTGTCGGTGTTGCCTCGATACGCCTCCGTCTTGAGGAGACGGCATTTTCCTATAGCGGTTATTCTTGTGGTTTCTCTCTCAATACGCCTTTACCTGGCATTCACCTGCAAGGCACTGCCCGATTTCTCCGATATGGAGAGGTACTCGGTCTATGCCCTCCAGGGCGGCATAACGGTTTCTCCACCTCCCGGTTACCCCCTCTTCCTGAGGTTTGTCTATACCCTTTTCGGAGCCAGAAACTACACGGCTGTTTTCGCGATTCAGGGGTTGATAAGCACCTTCACGGTTTTTCTCGTATACTTCGCGGCTGTCAGGGCGGCGGGTAGGCGTGAGGGGCTGATCGCAGCCTGCGTCGCGGCGGTTTACCCTAATTTTCTTGTCTACAACCTCGTTACTTTGAGCGAGACCCTCGGTATCTGTTTTGTCATGCTGATTGTCGCGCTCCTCCTGTCGAATATAGGCGAGAGGCGCAGGGCGGTTTTCGCGGGTGCACTCCTGATAGCCGGTTGCGCGATAAGGCCGGTCTTTCTCTTTTTCTGGCCCGGAATACTCCTCGGTATACGAAGGAAAACGATATTTGCCGTTACGACCATTCTGCTCCTTTCTCCATGGATAATCTACACCGCCGCCTCCGGCAGGGCGCCGAACAGGGGTGCGAGGGCTTTTTACAAGACCTATAATCCCGCTTCCAGCGGCAAGCAATATATTGAAATGAAGCAGACCCAACTCTACAAGTCCAATCTTCCAAGCAGGGTTTACCTTAGGGAAGCCTTCAGATTCATCCTGAACAACAAGTGGAAAACCCTGGATATCATATACAACAAGCTGGCCATGATATTTTCCAGGGGATGGGACAACCACTTCATGAGAAGGGTCGTGGGTCCGGGGGTCCTGATAAGATTGATAATGATATATGCCTTCATCCCGGTGATGGTTCTGGGGTTTTCCGGGATGGTGATTTTTTATGATAGAGGGAACAGGATCATGGCTCTGATGACGGCGAGTTATCTTCTTTTCTTCGTTCTCATGGCGATATTCAAGGTGAGGTACAGGGTGCTTGTCGAGCCGATGCTGATAATCTACGCCTCGATGGCGGCGGCAGCTCTATTTCGGTGGGGGAAAGGGGAGCGAACGGTGGGAGGTGGAGGATCTTGAAGGGCGATATGTCTCGACGTTGGTCTTCGAAGGCGCTTTTCGCGGAAAACAGGGATATCCTTTCGGTGATCTTTCTGGCAGGGCTCGCGATACGCATCTACCTCGGACTGTCAAACCTCGCTCCTCCAACTGCCCTCGAATCGCTCGAGTATGAGAGGCTCGCCGCCGAAGGAGGAATCGGAGCCTCTCATGCTCCTCTTTATCCTCTTTTCCTGCGGATCGTTTACGGCATCTTCGGTGCTTACGGCAGAAGAGCGGTCTTCGCTGTGCAGGCATGCGCGGGGGCTGCGACTATCCCGGCAATCTTCTACGTGGTCGGGAGACTTTCAACGCAGAGGGCGGCTATCATATCGGCGGTTATCGCGGCGCTCCTTCCCGATCTGGTCGTCATGAATATGATTATCGGTCCGGAGACATTCCTTGTTCTATCTGCCTCTATGCTGATGGTACTGCCTGTATCGAATGCAAGCGACAGGAGCAAGGCGTTTATAGCGGCGGCAATCACCGGTGGCGGGGTCTTTCTGAAGCCGGAATTCCTATTCTTCGCGCCGGGAGAGGTCGCAGCACGGGGAAGACGTCTCCTTTTTCTCGTGTCTTTTCTGTCGGTTCTTATTCCACTCGCGGCCTGGAATTCGATCAGGGAAGGGGAATTGGTT
>CAZPAH010000096.1:0-10667 GCA_964584495.1 uncultured bacterium | reverse complement strand
GCCTCGGCCGACGGTTCCGTGATGATTACATATACGTGCGACGGGGAGTTCCACCCGAGGCTTAGATATACGCCGCCCGCCGATTACGGGCCGGACGAGTACCTCGAGATGGAGGATTGGAGCGGAAATGTCCGGGGAAGGATAAAGCAGCCGCCCCACACCTACGGGGTTGTCTACCTCATGAACGAGCACCAGCTCACCATCGGGGAGACCACCTTCACCGGTCGCGAGGAGCTGAAGAATCCCGACGGGCTTCTTCACTACTGGTGGCTTATGCGACTGGCCCTTCAGCGTGCCAGGACGGCGAGGGAAGCGGTCGAGGTGATCGGCGCCCTTGTGGAGGAGTACGGTTACAGCAGCGAGGGCGAATCTATTTCGATAGGCGATCCGAAGGAGGCGTGGCTTCTCGAGATAATAGGGAAGGGTCCCGGGGGCACCGGAGCCAACTGGGTGGCCCTGCGCATTCCGGACGGATATATATGCGCCCATGCGAACCAGGCAAGGATCGGGGAGTTCCCCCTGGACGATAAGAAAAACTGTCTTTACTCGAAGGATGTAATAGATTTCGCGATCGAAAAGGGATATTACGACCCCGCCTCGGGCAAGCCGTTCAGCTTCCGCGAAGCTTACTGCCCCGCGGGGCCGCAGAAGTTGCGCTACTGCGCGACAAGGGTATGGTCCCTATTCAGGAGGGCCGCTCCATCGCGGGAATTTTCGCCAGATTATCACAGGGGCGTCGAGGGGGCCGCGCCATATCCCCTCTGGATAAAGCCCGACAAGAAGCTTTCCAGGGAGGATGTATTCGCCCTTATGAGGGATCATTACGAAGGGACCGAATACGATATGACCCAAGGCGTGGATGCCGGACCGTTCAACTCGCCGAACCGCTGGCGCCCGATGAACTGGAGTGTGGACGGTGTCGATTATACATGGGAACGGCCGATATCGACCCAGCAGACGGGATTCTCCTTCGTCTCCCAGTCGAGGACCGGCCTTCCCGACGGGATCGGCGGCGTTCTTTGGTACGGTGTGGACGATACGTATTTTACCGTGTACGTCCCGTTTTACGCGTCGGCCACAAGGATACCACCGGCTTATTCGGAAGGAAGCATCTCGGACTTCTCCTGGGATTCTGCCTGGTGGGTGTTCAATTTTGTGGCAAACTTCGCCAATCTGAGATACTCGTTGATGAAGAACGACATCATGGAAGTGCAGGCCGACCTCGAGGGAAATCTAGCGAGAATGCAGCCGGCGGTCGAAAAAACGGCCATGGACCTTTACAAGGTAGACCCGCAGCTTGCAGCCGAATATCTTAACGACTATTCCTCGGCGGCGGCCGGCCGGGTCGTCGACCGTTACAGGAAACTCGGCGAATTGCTTATCCGCAAGTATAACGACGGCTATATACAGAACGATGAAGGCCGTCCTCGGGAGGAAGGGTACAGCGAGGAATGGCTTAGAAAAGTTCTGGCCGAGAGTCCCGACAGGTTCCGTTTGCCGAATTGGGGGCCCGACTCGTTGGAGACCGATCTTCCCTACTAGAATACGCCGGATCTACGGCGGGGGGTGGACATAGCGAAGGGGAGGACGCTGGATATTCGCCCTCCCCTTCTACAGCTTCCTCGATCTGGAGAGACGGGGAACTGTCCGGTTCCGATCCGGCAGGTGGATCGGATTTCGGCTGCCGGAGTCTCCTGCCGCTGTCATTCGACGTGCACGGCGTCGATATGCTTACCCCCGAATGTACACATATGGGCCACATTGCCCGGGATGATTTCATTTTGTAGAGATAATCGGTTCGTTTTGAAGCTTTAGATATGGGACCAAAATTCGATTCCTTATCACATCGCTTGCAAGTTGTATTCCACGCCTGAAGCCTCAAAAATCTCGAAGGCCGCGTATGGAATAGTTGTTTCTAATTGATACCGGAGATTTCCAGGGAAGGCTTCTTTTCAAGGAAAAATTTTTCGGGATAGAGAGAGACGGCGGCATGTGCGGTTGGATGAAACAGGGCTTTCTGCTATAATGGGCCCCGTGAGGGTTGCGTGTGCGCGTCGTATCCGGTCCCGGTCCGCGGTGGAAAGGGCTCAATCGCCGGATGCGGTTGAATGGGTTTGGTGAATATGACTTGTCCCGGAATGAGGAACTTCAAGCTGACCATGGAGTACGACGGAACCGACTTTTCGGGGTGGCAGGTCCAGCCGCAGAGGCGCACCATCCAGGGGGAACTGTACCGTGCGATCGAAAGACTGGCGACAGGGCGGATCCGGATAGTCGGTGCGGGAAGGACCGACGCCGGAGTGCACGCCGCGGGCCAGGCGGCTAACGCCCTTTTTCAGACCGCGCTCGGAGCGGAAGCGGTCCGTAGGGCGCTCTCCCATTATTTGCCGCAGGATATTAGGATCAAATCGGTAGAGGAGGTGGATCTTTCGTTCAATGCCAGATACGATGCCGTCAGTAGAACGTACAGCTATATATTCATCCGCCGGCCGACCGCCCTGTGGAGGAGATATTTCATGCCCGTCTCGAGGGAGATGGACATAGAGGCGATGCGGAATGTGCTGAAGGCGATCCAGGGCAGACACGATTTCACCTCGTTCTCCTCATCGGGCGGGGGTGGATCCACCGTCTGCGACGTACTAAGAACGGAGTTAAGCGAAACGCCGCCCCTCGTGGCCTTTTCGATCACTGCGGACAGGTTCCTCTACAAGATGGTGAGGACGATCGCCGGGACCCTCCTTGAAGCGGGACAGGGAAAGAAAGTGGATGTCGCGGATATCCTCTCGGCCGGGAACAGGAAAGCATCGGGCAGGACCCTGCCCCCCAACGCGCTGTATTTCATGAAAGCCGAATATTGAGTTTCGCCGGCCTTATCGATTTAATTCGAACCGGGCGGTGAAATTGGTTGTGGGAGCGGCCATATAACTGTATACTTCTTCTTCCTTTTTAGTGGGTGATTATTGTTTCTTTTATTGAGTGATCGTCATCGCCGGGATCCGTGAACAGGAGGAGAAATGAAGTTCTTTATCGATACCGCCAACGTAGAACAGATCAGGGAAGCGGCTAAGCTGGGCGTGCTCGATGGGGTCACCACGAATCCTACTCTTCTTTCCAGGGAGAAAGGTTCGTTCAGGGAAACGCTCAAAGAGATCTGCTCGATAGTGCCGGGGCCCGTCAGCGCGGAAGTAGTATCCCTCGAAGCGGAGAAAATGGTCTCCGAGGGACGGGAACTATGCAAGCTCGCCGACAATATAATAATCAAGGTTCCCTGCACGGGCGAGGGAGTGAAAGCGATAGGAATGTTCAATGCGGAGGGTATAGACACGAATGCGACCCTTTGTTTTTCCGCCAATCAGGGTCTTCTTGTCGCCAAGGCCGGCGCCACTTTCGTAAGTCCGTTCGTTGGTAGGCTCGACGATGTCGGGCAGCCGGGCATGGACCTCGTCGCCGATCTGGTCACGATCTACAATAACTACTCGTTCGCTACGGAGATAATCGTGGCGAGCATCCGAAGCGTCCAGCACGTATACGAAGCAGCGTTGCTTGGAGCGGATGTGGCGACGATCCCGTTCAAGGTGGTCGGGCAATTGATCAAACATCCTCTTACCGATGTCGGTATAAAGAATTTTCTGGCCGACTGGGAGAAGGTGGAAAAATAGCGGAAGGCGGGTCCGAATCCCATCCCGGGTCCGGAGGATCATAGAGCGGAGGAGTTGAAGGAGATTGAAGACGTTCGAATCGAGATGGAGCAGGCTGTTTCCATGGATAATGGGTGTTTTGTTCGGTCTTTCAATCGCCCTGCTGCTGATTACCGTCCTACTGCTGAAGAACCTGAGGAACAGCGGCTCATTCATGCCGGAGCCGTCCCGGGAGATCGCCGCGGCCCGGGAGGACTTGGGCGGAGGCAGCGCGCTGGTGGCGGCCCGCCGGAGGGTTAGTCCCGCTGTTGTCTCGATAACCGCCTACCGGACGCAGGTGGTTTATGCATGGTCGAGGATAAGCAACGAATGGTTCCAGCAGCATGGCAGCAGGATGCCTAGAACCCGCACCCAAAAATACCCGAGTTTCGGGTCAGGGGTCATTGTCGACCCGGATGGATATATAGTCACCAACGAGCATGTCATACGATCGGCCGACGAGATATTCGTGACCCTTACGGACAGCACCGAGGTGGCCGCTTCACTCGTCGGTTCGACCCCGCAATTCGACCTCGCTCTTTTGAAGATAGAGGGACACAGGCTTCCTTACATGCCCCTTGGAGATTCCGACAGGCTGGAGATCGGCGAGCCGGTTATCGCGATCGGATCGCCTTTTACCTACCTTTTCAACGACAACCAGCCTACGGTAACCGCCGGTGTTATCAGCGCCCTTCACAGGGACGTGAAGCTAGGAAGCGACGCGCTGCAGATATTCAAGAACATGATACAGACCGATGCGGTGATAAACCCCGGAAACAGCGGAGGGCCGCTGGTGGCCGCGAACGGCGAGATCATCGGGATCAACACGTTCGTTATTTACTCGGGCACGAGCAGCAACATCGGGATGGGATTCGCGATTCCTTCCAACACGGCCAGGATGGTTCTGGATGAAATACGGAAGTACGGCCGTTTCAGGAATGTATGGACCGGACTGATGATCACGGAGCTCACCCCGGAGTTAAAGCAGGAGTTCGGCGTTCCTTTCAACACCGGGCTGATAGTGATGCAGATAGAGGAGGGGGGCCCCGGGGAGAAAGCGGGCATAAGGGTCGGAGACGTCATCGTCGAGATGAACGGTCTGACGATAAGGGATTCCGCGCAGGCGGCCAGGGCGATATTTGGAATGCAGGTAGGCGACGATCTCGATATGGTCCTGTGGAGGAACGGGAGCACGATCTCGGTCAAACTCAGGCTGGTGGAAAAGGCTGACAGCACATAGACCCGAGACCGTGACCTATGCCGCCGGAGCCGGCCGGAAGGGCGGCTTATGGAATTTATAATAGAAGGAGGTACCCTTTGATCCCGCGTTATTCACTTCCCGAGATATCGAGAATCTGGTCCGACGAGTACAGGTTCGACCTCTGGCGCGAGATAGAGGTTCTCTACTGCGAGGGCATGGCGAAAAACGGGCTGATACCGGTGAAGGCGGCGAGAGAGATCAGGAAACGTGCCGGATACGATATAAAGCGCATCAATTTGATCGAGAAGAAGACCCGCCACGACGTCATAGCTTTCCTGACCAGCATGAGCGAGCATATAGGCGAGCCCGGGAGGTATCTCCACCTCGGAATGACCAGCTCGGATCTCCTCGATACCGCCCTCGCGTGCCAGATGAAGGCCGCCGGAATGATTATCATCAAGAAAATCAAGAAACTCAGGACCGTTCTGAAAAGACAGGCGCTCAGGTACCGCGATACGCCGATGGTAGGGAGGACGCACGGTATACATGCCGAACCGGTCACTTTCGGCCTGAAGCTGCTCGTCTGGTACGCGGAAACGGAACGAAACATTTCCCGTCTGGAAAAGGCCGTCGCCGAGATATCCGTGGGACAGATCACCGGAGCGGTCGGAACGATGTCCCACACCGACCAGAGGGTCGAGCGTTACGTCATGCAAGAGCTCGGACTGAAAGCGGCTCCCGTTACGACACAGATCATTCAGAGGGACAGGCACGCGGCCTACATGACGACTCTTGCGGTGGCGGGCTCTTCGCTCGAGAAGATGGCTACCGAGATCCGGGGGCTGCAGAGGACCGATGTGGGAGAGGTAGAGGAGCCGTTCACCAAGGGCCAGAAGGGTTCCAGCGCGATGCCGCATAAGAGAAACCCCATACTCACCGAGAGGATATCCGGGATGGCGAGATTGCTCAGGGGCAATTCGCTGGCCGCTATGGAGAATGTAGCCCTGTGGCACGAGAGGGATATCAGCCACTCCTCGGTGGAGAGGGTGATAATTCCCGATTCGACAATGATCCTGGCCTATATGCTCGAGAAATTCACGTGGGTGATCGAGAACCTCAGGGTCGACAGGAAAGCGATGCTTCGCAACCTCGAGAAAACGGGAGGATTGGTGTTTTCGCAGCATCTCCTTCTGCTTCTCGTGCGCAAGGGGCTTTCGAGGGAAAAGGCATATGCCGTTGTGCAGGGAGCGGCGATGAAGAGCATGAAGTCGACCGAAAGTTTCCGGGAGACGCTCGCCGCCGATCCGCGTTTCACCGGCGTCTGCTCGCCGGAAGAACTCGAGAAGGCGTTCGATCTGAGAACGCATCTCGATAAGGTGGATTTCATCTTCAGCAGGGTCCTCTCGAAAAGGGGCAGACCCGGGAAAGGAAAAGCCGGTTGTTAAAAGGAACGATCAGGATATCCGGGGAAAATGACGTTCAGGTGGCCGCCATTCTCAAGGATAACGGTCTGAACCTTACCGTTTCCGAAGCGCGAAGGATAGCCGAGCTTCTGGGCAGGGATCCGACCATAGTCGAGCTGACGATCTTCAATACGATGTGGAGCGAGCACTGCAGCTACAAGAGCAGCAGGAAGATTCTCGCGGAGTACCTTCCCACAAAGGCTCCCAATGTAGTAATGGGACCGGGCGAGGACGCAGGTATTATTCGCTATGCCCCTGCCGATGACGGCGACTTCCACTGCGTTGTTATAGCCCATGAGAGCCACAATCATCCTTCCCAGGTGCTTCCGGTGGAGGGGGCCGCAACCGGCATCGGAGGTATAGTGAGGGACGTTTACTGCATGGGTGCAGATGTTGTGGGCGTTCTGGATCCACTTCGTTTCGGGGATCCGGAAGGGAAGGACGGGAGGCAGTCGATCGCCATAGCAAGGGGCGTCGTGGATGGAATCGCGCAGTACGGCAACGCCCTGGGTGTGCCGAACCTCGGGGGGGATATAGTCTTCGACGAGGGGTACGATGAGAACTGCCTGGTGAACGTTGTCGCAGTCGGCACCGTCAGGGAATCGAGGATACTGAGAAGCAGGGTTCCCGAGGAAGCGGCGGATAAGCCTTACAGCATAATCCTCGTTGGAAAGCCTACCGACGATTCGGGATTCGGCGGAGCGGCCTTCGCGTCAGAAGATCTCGCAGGCGAGGAGGAAGCGAACAGGGGGGCCGTGCAGGTTCCCGATCCTTTTCTGAAGAGAGTCCTTACGGTGGCCAACCGCAAGGTCCTCGATCTGGCCGAGGAGAGGGGGTTGCCGATCGGCTTCAAGGATCTCGGGGCGGGGGGGATCGCCTGCGTCACGTCGGAGCTGGCCGATTCGGGGGGATTCGGCGTAAAGATAGATCTCGACAAGGTCAATACCGCTTCCGGCAAATACCCGCCGGCGGTCGTCTCATGCTCGGAGACGCAGGAGCGTTACTCGCTGGCCGTGCCGGATGAGCTGGTCGAGGATATACTGAGGATATATAACGAAGACTTCGAGCTCCCTCATATCTACCATGGGGCGGGCGCTTTCGTGATCGGACGGGTTACCAACCAAAAGACCTACAGTATCGAATCGGAAGGGGAAATCGTCTGCGAGGCCCCCGTTGAAGTTATCACCACCGGGATCTCTTACGACAGGGGTTCGGTCCCACGCAGGCGCCTCTTCGAGGAGCCGGAGTGGATGGAAGGCCGATCCCTGAGGGATGATTTTCTGAAATTGCTGTCCTCGCCGAATATCGCCTCCAAGAACCACGTCTTCAGGCATTACGATTCGGAGGTTCAGGGGAGGGCGGTTCTAAGGCCCGGGGAAGCGGATGCCGGCGTTATCTCGCCTCTACCCGGCAGAAAGGTGGGATTGGCGGTCTCGGTTGACGGAAATCCGCGTTACGGATCGATAGATCCTTACAGGGGAGGCGCTCTGGCCGTATGCGAGGCGGCGAGAAACGTAGCCGCTGTTGGAGCGGTTCCATCGACGATCACCGACTGCCTCAACTATGGGAATCCAGAGGTCCAAGAGGTGTTCTGGGAGTTCGTCGAAGGGGTCAGGGGAATAGGCGATGCCTGCAGGGGGATAGGCCTGCTGTCTCACGAGGGTCAACCTCTGCCGGTCGTGTCGGGTAACGTGAGCTTCTACAACCAGGGTGAGAGCGGCAAGGCGATACCGCCCTCGCCCGTTATCGCATGCGTCGGAGTGGTGGAAGATTACTCCAGATGCAGATCGATACAGTTCAAGGAAGAAGGTAACGCCGTCTTTCTCATCGGTGATATTGAGGATGAGCTTGGAGGCAGCGAATACTACAGGGTTATCTACCGGACGCTCGGGGCTAACGTGCCGGAAGCGAATTTCGTGCGTGAGAGAAATCAGATCAGAACCGCCATCGAGATGCATTCCCTCGGTTGGATAATGTCCTGCCATGACACCGGGCAGGGTGGACTGCTAACCGCTCTGGCGGAGATGGCGCTGGGGGGCGGGGGGAAGGGCGAGCTGGGATTCACCCTAGACGTCGGTGAATTCGATCATCTGGGTCTCCCGGTCGAGAAGATCCTCTTCTCCGAGACGGGCGGATTCATAATAGAGTTGCCCCCGGGGATCGAGAGGGAGGTCCTGGCAGTGTGCGCAAGGAATAGGGTGACGCTGACCAAGCTGGGGCATGTTGCGCAGCACCGGAACCTCGAGATAGTATCGGGGAACGAAAGGATAGCAGTCTGGGAGCTCGACGAGCTGCGTGGACCTTTCATGACGGGGTGCGCCGGAATCTTCGGTACGGGGAAAGGAGAATAAGTGTCTGTTTCCTTCAAGGGGAAAGTGGCGGTTATCCAGTTTCCGGGAGTCAACTGCGAGTACGAGACGGCGGCAGCGGTGAGATCGACCGGCATCGACGCAGAGCTGTTCAGATGGAACGAGGATCCGGAGCTGCTTGAGGATAGCGCAGCCGTAATTCTTCCCGGTGGTTTTTCCTACCAGGACAGGATAAGAGCGGGTGCCGTCGCCGCGAAGGATCATATATTGGACAAGCTAAGCAGGCTCGCCGCCGCCGGCAGGCCGGTACTTGGACTGTGCAACGGGGCGCAGGTTCTCGTCGAATCCGGTTTCATCCCGGGGATACATTGGGAGAAGGTCGACCTGGCGCTGGCTCCCAATGTGATGGCCGACAGGGAAGGCTATTACTGCGACTGGATTTTTCTTAGAAATGAGGATACCAACTGTATCTGGACGGGTTTGTTCGGTAAGAATGAGGTAATCCCGATTCCCATGGCCCATGCAGAGGGAAGGTTTGTCACCGACGACAAGGATCTCATCGACAGGATCATCGCTAACGGGCAGGCAGCGTTGCGATATTGCACATCGAGCGGAAAGATCGACCAAGCGTTCCCCGTCAACCCCAACGGTTCCGTGGACAATATCGCCGGTATCTGCAATCCCGAGGGGAATGTTCTTGCGATGATGCCTCATCCCGAAAGGGCGAACTGGTTGAGGCAGGTTCCCGAGGATCTCGGGGGAGCCTGGGGAAGAAAGAGGAGATCCGCCTCGGGACGGGCGGAAATGATGGAGGTGGAAGGACCGGGAAGACGCTTCTTCCGCTCCATAGGCACCGGCCCCGAAGAGGAGGAAGAGGCAGTCCCGGGCAGGAAGGTGAAAAGCGGTGAAGCCGGAGGCCGTTCCGGGAAAGGCCGGAAGGGGGCGGACGGATGAAATCACGGGTCGAGCTTTGGGTAAGGCTGAAGGTCGTTGACCTGGTGGCGCAGACGGCATGGATGACCCTGACGGAAAAACTCGATTTCGCAGGGGCGCTTCGCGGCATCGTCCGTTACTCCTATTGGGGGATGGATGCCGAAAGCGACTCGAAAGAAGAGATAATCGAGGAGATCGACAGGGTTATACGGCTGGATAGCGCTTTTACGAACCAGAACAAGCATACATATTTTCTGAAGGCCTGGGATCCGGACGGAGGGAAAGATTTGGACAAAGGCGGGATCTCCCGCGGAGATCTCGATCTTCGAAGGGATTACCCCGGGTATGTCGAAAAATCGAATCGTTCTGCCGGTCGGAGTATTTTCGCCTGCGATCTCCTTGTCAGGGAGCAGAGCGGGGGGAAGGAGCAGGGATTCCTGGCGAGGCTCGATTCGAGGCTCGAGAAGGTCGAGATCTCGGGGATGAGCTCCGGCGAGGTTTGGCGGCTCGTAGTCGAAGCGGAAACCCGCGAAGAGGCCGCCGAAAAAGTCGAGGAGATGGCGGTCACACGTTCTAGAAGGGAAGGATTGCTCTTGAATCCACATTACCAGCGGTACGAGATCCTGGGCATGGTAGAGCTGCACGGTGAGAAGGAGTCTGTCTCTTGAAAGAGGAATGCGCCGTATTCGCGGTACATGGGACGGAGGAGGCCGCCCAGATGGCGTACCTCGGTCTCTACTCCCTGCAGCACAGGGGCCAGGAGAGCAGCGGCATAATCGTCTCGAACGGCCGGAACATGATAGAGCACAATGCCATGGGGCTCGTTTCGAAGGTCTTCAGCGCCGATATTATCGATTGTCTCAAAGGCCATATCGCTATTGGACATAACAGGTATTCAACGACCGGACTTTCAAGGGCGGTGAATACGCAGCCGTTCATGGTCGACTGCAAGATCGGGAAGATCGCGGTGGCGCATAACGGAAATCTGGTCAATGCCGTCGAGTTGAGGAAGGAGATGGAAGAGGAGGGATCGATATTCAGGTCCACCATGGACAGCGAGGTGATCCTTCATCTCATCGCTCGG
>CAZPAH010000095.1:0-10948 GCA_964584495.1 uncultured bacterium | reverse complement strand
ACAGGAGGATAAGGCTTCCCCAGTCTGATACCAGTCATGCAAGGCAGCTGATTCATTTTAGGAAACCCGAAAAAGGAGTGCTCACGGTCGGCATCGATCCGGGCAGCTCGAAGACAAGGCATAAGGTAATCCCCGAGATTCTGGCCTATCTCGCAAACAACCTCGCCGGGCGGAGGAAATCCAAGTTTCTAGTTCTCACCTATCCCTGGGATGAGAGGCTTGCCGGAAGATTCGCAGGTACGCTCAAGAGCGAGGTAATCGATCTCGTACCTTCCAATTCGGCCGAAGCAGTCTCGCTCCTGTCCCAGTGCGATCTCTTTCTTTCAGGCAACACGAGCCTCTTTCATTTCGCGGCGGCCCTCGACGTTCCCGCCGTGGGTGTATTTACAAAGTACGACGGAAGCGAATGGATCCCAGCTTATGCCGGTAACGCGAGGATATTCAAGGGAACGAAAGGGGAAAAGCTCTCGCTACAGGCGTTTTTCTCCAGGGTCGATGAAGTACTTTCCGTCAAAGACGGTGTTTCCGTCTGAACCATTAATCATGGAAGGGTAATACCGGGATGAGCGATCCCCAGAGCGCAGGCAGGACGTACCTTAGGTTGTTGTCGTATCTGGCGCCATTCTGGAAGAGCATGGTGATTCTTCTCGTCGCGACGACGATTTTCGCTTCTCTCAGCAGCGTATCGCTGACGCTGATCCCGCCGTTCCTCAACATCCTTTTTCAGACGGGCGAGGTTCAAACGGAGAGTGTGGAGCACGATGCAGGAAACCCGGTGCCGGTGCCGGGGGGGCTCGAGCGCGCTATAGAAAAGGTCAAGAGCAGGGCGAGCTCGGTAATCTACAGCGGGGGACCGAGGGACCGGCTTGCGAGGTTCTGCGTCATCTTTTTCGCGTTGATGCTCGTTAAGAATATCTTCGGTTATATCAGCACCTATCTCACGCTCTACCTGGAGCAATCCATTCTAATGAGGATCAGGAATCAATTGTACGGGAAGGTCCAGATGCTTCCCCTGTCGTTCTTCGATCAACATAAGACGGGGCATCTCATCTCGAAGATTACGAACGACGTCACCAATCTCAGGGGGGCCGTCGTCGGCAGCCTGGCAAGCATAGTGCGCAACAGCCTTATGACCTTTATGGCCCTTTCGATAATCTTTTATACCTCATGGAAACTCTCGATGCTGACCCTGGTGCTGGTTCCCCTCAACATTCTCCTCATTTCGATAATCAGCAGGAAACTTAGAAAGGGGAGCCGCAGGGCGCAGGAGAGGATGGCCGATATGACATCGGTTCTACAGGAGACAATCAACGGCGTCAGGGTTGTCAAGGCCTTCGGCATGGAGGAGTTCGAGAAGAATAAATTCGGTGTCTTCAATGTAAAGTATCTCGGGGAGTACCTCAAGATGAGACGTTTCGCGGAGATGGCCTCTCCGACCAGCGAGACGCTCGGTATCCTGGCCAGTGTGGTGATACTATGGTACGGAGGGAACCTCGTTATTTCGGCCGATCTGACCCCGGCGAACCTGATGATGTTCATCGGAGCGATGCTGTGGGTTGTAACGCCGATCAAGAATCTGAGCAAGCTCAATAACGTGGTGCAGGAGGGACTTGCGTGCGGACAGCGCATTTTCCAGATACTCGATTATGGAAGCGAGGCCGACCTAGGAGGGGAAGGGGAAGTGGAGGGCCTGAAGAGGAAAATAGTTTACGAGAACGTCGATTTCAGCTACGGCAACGGCATCCAGGTTCTCACCGGCGTGAACCTCGAGATAAACCGAGGAGAGGTGGTGGCGCTGGTCGGTCCCAGCGGGGCGGGGAAAACGACTATCGCGGATCTCCTTCCCCGCTTCTACATGCCTTCTTCGGGCAGGATCCTGATCGATGGAAAGGATATTTCGAGACTGAGGCTATCCTCCCTGCGTTCTTTCATGGGGATAGTGACGCAGGAGACGATACTCTTCAACGATACGGTAATGAACAATATCGCCTACGGAATGGCCGATTGTCCCCTGGAAAGGATCATCGAGGCGGCCAAGGCGGCAAACGCCCATGATTTTATAACCTCCCTGTCGAGCGGCTACGATACCGTTATCGGCGATCGGGGGGTGCAGCTCTCGGGGGGCCAACGGCAGAGGCTGGCTATAGCAAGAGCGCTTTTGAAAAACCCCCAGATCCTGATTCTCGATGAGGCTACAAGCTCTCTGGACGTGGAGAGCGAAGCCCTGGTACAGGAGGCGATCGACAGGCTCGTGAAGGGGCGGACGACTCTCGTGATAGCCCACCGGCTGTCGACGATAAAGAACGCCGATAGGATCGTCGTGGTTGAAGAGGGATCGATAACCCAGATAGGAACGCACGAGGAGTTGATCGTTGAGGAAGGGACATACCGAAAGCTCTACCACATGCAGCTCAGCCGGTGACGAACTCCTGGTCGTTGCTCCGAACTGGCTAGGGGATGCCGTTATGGCGATCCCTTTCCTATCGGTCCTTAAGGATATCAGACCCGGGGCTTCTATAACGGTGCTGGCGGGAAGCTATGTCTCGGATCTTCTCGTCAGGGACGAATCGCTGGACCGCCTTGTCGTCTGGGAAAAGAGCGGGGGGATAAGGGCCGAGATCTCCGCCCTGAGAAGAAACCGTCCGAAGGCGGGGTGGGATGTTTGTTTCGTGCTGCCACCCTCATTTTCTTCGGCGCTGGTCGGGTATGCATCGAGAGCGGCGAGACGCGCGGGGTACGATTCGGAGCTAAGGAAGTTCCTCTTCACCGACGCGCTGCCGGCCGTGGAGATAAAGGCGTCACATCTCTCGGATGCCTATATCCGCCTGGCCGAAAAGGTATTCGGTGCACCGGCGGCGGCTCCGCCGATACCGGTGATCGTGCCTCCGGAGGATTGGAAATCGATACGTGATGAAAAGGTCGCCACGGGAGACTATATCGTTATAGCGGCGGGGGCCACATACGGATCGGCGAAACTTTGGCCGATCGAGAAATATGCGCTGGCGGCCGGTGAACTTTCCCGTATGACCGGATCGGCGGTAGTAACCGTGGGCACCGAAGGCGAGGGGGGGGCGCTGGGGATTATAGGCGGCGAAGTGGAAGGGGATTTTATTAATATCGCCGGCAGGTGCACGGTCGAAGATTTGGTGGCGGTGCTTCGCGGAGCGAGGCTCGTGATTGGAAACGACAGCGGCCCCGTTCATATATCGGCCGCCTTGGGCGTTCCCACTGTGACGGTATTCGGTTCGACGAGCCCCAGGTGGACGGCTCCCAGGGGAAAAAGTTCGGTGGTTATCGCAGGAAGCGCGGAATGCGCCCCGTGTTTCAAGAGGGAGTGCCCGGAGGGCAGAGCGAAGTGCCTTGAGAGCATAGCAGTTTCCGATCTGCTCGAGGCGGCGCGGCGGCTTCTTGAAAAATGATCGCGTAGCGGATATGAAAAAGGCGGCGGGTATTGACCCGCCCTCATGGATGGAGGAATCAGGTGAGTGAAATCAGACCTTCCTGGAAAGAAATCGCAGATCTCATGGACCGGTGGCGGGGCAAGAAGATTGTAGTGTTGGGCGATATGATACTGGATGAGTTCATATCGGGAACAACGGAGAGGGTTTCAAGAGAAGCTCCGGTGATCGTGGTGAGATATGAAAGCCGCGGATACAGTCCCGGCGGTGCCGCGAACGCGGCACAGAACGTGGCGGCCCTGGGAGGAAGGGCTGCGCCGGTCGGAATCTCCGGCAGGGATGAATCGGGATGGATACTGAGAGAATGCCTGAAGAGCAGCGAGGTGAAGCTCTCCGGGATTTTGAGCGTCGCCGGTGCCGTAACGACTTGCAAAACCAGGGTCATGGCGGGGGATTTTCACGCGCAGAGGCAGCAGGTACTCCGGATCGACAGGGAATGGGAGAAGGAGCTATCCCAGGGTGTCGCCGGGAGGTTGATCTCGAGGTTCGAGAGGGAGCTTCAAGGTGCCGATGCGGCCATCCTGAGCGATTATGATCATGGCGTTCTGGCCGGTCCGGTTATCCAAGACGCGGTGGCCGCTTGCAGAAGAAGAAAGATTCCGGTGGTGGCCGATTCGCGTTTCAGGCTCTGCCGGTTCAGGGGTGTGACTACGGCGACACCCAACGAGGTGGAGGCGGCGCAGGCCGCGGGAATGGCCACTGGAGAAGAGGATTTTCTCGCCAAGGCGGGGCGCCGGCTTCTCAAGAGGCTTCAAGCTTCATCGATTCTCGTTACTAGGGGAAAGTTCGGGATGTCGCTATTCGAGCCCCGAAGAAGGATTAAGTCGGTGGACGTGGTCGGCAGCCTGGAAGCGAAGGACGTCACCGGCGCGGGGGATACGGTGGCCGCCGCAGTCGCCCTCACCCTGGCGGCCGGAGGAAGCATGGCCGATGCCATGACGACCGCCAACCTCGCCGCATCGATAGTGGTGATGAAAAGGGGAAGCGCCGTCACGACTGTTTCGGAGATGATGCAGAGGATGGAAGAGCTGGAAAGCGGCATCGGGGGTATCGAAGGTTGAAGATAGGAGTCATTCTGCCGCACTTTCTTCTTTTTGGAGGCGTCCGCCGGTATATAGAGCTCGGCAACAGGTTCGTCCGCAGGGGTCACGATTTTACAGTATTCACTCCGGATGGGGTTCCGCCGGTCTGGATGAGGTTCGAGGGAAAGGTGCTGAGACTCGACGAGATGGGCGGCCGGAAGCACGATGTAATGATTACCGGAACACCGGAATACAAGGGTTACCTCGACGATTCCGGGGCCGCCGTGAAGGTGTTCTACCTGCAGATGGAAGATATCAAGGATGAGAAGGAGATCGTTTGCTGCGGCAGATACCGGATCATGGTGAACTCGTCCGGTCTCGCCGAAAGGGTGAGAAGGCTATATTCGGTGGAAACGCTCGACGGAAGGGGCGGAGTGGACTGCGAGCTCTTTCATCCCAGTCCGGCGGATGAGGTCGGTGCGAAAGACCTCTCCGGGGAGGACAGGTTCAGGATACTATGCTACGGAAGGCTGTCCCGTCCGAGAAAAGGAACGAGGTTCGTCGTCGGGGCTTCGAGACGCATATTCGAAGCGGGGCATGATGTCGAGCTGCAGCTCTTCGATTCGAGGATCGACGGCGATGAAGATCCCCGGGCGGGTTTCCAGCCGGGGCTTCCGTTCAGATATTATCTGGATCTTCCGCAGGAGAGGATGCCGGCCGTCTACAACGGGGCGGACGTTTTCGTTTCGGCCGAGCGGCGGGCCGGTTGGAGCAATACATCCGCGGAAGCGGCAGCCTGCGGATTGCCCCTGGTCTGCACCCGGAGCGGAACGGAGGATTTCGCGGTAGACGGTGAAACGGCCGTTATCATCCCTCGAAGAAATACCCGTTCGATCGCGAGGGCGATACTATCCCTACGGAGCGACGGGCAAAAGACCCGCATGATGGGAAAGCTGGCTAGGGCGAGGGTCCTTGAATTCACATGGGACAGGGTCTGCGACAGGATGGAGAGCACATTCGGCAAGATGATAGATTAAGAGGAGGCGCGGCGCGATTGAAAAACGAAATATTTTTAGATATCGATCTTCTCATTCGAGAACTGGAACCTATGCGCGGGCGGGGAGCCGGGCTGGTCCTGGCGAACGGGTGTTTCGACATCCTTCACGTCGGCCACGTGAGATACCTGGAAGAGGCTGCCCGGCTGGGTGATCTGCTCGTCGTCGCGGTCAATGACGATCTTTCCACGCGCAACCTCAAGGGTGAGGGCAGACCGGTCATGCCGCAGGAGGAGAGGGCCGAGATCATATGCTCCCTGAGATGCGTCGACTACGTGCTCCTGTTCGGCGAGCCGACGGTCGACGGTATAATCAGGAAGCTCAAACCCGACATACATGCCAAGGGAACCGATTATTCCGTCGAGACGGTACCGGAGCTTGAGAGCGCCAGGGAGACTGGCTGTAGAACAGTGATCACCGGAGATTCCAAGGACCATTCCAGCGGAGAGATTATAAGAAGCCTACGCGGGGAGGAGTAGTGTGGATCTCGTTCGGGAGGCCGCGCGAAGGGGGAGAGATCCCGGGATACTGGTCACCAGGCTCAGGTACCTTGGAGACGTGATCCTTACTACGCCCGTGATTTCCGCACTCAGGAAGAGATACCCGGAAGCACGGATCCATTATCTGGTCGAGGAGGTCTACGCCCCCGTTCTGGGAGGAAACCCTTTCCTTGACGGCGTAATAGAGCTGGGAATGACGAACCGTTCCTTCGCGCGGACGGTCCTTAGGATCAGGAAGATGAAGTTCACCGCCGCTCTCGATCTGTTCTACAATCCCAGGAGCGCCAATCTTCTTTTTCTCTCGGGCATTCCCGTGAGAATAGGGGGCGCCAGGAGATGGAGGAAGCGGCTCTACACCGATACGTTCGAGGTTCCGCGGAAGATAAGGAGCGCAGTAATGCATCATCTCTATCCGCTGGGAATCCTCGATTGCGACGCGGATGAGGACCTTCCGAGGATCTATCTGGATGACCGCGAGAAGGAATCGGGCGCAGAGCTTGTAGAAAAAGCCGCATTCTCGGGTGAAAGGCGCGGGCCGGTCGTAGCGATTCATCCGGGCGGCACGTGGCCTTCGAAAATCTGGCCGGCGGGGTCGTTTGCCGCGCTCTCCGCAATGCTCGTCGGGAAGTTCGATGCGAAGGTGGTCGTGATAACCGGTCCCGGCGAGGAGAAGATCTCATCGAGCGTCGCGGATCGGGGGGGTGAGGGAGTGTACTCGCTGCCGGTCCTTCCCCTGCGCGTGGTCGCATCGATAATGAACGCCTGCGACGCGGTCATCGCAAACGACGGCGGCGTGCTGCATATGGCCGTATCGCTCGGCAGGCCCACGGTCGGGATTTTCGGACCCACGGAGCCCGACATATGGTTCCCGTACGAGGGGAAGGGGCCGTTCGCGCTCGCGACGAGGCGGGAGAAGTGCGCGCCATGCCATCTTCATTATTGTGAAAACATGAAGTGCCTTGATAAGATAGAAGTCGACGATATCATAGATAAACTCTCATCGGTGACTGGGTGGTGAGAATGAACCAGGACTCAAAGGCGCTCCAAATCGGCGACGCCCGTTCAATCCTGATCGTGAGGCTGTTCGCCCTCGGGGATATAGTGCTGTCCTTTCCGATTATCGACGCGTTCAGGAGCCGTTACCCGGAAGCCTGGATTGGCTACCTCTGCCGGGAAGAATACGCGGAAGCCCTCAGGAACAAGGTGGAGGTGGATGAGGTTATAACGGTCGGAAGCGGGTTCTTTTCCCAGATGAAGGCGCTAGCGAAGGTGCGCCGTTTGAAGCCCGATCTTGTGCTCGACCTTTTAAGCTCTCCCGGGAGCGCGCTTCTTACGAGGTTATCGGGAGGCCGTAAGAGGATAGGAATGGACACGGGGAGAAGCAACTGGTGCTACAACGGCCTTCTGCCGAGAGCGCTCATGAGGGATGGCCGGCGTGTTTTTTGCTATACGCTGGAAGCGAACAGGGAGATAGCGAGGATGCTCGGGCTGGGAGGGAAGGATGGAATCCCCGGTCCGGAGGGATTGGGCCTCGAGATAGGTTTTCCCGCCGCCGATTCCGAATCGGAATGGGCCGAGAGCTACTTCGGTAAGATCGGCCGGCGAGGTGCGCGGTATGCCGGGATAATACCAGGCGCGAAGTATCCCGCCAAATCGTGGCCGGTCGATTCTTTCTGCAGGCTCTCATCGATGCTTCATTCCCGCGCCGGTCTTATCCCCCTGGTAATATGGGGACCGGGTGAGGAGGAGCTGGCCGATACGATAGTGAAATCGGAGCCCGCGTCGATAAAGCTGCCGAGAACGGGAATCGCCAGGCTCGGGGCCGTTGTGAAGAGACTCGCCGTTCTCGTGGGCGTTGATTCGGGGCCTAAGCACCTCGCCGTGATACAGGGAGTTCCGACAGTCACGCTCTTCGGTCCGACCGATCCGAGATGCTGGGATCCGATCACGGAAAAGCATAGGGTAATCTACCGGGGACTCGAATGCTCCCCATGCAAGAATAAAGGCTGTTCGCCGAACAGGTGCCTTACGGAAATTACGCCCGACGAGGTGCTCGATGCCGTCATGGCCCTGCCAGGCATTGCTCCGCTCGGAGGGGGAATGGGAGGGGAGCACGGAGGGCTGGAAACGGCCGGGCCGGGTAAAGGAGAGGTATACCGATGAATGATTACGGGGGGCTTTCCAGCATATCATTGATCGTGATAACTCTGAACGAGGAAGACAATATCGGAAGGTGCCTCGAGAGCGCGCGTGGCGTGGGCGAGGTTATCGTTGTGGATTCTTCGAGTACAGACGGGACGGTGGAGATCGCTGAAAGGTACGGGGCAACGGTATATACCAGGGATTTTACATCGAATGCCGATCAGAAGAACTGGGCCATAGAGAAAGCGGCGAACGACTGGATCTTGATCCTGGACGCCGACGAATCCCTTTCCCCCGAGCTTAAGTTGGAGATAGCGGAGAAAACAGCCGATCCCGGCGCTGACGGCTACCGGATCAGAAGAAGGAATGAATTCTTCGGGAGCAGAATAAGGTTTTGCGGGTGGAATAGGGACCGGGTGACGAGGTTTTTCAAGAGGGGTGCCGGCCGCTACTCCGAGAGGACGGTGCACGAGAAACTCGCCCTGGAAGGTAGGATGGGAGAATTGAAGGGGTATCTCGAGCACCGTTCCTACCGTGATATCGACGATTACATCGATAGGATGAAAAGCTACAGCGGCAGGGGCGCATTCGAGCTTCGCAATATGGGGAAGCGCTGGTTCCCGGGGATATTGCTCCGGCCTCCGGCGCGGTTCTTTAGGATGTACATACTTCAGCTCGGGTTTCTCGACGGATTAGCCGGGATGCTGCTTTGCGCGCTTGCCTCGATAGGAGTGTTCTTCAAGTACGCATATCTCAGGGAGCTCTATCGAAACGACACGGAGACCTGATGTCAAAAGCGGGGACAGCCGGTGGACGGGGGATCGTTTTTTTCGGGGCATACGACCCGGACTATCCGAGGAACGCCATAATCAGGAAAGGGCTTGCGAGGATCCATGTCCCCACGGTCGAATGCCGGGCCGGGTGGAGGAAGAATGTTCTCGCGAGATACCCTTCCCTTATAGGCAGGTTCGCTTCCGTAAGGGGCAAGGGACCGGTCCTGTTCGTGCCCGATTTCAGGCACAAGGACATTCCTCTCGCATGGCTGCTGGCGAGACTCAGCGGCCGAAGGGTAATATTCGATCCTCTCGTATCGAGATACGAAACGAAGGTCCTCGACAGGGGCGACGCGGGGGAAGGTTCCGCTCAGGCGTGGCACAACCGGAATATAGACAGGATTTCGTTGAGGATGGCGGATCTTGTGCTGGCCGATACCGATTCCCACGCACGGTTCTTTTCCAGGGAGTTCTCTGTCCCGCAGGAAAAGGTGAGGACCCTCTATCTGGGATTCGATGACGAGCTTTTCCCGGGATCACCGTTAAGAGAGCCCGAGGGCAAGCTGAAGATTCTTTTTTACGGCTCGTTTCTTCCGCTGCACGGTATAGAGACGATTATAGAGGCTGCGCGTATCCTAGGCGGGGCGGAGGTCGCGTTCACGATAGTCGGCGGGGGACAGACGTACGTTTCGATACGGTCATTATCTAGCGGGATGCCCGGAGATCTCGTGGAATTCGTGCCGGAGGTGGCGGCATCTTCCCTTGCCGGAATGATCGCCGGCTCCGATATAGTGCTCGGCGTGTTCGGAACCACTCCGAAAGCCGATATGGTGATCCCCAACAAGGTCTACCAGGCGCTGGCCGTAGGAAGGCCGGTCATTACTGCCGGGACGGCGGCCGTCAGGGAGATATTCAGGGACGGTGAGCACGTCATGATGGTGCCCGCCGGAGATCCCGGAGCCCTTGCCGATGCGATTCTCACGCTGAAAGGATCTCCCGGACTGAGGAAGAAGCTTTCCGCGGAAGGCAAGGACCTGGTCAGGAACCGGTACAATCCCGCGAAGCTTGCCGAGAACCTTGTCGGGCTTATGAAGGGGTTGAATTTTCTGTGAAGGTGCTGCTGGCGAACAGCGAACCGGTTATGAGGGGAGGGGAGAGACAGACCCTCGAGCTCGCAAGCGGGCTGATCCGAAAAGGGTGCGAGGTCAGGATGGCGGTTCGCCCCGGAAGCGTCCTGGCCCGTGAAGGGGAGGGGATCTGTCCCGTTCTTACGCTCGATTACGAGTTGATCCCCCTGAGGACTCCGTTGGCGGTCAACAGGTATATCTCGCATTGGCGTCCCGATATCGTGCACGCCCAGACGTCGAGGTCGCATACGCACATGTGGATGGCGGGCAGGCTCAACAGGTTTTTCCCGCCACTCGTGGTAAGTCGAAGGGTCGCCTTCGATCTTCCCTGGGGATTGAACGGATTCGTGAAGTACAGGACCGGCGTGGCCCATTTCCTTCCTATATCGAGGGCGTCGGCCCGGAACCTTCTGGAGAGGGGCGTGGAGGAAGAGAAGATGACGGTGGTGCCGAGCGGTATAGAGACCTCCAGGTTCCCTGCGTTACGAAGGGGCGGCGATCCTTCGCAGCTGGCTTTCACCGGGAATCGGGGGCCCGTCATCGGGACGGTGGCCGCTCTCGAGCGTGAGAAGGGGATCGATCTGCTGGTGAAGGCGGCGAGCGAGGTGGTACGGAGTTACCCCGGGTGCAGATTCGTCGTGATAGGTGAGGGTAGTATGGAAAAGCGTCTTAAGAGTGATATCGAGTCGGGACGGTTGGAAAGGAATTTCGCGATAGAGCCGATGAATGAACTTCTGGAAAAGATACTTCCCCGCTTTGATATATTCGTGCTGCCGTCCAGGAAGGAAGGTCTTTCAACGGCCCTTATCGCCGCGATGGTGTCGGGGCTCCCGATCGTGGCGAGCAGGACCGGGGGGATAACTGAGCTACT
>CAZPAH010000094.1:0-11193 GCA_964584495.1 uncultured bacterium | reverse complement strand
ACAGCTACAGCCCCGCCTGGTCGCCTGGCGGCGAATGGCTCTATTTCCTCTCCGACAGGGAATTCGAGAGTATCGTGAGATCCCCCTGGGGCCCCAGGAACCCCGAGCCTTTCTTCGACAAGACGACGAAGATATACGCCCTCCCACTCGTGAAGGGTCTCCGGTCCCCGTTCATTCCCGATGACGAGGCGTACCTCGCCCGGAAAGAAAAGGAAAAGGGCAAGGACGAGGACAAGAAATCGAAGGATAACAAAGGGAAAAAGGACAATGCCTCCGAAGAAAAACCGATCGTCGAGGTCAAGATCGATTTCGACGGGATCGGCGGCAGGCTGATCGAGGTTCCCGTTCCGGCGGGCAACTACTCGTCCCTCACCGCGAACGACGGCAACCTTTTCTTCGTGGAGACGACGGCCTCCCTGAAAAGAACGCATTCGCTCAAGGCGCTCGAGATCAAGAAGAGGGATATCGAGGTGAAAGAGATATTGGACGGCATCAACGGCTACGAGATGTCGCTCGACGGCAAGAAGCTGATGGTAAGAAAGGACTCCAATATTTACATCATCGACGCCTCCCCCTCGGCCCCGTCCAAACTCGCCAAGGGTGTGGTGAACCTGGACGGCTGGACCTTCGCCGTCGACCCGCCCGAGGAGTGGAAGCAGATGTTCACGGAAGCCTGGCGGCTCGAGCGCGATTATTTCTACGACACGGGGCTTCACGGTGTGGATTACGACGAAGTGTACAACCGTTACCTCCCGTACGTCTCCCGGATCACCGACCGGGATGAGCTCAGCGACCTGATATCCCACGTCGTCGGAGAGCTTTCGGCGCTGCACACATTCGTGGTCGGCGGCGATCTTCGAAGGGGAGAGGAAAACAACGCCCAGGGATCCCTCGGAGCCGTCCTTTACCGGGACGGGAAAAAGAAGGGTTACAGGATCGAGCATATCTACAGGGCCGATCCCGATTACCCCGGACAGAGATCGCCCCTCGATGCGCCGGAGAACGATATTTCGGAGGGAGACGTAATAACGGCGATAGACGGCGTCGATGTGATGGATGTCGAGGACCCAGCACTGCTCCTTACGAACAAGGTCGGAAAGCAGGTGCTCCTGACCCTGTCTAAACCCGGCGAAAAGGAGCCGTACGACGCGATCGTCACCCCCCTCTCCCAGGGGGCTGAGTCGAACCTCCGTTACTCCGAATGGGAGTACGGCAGAAGAATGATCGTCGATAAGGACGGCAAAGGTGAGATCGGGTACGTCCACCTGCGGGCGATGGGAGGAGACAACTACTCCGAATGGGCCCGGGACTACTACCCGGTGCACAACCGCAAGGGCCTGATCATCGACGTACGTAACAACCGGGGCGGGAATATCGACAGCTGGATACTCGAGAAGCTCCTCAGGCGGGCATGGTTCTACTGGCAGCCCCGCGTCGGCAGGCCCTTCTGGAATATGCAGTACGCCTTCAGGGGGCACATGGTCGTCCTGTGCAACGAGCGCACCTCATCGGACGGAGAGGCTTTTGCAGAAGGTTTCCGCAGGCTCGGCCTCGGCAAGATCATCGGAACCAGGACCTGGGGAGGAGAGGTCTGGCTGTCGTTCAACAACTTCCTGGTCGACAGGGGGATAGCCTCGGCGGCGCAGCTTGGCGTTTACGGGCCAGAGGGCGAATGGTTGATCGAGGGCCACGGCGTCGATCCTGACATCGTCGTCGACAACCTTCCTCATTCAACCTTCGAGGGGGCCGACGCCCAGCTGGCAGCGGCGATCAAGTACCTCCAGAAAAGGATTGCCGAGGAACCGGTCGAGATACCGCCGAGGCCCCAGTATCCCGACAAGTCGGGCAAGAAGTAACCTCCTCCGGCCGGTCAACGGAGAAATCGAACGGCCCCGTCCCTGTATCGAGGGACGGGGCCTTCTTCGCTAGAACCCGGCGTCGCGGTTAATCCCTTTTCAACATGCCGCGTGGCCCGGCGAACCATCCGGCCGGTCACCTTTTCGCGGCAAGTTTCTCCTCCACCCTATCCACCATGTTCTGCTTCTCCAGGCCATCCTCTATATCCGATATCGCATGGAGGATATTCTTGCTCTTCGAATCGAGCAATTCCTGCGTGCATTCTCCAATCGCTTCCCAGATAGGCTCGAGCTCATTGACGATCCTCTTGCCCTTCGCCGTCAGGGACATTTTCTTGCGCCTCCTGTCCCCCTTGTCGGCCCTGGACTTGACGAATCCCTTTCTTGTCATGTCGCCGGTGACCTGGCTTATGGCGGGCCTCGATATCCCCAGGGCTTCCGCCATATCGGTCACCGTGAGGATTTCGTTTTTCGACAGAATGTACGCTACCAGGAACCAACTGTCGCTGAATTCGATCCCTTTCTTCTGGTAGAGTAATGTCGCTTCGGCTTTTAACCTGTCACCCAGTCTCTTCAACCGGCTCGCAAACGCAAACGCCCCTAGCTCCCTTACCAGGTCCATGTAAGGGCTCACCTCCTTCGGGGCACGTTCCGGGTATCCCTATTTTATAAACGAACAACTAATTAAGCACTTAATTAAGTATAGCCCCATTCCGCCATAAAAGTCACTAAAAATTGCGGGCGACTCTCAATTTTCTTTCATGACGATATCGTCATATTCTATCTCGAATCTCAGCTTGTGCTTCGCCTCTTCCTGGGCCAGGCCGAGCAGGACCTGTCTCAGGTCCGGATCGCTTGTCGCCGAAGCCAGGTTATTGTACATCCTGAAAGCGGCCTTTTCCGACTTCATGGCGATAATCAGCGCATCCTGGTAATCGAGCTCCCCTTCCGGGACGATATCGCCCACCTGCTCGCTGATCTTGAGATCGAGCACCTTCTCCCGCGCGGGCAGCAGAAGCTTTCCATTCTTGATCTTCAGGAGCTTTCTCTTGTGCCCTCTCTCCTCCTCGGCGAATCCGAGGAAGGCCTCCCTCATGCCGGGTCCCTTCGACTTGCCGGCGAGCTTCGTGTAGAACTCGGCCGCCTGCTCTTCCTGCTCGATCGCATAATCGAGTATCTTGTCCACGCTGTCCAGTGTCACATCATGCTCCTTTGATAAAATCCTTCGCAAGTCGCACGTCTGGATAGAAGTCCGAACGATCCGTCTCAATAAGGTTTCATAGTACAATATGTCTTCCAGCTATTCAAGGGTAGGTAATCTATCGGTTGACAGGGTGGTGTAATATAAGTATTGATGTCTACGAATCCATAGAGTCGGATATGCCTGCGGGCTCCCCGATTTCCCTATAGGAGAGTGATTCAAATGATAAAAGCGGACGCCGAGCTCGACTGCGTGGGGCTTTACTGCCCGATGCCTATCGCGATGACCAAGGAGGAGATCGAGAAAATCGCGGTCGGCCAGGTCCTCAAGGTCGAGGCGGACGACCCTGCCGCCGAGGAGGATATCACGAGGTGGGCCAAAAGAACCGGCCACGAGATAGTCGAATTCAGCAAGGAAGGAACGATACTGACCTTCTATATCAGGAGAAAATGACGGGCGGGTGATTGGAATGAAAAAGATTCTTTACGTTCAAACGAGCGGGACCGACACGCCGGAAAGGCTGTATGCGCCGTTCGTCCTGGCTTCGACGGCCAGGGCGATGGATCTGGAAGCGGAGATATACTTCCTCATCAAGGGGGTCACCGTCATGAAGAAGGGGGAAGCCGAAAAGATCAAGCTCGGCGATTTTCCTTCCTTGAGGGAGGTGATCGACCAGGCGCTCGAAGCGGGAGTCAGGTTGTACGTATGCGAGCAGAGCTGCCGGCTTCTGGGCATAGAGACGGGGAACTTCATCCCGGGCGCGAAGATCGTCGGATCGGCGACGCTCAACGACCTGGCGTTGGATGCGGATGCCGTTCTTAATTTCTAGGAGGAAGGCATGGACAGGATATACTTGGATCACCAGTCATCGAGGCCGGTCGACCGGAGGATCATAGATTTCGCTTACCCTTTTCTCGCCGAGAGGTTCGGCAATCCCTCATCCCTTCATTCCGTGGGAGTGGAGGCGGGCGAGGCACTCGAGGAGGCGCGGGCCAAGGTGGCGGCTCTCGTAAACGCCGAGAACGAGCAGTGCATAATATTCACCGGGGGGGCGACCGAGGCGAACAACCTCGCGATAAGGGGCGCCGCGCTGAGAAATGCCGGTATCGGCAAGGAAGTGGCGATGAGCGCCATCGAGCATATCTCTGTGATCAATCCGGTAAAGGAACTCAAGAAGAACGGTTTCGCCGCCAATACGGTGCCGGTGGACTCGTTCGGCCTGGTCGATATGGAGAAGCTCGAGGAGCTCGTCACCGCCTCGACGGTCGTCACTTCGATCATCTACGCGAATAACGAGATAGGCACTATCCAGCCGGTCGGGGAGATAGCGGCCGTCGTCCACGGAAAGGGCAACTACCTTCATGTCGACGGATCGGCGGCCGCCGGTCAGATCCCGGTCGACGTGCAGAAAGAGGGGATCGATCTTCTCACCCTGTCGTCCAATGACCTGGGCGGCCCCCGCGGCGCCGGGGCTCTCTACATCAAGCCGGGGCTGAAGCTGAAATCGATCATGCCCGGAGGGGGCCAGGAGCATGGGCTCAGATCGGGAACGGAGAATCTCTTCGCGATAGCCGGAATGGGGGAGGCCGCAAGGATCGCGGCCGATGAGATGGAGACCGAGGGCGCCAGGCTCGCCGGCATCCGCGATGCGTTGATAGCGGGGATACTCGAAATAGAAGATTCCCATCTCACCGGGCATCCGCAGCGGCGTCTTCCCAACAACGCGAGCTTCAGGTTTGATGGAATCGAGGGCGAGGGTATCCTGCTTTTGATGGACCGGCGCGGGATCCAGATCTCGACCGGCTCGGCCTGTTCCTCCAAGACGCTCGAGGCTTCGCATGTCCTCCTCGCCACCGGGTTGAAGCACGAGGAGGTTCACGGTTCGATGGTCATCACCCTCGGCAGATCCAACAGGATGGAAGATGTGCCCGCAGTGGTCCTGGGAACCGCGGAAACGGTCGCCAGGCTGAGGGAACTCTCCCCCGTCTGGAAGAAGAAAAAGTAAGGGATCGTGCGACCGTCCACGTCCGCCTCTCAACGAGGCGATTATCTCTTCTTCTTGGAAACCGTATCGCCGTAGCGGACGGCCAATGGCGTCACTATTGAAGAGACGTCGTAACGATTTTCCCGCAGATGATCTATGATTATCTTTCCCGCTTCCTCGGGCGACAACAACTCTCCCTCACCGGCGGGGTCCGTGTGCCCTTTTACCTTGCTTACCGTCAGTATATTCTTCCCAAGGTCGAGCTCGTAGAACACGTTCCTGACAACCACCCCAATGGCACCCATCGTGTAGAATGGAGGTCCTGTCTTTTTACGGTCCAGTTTTCTGCCCCTCTTTGTCTTTATCTCTCCGCCACGTACCCGTTCGATATTGAATATCGGCCTATCCCGGTCGAGATTGCCTGAAATCAGCGAGACTCCTCCCATCCAGCCGGGACGAGACACGCCCAGATAATCGAGAATGGTCGCGGCGATATCCATGTTCTGCACATTCTCCTTGATCGTTCCCTTGTGCTCGCCGCCGGGAAAGAGAAAAATCAGCGGTAGCCGGACACCCCTCTTCCAGCGCCTGCCGTGGTCCGTGCAGATGACGATGATCGTTTTGTCCAAAAGCCGCCGCTCTTTCAAACCTTCAATGATATCCCTCAGCATCGAATCGAAGCTCAATATGGCATCATCGTAAAAATCGTCTGCACTGATGCTGCTCTGCCATTTCCCGGCGGAGAAAACCCTGGTCTCGGGATCATACCTGCTGCCGTGCGTTCCAAGTAGGTGCAGGTGCGCCAGGAAGGGCGAGGCCGCCTCGTCGATAAAGGAGAAGAAAGCATCTACCCGTTCTCTGTCCCCATTTTCTTCCCTGGTTTCCGGCTGTCTCTCTTTAGACGGCGCCGTCCTGTATCTGCTATTATCCGCCGAAGAGCCCCGGCCCCCCGGTTCTTCATTCACGGTACCGGTGTACCATCGGGACTCGTTCGAAGAATCCAAGTCCTTCTCGGCCACCTCCGCCATCGGATCCTGCATCCTCCGGAGAAAGAATATATGCAGCAGTCTATCCTCCAGGCGCTCTTCCATCTTGGCCATGAAATAGCCCGCCCCCTCGTCGAACCAGATATCGATCGGCCCGGAAATATCATGCTGCTTCGGTTTTCTATAATTCGCCCAGTCGAACGAATCGCGCATATTCAGATCGAACGGATCGGCATGGTGACGGACGCTTACATCAATATTTCTGTAGCCCAATCTCTTCAAGATGCCGGGTAGATGCTGATACGAATCGAGCCCGTGCAGTATGTCGGGAGGGAAAATGACGCGCGTTTTTGTGGGCGGTTTCCCGGTGAACATCGAAACGATGGAACCTCCGGATGTGCTTGCGTTGGCGAAACAATTCTCACAGACGAGTCCATCTTCGGCAAGCTCCTTCATGAAGGGGGTCGTCTCACGATGATACCCGTACAACGACATATTCTCCGCGTTCAGCCCGTCACTCGCAACGATCATAATATTAAAAGGCTCTTTAATCGTCGTTGTCTTTATCATCGATTTTACCGCTGAAATGCTCGACGATCCGTATCCGGCGAAGACAAACGAGATCGATATGACGACCAGGGCAAGAGACAGAATTCCCAGCCTCCGGGAAAGGGATCTCTCCGGCAATTTAAGATTGAGATAGTAAACCTGCTGGTACGAGAAAACCATAATCAGAACAAAGAAGAGAATGTAGACGGCCCTTGCGAGACCGCTCGTCGACACGACTCCGAAACCGAAAACTGTATAGGTGAAATTGTCGATCATTATGAAAAGTGCCAGGGCCAGGACCGCCGACGGGATCAGAAGGGCCGCTGCGGTGCAGAGCTTGCCTGCCGTCTGCCCGCGAAGCACAATCGCGGGGAGCATGATGATGAAGACTGCGACCATGCCGGCGATAACAGGTAAAATAGGAGCGATCCAGAGAATCTGCAGCCTCGCCAGCGTGTTGAAATTCGACATGAAAGACGGTTTCGTGACGAAGAAGAGCCACTCCATGAAAATGTAGAAATAGACGGCCAGCACACTAAGAACGGCGGGGTTGGTCCAACGGTAATATTTGGGTGCTTTCGGCTGCTTCATTGTCATTTCCCTCTTTTGTTCATCAGATAGAGTGTCCTGCCCGAATCAACGATCCCGTCGCGTCGCTCGATAGTGAAAACCTTCTCAAACTCTTTCTCGAAATTATCCCTGTTGTAGGCGTCGAAGATATCCTCTCTGCAGACGAGGAGACGGCGAACCTGCGAATCCTCCTTCGGAACGAACTCGATAACCAGGTGCCCACAGATTTCGCCGAGAAAAGCGGCGATTTTCTCGAATGGCAGGTTGTTGGATATAGCCAGATGGTGGACGAGCGCCAGAGCGAGCGCCGTATCGGCGGGTCCTCGCTCGATCAGCGACATCCTCTCTCTCCCCCCCCAGCCCGCGGCCGAAGTCGGATTCGTCAGGTCGAGAAGCAGCGGAAGGATATTGGTCCTTCCGTGGGAGGCGCAATCGAGATAGTTGCGTTCGACAGCGGCCGGATCGACATCGAAAGAAATCACCTTCCGGCTCTTTCCGGCGGCTACATTGCTGAAGCGGCCGTTATTGGCCCCGAGATCCCATACGGTGCCCGGCTCCAGCATATCGAGGTATTCACCGACGAGTTTCTCCTTCTCGGCGAGACCCGCCGGCGAATAATTGGTGTCATCGTAATACTCGGCCCACTCGGTCCCGGCGGCTTTCCATCTGAGGCGCTTGACCGACGACTCAAGATTGTCGACGAGCCCCAGCAGCGCGTTACGGCTCATCTTTCCGCGACCCGCGGGTTTTTTTGTCTCACGCCCGTAACGCCTCTGGTACCGGGAATGCAGATGGATATGAGCGAACATATGCGGCGACAGGCGCGATCTCGCGGGAAGAAGTGCGCTCGCCAGATCGAGCGGCACCCCGTCGATGTAGATCCTGAACAATTGGCCGAGCCTGATATCTTTCATGCTCATCAGGGCAAGGGGCGCCAGGAAATGCTGACAGAACTGCCGGTATGCGACCCAGGGCCTGCCTTCAGGGTACTTTTCGAACGACAGGGTATCGATGAAAACGGGCCTGCCGGCATCGAACTGTATATTGAAAGCGCTGCAGTCCTTAAGCGACATCCCGTATTCCAGCGCCTTCCTCTGTATCGAGAGGGTGGCGAGGGCGGCATCCTTCAATTGGCTGAAGCACCACTCGTTAGGGTAAGAGATGAACGGGATCGGCCTAGGCTTCAGAACCTTGTAAGCTTCACCCGACACAGCCAAAGAAATGTCGGCTTCTTCATGGCCGACGAGCATCCCTTTTCGAACGAGCTCCACGTAGAGGCCCGATCGAGTCAAAAGATCGTACTCATCCCTGTAGCGCAGGTTGACCTGGCGGTATAGAGATCCTTCTTTATTGAATATGAATCCGTTTGGGTCGCGGAAGGAGCCGCAATGCTTCCCGTTATCCATCTTCATCCGCAGATTGATCTTCCGTCCGCCCGTCCCTCTTCAGGACATTAACGAGAACGAACAGCTTGATTCTCTTCCAGAACAGTTTCAGCGTGAAGGCCGCTCCAACCATTCCCGCCAGGATGAGCTGCAGGATATAGCTGCCCGTGCCGGGGTCGATATATGCACGGGCCCGCCCTGTCGTCAAGAGTAGAAAACCCGTAGCCAGAAGAAGGGTGCTAATAATAAATCGGCATCTCATAGGAGAACGATCTTCCCCGGTTAATCGATTAAAATAATAGTGATTCATCTTAACAGAAAACTGACATTTAGTCAACGGACTTGCTCGTATACAATGCTATCCAAAGGAAATGCAAAGGAAAAGGCCCCCCGTAAAGAACGGGGAGCCTTTAGTTAGTCGAGCGCGGGGAATCCTCAACCGTTGGAGGGAAGCTCCAGGCCGTATCCCTGCTTCTTGTCGGCCGCCTTCAGCTTGTAGGCGAGGAAGATCGATATGATCCCCAGCGCGACAAGCATCAGTATCGGCTTCGTATAGTTGTAGAACGGGATCTCTCCCGAATACTTCATCGCTTCCATCTTCTGGGCGATCTGCCCCGTATCCATTCCGGATTTCTCGAGACCGGCGCGTACCGATGCCATCTTCTGCACCACCGCGGGGTTCGATAGATCGAGAACCTTGCCTATCCCCCAGTAGAACGCGGCCAGCCCGTAGTTCTGTATGGTGAACATCGTGGCGTACGCGGTCCCCAGCCTGTAGGTGGGAACGATCTTGGCGACCGAAGGCCACATCGCCGCGGGAACGAGCGAGAAGGCCACTCCAAGCGAAAGGAGTCCTATGTACCCCAGGGCGACGCTGTTCAGAACCGACAGCGTGATATGCGCGAAGATCAGAAGGAAAGCGCCCAGGATCATCAGCGACGCGGCCTTTCCCTTCTTGTCAACTATCATACCGAAGATCGGCGTGAAGAGGATCGTGCCGAGAGGTATGAAGCTGGTTATCTTCGCTCCGTTATGCAGCATAGCTTTCAGCTTGCCGAGGAAACTCATCCCGGTCAAATCGGGCATAGTGTAGCTGAACCCGAACTTGTTCACAAGAAGATCGGGGGCGTATTGAATGAACGGAAATACCGCCGAGTAGAAGGCCACGCAGAGCAGCGCGATGAAGATGAACGACCTGTCGGTGAGAAGCTTGATGAGATCATTGAACTTGAACTCGTCCTTCTTTCCCCCTTCGGCCGCTTCGACCTGCCTGTCGAACTTGAGATCGTAGATCAGGTATATGAAGAAAAGGATCAGGCCCAGCCCGATCAGCGAGGCGGCGACCGAAAGTCCCGCCGACACCTGTCCTCCCGAGATCTCGAGGCCGAAGAAGTTGGTACCCGCCGAACCGAGACGGCCGAATCCCATATTTATCCCCATCGCCAGCGCCAGCTCGTAACCTTTGAACCACCTGACGATCGCCCTTGAAATCATAACGCAGACCGTTTCCAGTCCCGTTCCGAAGAGAATTCGTCCGATCACCATCACGGTAAGCATCGTCTTGCGGTCGGTTCCGAAGGTGCCCTTGGCCCCCAGGTATACGATGAAGGCGCCCACGGTGGCCAGAACGCCGAACAGTATACCGGTCTTTCGGATGCCCCACTTGTCGAGAGCCATCCCGCCCACGATGATCATCAGGGCGAGGTTGGCCCACGTGGTCGAGCTTACCAGCAGACCGAACTGGCTGCTCGTGAATCCGAGCTCCGTCTCGAACAATCCCTTCAGCGGACCGAGACAGTCCTGGAACCAGTAGGTTCCGAAAGTCAGACCGCTGAGAAGAATCAGGACCAGCCAGCGCGTCGAGACCGACGCGTTGAGCAGGCGTGCTTTGACTTGTTCCATACAGTCTCCTCTCATGCTGCAAAGCGTTAAAGGATATATAACCAAAATCGCGGCGCTTTGGCAATAGCGAAGGTTGTTACATATCCCGGCCGCCGACGGGCACGGAAAAGTGTAATCACCTCTCACGGCGGCTTCAAATCAGGGACTGATCGCTCTGTATAATTTATTTTACGCAGCGTAAACAAACTTTTCGTTGACGATGCTTCTCAAGAGGCGGAGAATAATTCAATAAGGGATCCAAATCCGATTAAACCCAATAATTCTCACAGAGTGATTCCGCCGCGCCGGAAAGGTTCTGGGGACGGGTATCATTCCCGGGAGGTGTTGCCGTTCATCAATTTATCCGACCTTTAATCGAGTCATTATCAATAAAAGGGGCATTTCCATGAAAAATAACAGTCTCTTGGTCAAGGCCGCCCTGGTGATCCTGATCGCAGTGGTCTCTCTTTCAAGCTCGTGCCCGTACCAGAAGATGGATCCCGCGCCCGACGTCGACAAGAACCCTCTACCGCCTGCCGCCAACGACAACTCTTGCTGGATGGCGACGGCTTCGAACATGCTTGCGGGCGCCGGGTACGGCACCGGCAGCACCGTCCAGCAGAGAGCCGATGCAATATACGCCGACATGGTGGCCAATTACGGAACCGCGGGAAGGGGATGGCCCGACGCCGCCCTTCAGTGGTGGCTCGGCTCGGCCAACAACACCTGGACGAGCAATCCCTACACCGTAGTCACGGTCATGGGCACCAAAAGCATGAAT
>CAZPAH010000093.1:0-11318 GCA_964584495.1 uncultured bacterium | reverse complement strand
CGAACGATACCGGTATGCCCAGGGCGACCCAGAACGATATGTGCGGGTTTAGGGAGAGGGATAGAAAGAGAAGGACCAGGAACATCCCTATCATGCCGTTGGTCAGGAGGATTTTTACACGGTCGTTGATTATCTCGGAACCGTCGCGGAAGACCTCGCACTTTATAATGTCGTGTGTTTCGTTGAATCGGGCCGCGTAATCCTTGACCGCTCCCGCTATGAAGAAAAGGTCTTCCTTGTTCGTGTTGTCGACCGATACCCTTACGGCTGGCTTGCCGTTGTAATAGATCCTATTTGGGTCCTCCGACCAGCGGTCCCTCAGGTCGGCGACGTCGCCGAGCCTGACCAGGGCTCCGTTCTCGTTCGAGCGTACGATGATGCCTGCAAGCTCCTGAGCGAAATATCCCTTAAGGTCGGCCCGGATCAGAAGTTCTTCCTCGAGTCCCTTTATCTTTCCTCCGGTGACCTGGATGTTGGCGGTCCTGACCGCGTTGAGGATCTCATCGAACGTCAGCCCGTAGGCCCGCATCGCATCCTCCCGGACCGCAATCTCTATCTCCTCGTCGGGAAACCCGGAGAGGGAAACCTTGGATATCCCGTCTATCGACAGGAGGTCGCGCTCGGTCTGGCGGGCGTTCCACTTCAGGGTCTTGAGATCTGTATCGCCCACGATAATAAGATCGATTGCGAAGGTCCGCGGCTCCTGCCTGTACGTGGATATTCTCTCCATACCCACGGGAAACGAGCTGATCTGATTTACGGCGTCCTTGACGTCCTGGATGACTATGTTCGCATCGAAATCGGTAAGCACGCGGATGTTTATCGTACAGAAATTCTCCTGCGAGACGGATGTCACCCTTTCTATCCCTGAGATTCCTTTTAGATTGTCCTCGATCTTGGTGACTATCCCCTCTTCTATCTCCTCGGGAGAGGCCCCAGGGTAGGATGCCTGGACGATGATCATCCTGCTGGGCTGGGGAGGGAAAAAGGTCGTATTGAGACTCGTGAATCCTATGTACCCGAACATAAACAGGGCTACTATTATTACGTTCCCCAGAATCGGGTACTTGATGAATGGACGTATTGCGTTTCTCACTGTTTCCCACCTTCTCCATTCGGCCTGTTCTTGCCCTCGTCCGTTTTCCGATCGTCTCCGGGACCGGCCTGAGAACCGCTTCCGCCGGAAATGGATAATACGGTTCCTTCAACGGCATCCGCGGGCATTTCGACGACGACCTCTGTTCCATCGGGCAAACCCTGGACGATTACCTGGCCGTCCTCGACGGCCGCCAGGGTTACCTCCTTGAAGATCAATATCGAATCCTCGATTACTGGAATCCGGTTGCCGTCAGTGAGCACTCCGCGCGGTATCCGGACGGCACTTTCGATCGAGGAGCTCTCGATATGAGCGGTCATGTACAGACCGTCCCTTAAGCGGGGGTCGTCGGTATTGATGTAGATCGCGACGAGCTGTGTCTTAGGGTCGATCACCTCGTTGATGCGGCTGATCTTTCCGGAGTAGCTTCCCGGCATGTCGCTGCTTGTCAGAGTAACCGGCATCCCGGGGGATAGGAGCAGGACCTCGCTGATGCCGGCGAAGGCCTCCATCTCGAATATCGCCGTGCTGCTGAATTCTCCGAGTTTCTGCCCCTGTCGCACCAGGGTGCCGGGATTGATCTGAGATGAAGTGACTACGCCGTTGAAGGGAGCGCGTATAGTGTACTTGTCGAGGGTCGCCTCCATGCTCTTTATAGTGTAGAACTGGCTGTAGATATCGCGCGAGGCGATATAGTACCGTTCCTTGCCGTTTTCGGTTTCCGGCAGCGGCGCCAGCGGCTTCGTAAGGTCGAAATTCTCGAGGTAGCTTTTCCAGACTCCCGCGTTTCCAGGAAAGTCTATCGAAAGATCCGGCAGGAGCATGGTGAGGCGGTTCAGCAGGCTGCTCTTCTGCGCGAGCATGTTGTTGCGGTATACCGATTCATCGATCCTGATGAGAGGTTCGCCCGCGGTGAAGCTGTTTCCCGGCTTGAAGCGCTTTCCCGTGGGCAGGAGGGTCCCCGAAACCTCGGCGTAGACCTCGACCTTGTCCAGGGCGGAGAGCCGTCCCGTGATGGTGATATCGGTGCGGATATCGGAGTTTTCCACGGTGATCGTCCTCACCGATGTATCTTTTTTCGGAAGCTGTCTCCTGCTGACCGGTTTTTTCATGTTGCTGAGGACGGCGCTCACCGCTAGACTGGAGATGATTATCGCCGCGGTTATAATTGTGACGGTTCTTCTGCTCATTGCATTTATTCCTCTCGTTGCCGGAAAAGGCTCGTCGTGACTCGCGATACTTTGATCCTACAAGAGAATATACATTTGAACTGTTACAACGATAAACCGTAATTGTAACAATTTGTAACGAACGCGGCTCCGCCCCCGATCGGCCGAAGGGGGGCGGAGAAGAATCAAAGCCGCATGCGGGCGGCGTGTCATGCGTTTTCCGAAATCATGTGTATATCGTGCTGGGGGAATGGTATCTCTATACCGGCCTCGTCGAAAGCCTCCTTGACCCTTCGCGTGAAGTCGAATTTGACGGCCCAGTAGTCTTCCTTCTTGACCCACGGCCTGACGACGATATTGACGCTCGAGTCGGCCAGTTCGGCGACCGCGATCTGGGGGGCCGGTTCCGATAGTACCCTCCCGTCGTTTTTCAGGATGCCCGATATGATATCGTAAGCTCCCTGGATTGAGGAGCCGTACGAGATGCCTACCGACATGTCGATCCTCCTCGTGTCGAACGCGGTGATATTCTTTATCACGTCGCCGTGGATCTTTCCGTTCGGCACGATTATTTTGATGTTGTCGGGGGTGGCGATAACGGTGTTGAAGAGTTTTATTTCCTTCACCGTCCCGGCGACCCCCGCCGCATCGATAAAGTCTCCCACCTTGAACGGGTGAAATACGAGTACGAGGAGACCGGCGGCGAAATTGGATAGGGAACCCTGCATGGCGAATCCGACGGCGAAACCGGCCGCCCCCATAATCGCGATGAATGAAGCCGTCTCTACTCCGAATTTCGCAAGTGCTGCGATAACCGAAAAAACCAATATCATGACATATATGAGACTACTGACGAAGCTGATGATGGATGGATCCGTCTTCACCCTCGTGAGAAGTTTTCTCATGAACTTGCGGGCGATCCCGGCGGCGATCCGACCGACTATGAGGATCAATATCGCACCGATGATCTTTATACCGTAGTTTGTGGCGAACGGGACGAGCTGTTCCATTACGTTGCTCAACGTGAACCTCCCTGCTAAAAGCGAGATGGGCCGATGGTTTTCCATTCCGCCCGACCTGACAAGGCTCGCTGTTACGGCCAAGTTAAGCCGAGGTGGGATCGAAGTATAGAATCGGCGGTGAAATAGATCAAATGAATTCTCGCGGGAAGGCCTGACATGAAGACTCGCCGCCGCTGATAAAACAAGTTGTATTATCGATAGGGGTCGTATATAATCGTGTCTTGCAGCTTGCAATAATCCTCTTTAATCCAAATAGCGGCCGGAGCATGCGTCAGAATTATTCGCCGCTGTTCGGGCGTTCCATTGAGAGCGATCGAATTGGGCATGTGTTGGTAACTTTAGGAAACATACGGTTCAAAGGCCGAGGGAGGTCCGATGATGAGACGTTATAAATCCGTTTTCCTGCTGGCGCTGGTAATTGCGCTGTTCCTTCCGCCGGAGCTCGCGTACGCTCAGAAGACGTTGAGCGGCAGCATAAGCACCGATATGACACTGACCACCTTCGGCGGACGGATATACCACGTGACCAGCACCGTAACGGTCACATCGGGAGCCGTATTGACGATCAATCCCGGGGTCGTTCTCAAGTTTGCGGCCACTGCGGGGCTCAGGATATCCGACGGGGAATTGATAGCGATCGGCAAGAGCGATCCCGACTCCCTCGTCTTCTTCACCTCGATAAAGGACGACAACGTGCCGCCGCCAGGAGATGACACGAACGGAGACGGTAATGCCACCGTTCCGGACAATAAGGACTGGTCGTCGATCACCTTTTACGACGGGGCGGAGGATTCCAGCATTCTCAAGTATTGCTACATTCATTTCGGAGGATACGGTAATACAGGCAACGTCGTTTGCGACGACGCGAGCCCCACGATAGAGGATTGCGATATCTTCGCCGCCTACTACGGGGTGAAATGCACGGGCGAATCGAATCCGATACTCAGGAACACGACGATCAACGCCATGACCGATGTGCCGGTCGCGATTGAGATAACGGCGAATCCGCAATTCGATAACCTCGCCTTCGAATCGGTATCGGACAACGGCTTCGACGCCCTGGGGATCCTCGGCGGGACCCTGACCGGCACCAACCGCCTCAGCATCAGGGGTGCGACCCTGGGGATGACGGCGATCGACAACCTCGTGTACATCTTTCTCGATGACGTGACGATAGCCCCCGGCGGCGTCCTCTCGATACAGCCGGGCGTCGTCATCAAGCCGAAGGACAACGTGGATATATTCGTCGACGGCACCCTGACGATGATCGGATCGGCCGTCGCGGACAGCCAGATAGTCATCACATCCTTCAGGGACGATAATTACGGAAAGCCGAACGATACCAATAACGACGGATCTATCAGCGCTCCGAGCGTGGGCGACTGGGGCAATATCGAGTTCGATGACGGCAGCATGGGGCAGGTCTATTACTCGGTGCTGAAGTTCGGCGGCTATAACGACGAGGGGATAATCAGGGCCTACAACTCGAGCCCCCAGATCGTATTCAACGAGATATCGGACACCTATTTCGGCATCGAGCAGGGAGGGCTGAGCGCCTCTCTCGTGATCAACAACTCGATCAGCAATTGCACTCTTACGCCGATCCTGATGTCGGTGTCGGCCGATCCGAATTTCATGGGCACCACGTTCACCAACAACTCGATCACGGCGATCGGCATCATAGGCGAGACGGTGGGCGTCAATTCCCTCCTCAAGGTCAGGAGCGTGGCGGGGTACGATAATATCACCTATTGGCTCGAAGGCAATCTTACGATGTCTATCGGGGCGAATTTGAGGATCGAGCCGGGGATCGTGCTCAAGTTCCGCAATTATAATATAATGCTCAAGATAGACGGAGGACTGAAGGCGGACGCGAGTTCCGACAGCATGATAGTCTTCACATCGGTCTACGACGATGATGCCGGAAACCCGGCCGACACGGAGGGTAACGGTACCGCGACCACTCCGGACGTCGCGAACTGGAGGAATATAAGGTTCACATCGACATCCAACGATTCGTACAGCATCCTCGATCACTGTGTGATATCGTACGGGGGATACGACGTGACGGATAACTACATAGGCACCGTATGGTGCAGCAGCGCTTCCCCCACGATTTCCAACTGCCAGTTCAAAACGAATAAAACGGGGATACGGACCGACGGGAATTCCGCCCCCTTGATCGAGAACAACGATTTCTTCAACCACAGCTACATTCCACTGGCCACATCGGTTCTGGCAGATCCACAATATATCGGCAACACCTTCAACCAGAACAAATACCACGCGGTCGGGATCCTGTCGGAAACCATATCCCAGAACGCCGTGCTGGAAAGGATAGAGGTGGGCGGCCCCCCGCAGTTCCCGGAATATTTTCCCTACCTTCACCTGGGGACGTTGACGATCGGGTCCGGTTCCATCCTGACGATCCAGCCGGGGATCGTGGTGAAGTCGATAAGCGCCACGAGGTCGATAGATGTGAACGGAGGGCTGCGAATGGAAGGGACTTCCGATCCCGACAGCCTGATCGTCTACACTTCCGTGCAGGATGACTCCTACGGCGGAGATTCGAACGTCGACGGCTCTGGCACCTCTCCCGAGGCGGGCGATTGGGGAGGCATCAGGTTCAACCCGACGACGATCGACGCGGAGGCGGTGATCGATCACTGCCTGTTCAGATTCGGAGGGAATGCAAGCTACACCATCATCGAATGCCAGTCGGCGTCCCCGACGATTCGAAACAGCGAATTCGAGATAAACGTTTGGGGGCTATGGATTCAAAACGCATCGAATCCGACGATCGAGAATAACATGTTCAGGTTGACCTCGAAGCTGCCGATCAGCAAATCGATCCTCGCCGAGCCGACATTCTCCGGCAACGTATACGATAACAACGCCTACGACGCCCTCGGTCTCATAGGCGAGGATGTCGCGCAGGACCTCACGCTCAAGAAATGGGATATCGCCGGGTTCACCAATATTACCCGCATACTCGTCTCGTCCAGCCTTGATGTGAACCTGGGCTCGAAGCTGACGATCGAGCCGGGGGTCGTGATAAAGATGGGAGCGCGGTACCCGTACAACTATTTTGCGAACTCGATAAACGTCGAGGGTGCGATAGAGGCGTTGGGAACCGAGAGCGAGCCGATTATCCTTACCTCCATTCTCGATGACGCGCACGGAAACCCCCTCGATACCAACAACGACGGCATATTGACGGTTCCGGATAAAGGCGACTGGGGAAACGTCGAGTTCTTCGACGTGAGCACCGACGAGTTCAACAATTTCGAGCACGTCCATTTCCTTTATGGCGGCTCGGGAAACCTGGGCGCCGTGCAGATTATTTCCGCTTCCCCGTCTATTACGAACTGCACCTTTATCGACAACAGCTACTACGGGATACGAATGAGCGGTACAAGCACGCCGTCGATCGATACCTGTCTTTTCGATTACCACGGCAGGACCCCGGTCCTCATGTCCCTGATGAGCCAACCCATTTTCACCGGCAACAGTTTTCTTTCCAACAACGCATATAACGCTCTCGGCATCCTGGGCGAGACCTTGGCGCAAAGCGTTCTCTGGAGAAGGAGGAACGTGGCCCAGACCGAGAACATCCCTTACGTTCTCGTATCGAGCCTCACGGCCGGTCTCAGCTCGGTCCTTACGATCGAGCCGGGGATCGTGATAAAGCCTCTCGCTGGGACTAAAATTACGGTCAAGCGCGGCCTGATCGCGCAGGGGAAGGCCGCTCCGGACAGCCTGATCGTTTTCACCTCGGCCTTGGACGATTTCTACGGGGGGGATACCAACAACGACAGCACGATGACGAACGGAGCCGGCCAGCGATGGGATTACATCCAGATAGACAACGAGGCGATAGACGACAGCGTGAGATTCGATTATTGCGTTTTCCGCTACGCCACGAGCAACTCCACCTACGGCGCGCTCAATGTCACGAACGCCAATCCCCAAGTCAACCACTGCATCTTCATGAATAACGCCGTCGGAATCAATTACAACGGCGCGGCGGGGGATCCGGCCAAGGGGAGGGTCGAGAACAGCGATATCTACAACAACACCTACTACGGAATCAAGAACAGCGGGATGAGTTTCACCATCTGGGCGCAGGGGTGCTGGTGGGGAGACGATACGGGACCTTACGATCCTTCCGACGATACCGGTTCGGGGGGATGGTACAACCCCGGCGGGCTGGGGGACCCTGTTACCGATATGGTGGATTACTCCGGCTGGCAGACGGATGGAGTGCAGAACTACCTTCTCGGCGACGTAAGCCTGAACGGCGAGATACGGGCATATGACGCATCCCTCGTCCTGCAGCATGTCGCCATGATTATTACGCTCAGTCCCCTGCAGCAGGAGGTGGGTGACGTGACCTGCGCGGCGGGGCTATCCGCTCTCGATGCTTCCTATATTCTCAGGTACGTGGCGGGGATCATCTCGCACTTCCCGTGCGCATTCGACAGCATAATGACCTCTCCCGCTTCTCCCGCTCTCGCGCTCGGGGACGCGTGGCCCGGGCTGGAGGGGGGCGATTTCACAGTCCGGATCCCCGGTTTCGACCTGGCGGCGGGCGGACGCGCCACCGTCCCCGTCGAACTCACGGGGAGCGGAGAGCTCCTGGCTCAGGAATACAGGATCGCCTTCGACCCGGATCAGGTCTCAATAAAGGAAGTCGATCTCACAGAAGCGGCAGATGGAGCGCTTCTCTTTTGGAATGTGAGAGAGGCGTGCGAGCTGAGGATCGCCCTTGCCTGTGCCGAGCCTATGCCGGTCGAAGCCGCGGTCCGGATAACGATCGAAGGTTCGGCGACGCTCGGGGTGGATGAAGCGGTCCCCTTCGGCTTAAACTACGTAAGATTGAACGAGGACGAGTATACCGACAAAGCCGAATCGCCCGGCGGTAACAACCGGGCCGTGGCGGTTCCGTCGGCGTTCATGCTCGCTCAGAACTATCCCAATCCTTTCAACCCTAGCACCATGATAACGTATGCCATACCAGCGGGCGGGGCGGGTGTGCGCGTATCGATAATAATTTATGACGTGGCGGGCAGGATGGTCCGCGACCTCGTCGACAGGATCGAATCGCCCGGGTTCAAGAAGGTGCGGTGGGATGGGCTCGACGATTCGGGAGGCCTCGTGGAAAGTGGAGTCTATTTCTACAGGATCAAAGCGGGCGATTTCACCGAGTCTAAAAAGATGATAATGGTGAGGTAGCAGTGTGGCTGGCTCCATATTTGAACCAGCTGGAAAGGAGAACGTCATGCCGGCTACATCGATTAGAAACAGGGGCGGGATAAGAGGGAAGGTCTCGCCGCCCGGACCATCAAAGAAGGGGAATTCGTCTGCGGCGCCGTTTCTCGTCACGGCGCTGCTCGCCATGCTCTTGGTTCCCGCGGCGGCCCCATCTTACGCGGTCGATCTAGATATCGGGAACGGCACGGGAACGGTCGGGGAGACGATAACCGTTCCGATAACGACGGGCGATCTGACCGGGCTGAACGTGTACTCGTACGAATTGACGATAACATGGTCCACCTCGAATTGCGCGTCGCTGGTCGACGCCCCCGTTTCAGGGACGGTGTCGGCGCCGTGGGGAAATGTCACAGTAAACAGCCGGCCGGGAGGGGTCGACATAGCCGCCGCGGGCGTTGTGCCTCTGACCGGGGCGGGGACTCTGCTAAATCTTCGCTTCCTCCTCGGCCCCAACGCGTACACGACCAGCCTGACCTTCGCGGATTTCATGTTCAACGAGGGGGATCCACCGGCGGTCCTCACGGGTGGAACTCTCTATATCAGCGCGCCGCCCTCGATAAACATATATCCCGACACGGGGGAGATCGTCGTTGGCGACAGCCTCGAATTCGGTACGAGCGGCGGAACGGCTCCCTACACTTACGGATCGACGGATCCCGCGATTGGCGATTTCGCGGGAACGGATCATCTAAAGGGCATTTCCCCGGGCGCCGTCCATGCTTTTGTAGAGGATGACGACGGGATAACCGATACGACTACGGGTCAGATCTATGTCCGCGCCTTGAAGCTGACCGCCGGCGACGAGAGCGGATGGCCGGGGGAGACTGTCATGGTCCCCGTCTCGATAACGGACCCGGGAGGTTACGAAATCAAATCGGCTGAATTCTCCGTCGGTTTCGACGATGTCCGGCTGACGGCGGTGGGAACGGCCGATGGGGGAACGGTGGCGGAAGCGGCGGGATGGAGCGCCTCGGAGTTCAGCGTTACGGAGGATCGTATAGATATCGCGATGGCCGGATCGCAGAACCTCTCGTCGGCAGGCGTGCTGGTGTATATTGAATTCATGGTCAACCCCGCCACGTATTCGAGCAACGTTTATCTGACACCGTCGGGAGGCGTGTTCAACGAGTGCTATCCGCCCCTTCACGAGAACGGGTCGCTTCACGTGAACGCGTTCCCGGTACTTACCGTTTATCCGGACGGTTATGCGATGGTCGCGGGCGACGAGCTCGATTTCTGGGTCAGCGGCGCCGCCGTCCCGCCGCTGGACTGGGGAGTGACGAACCCGGCCGTGGCGGCAATAGACGGAACCGGGCACTTCACCGCCCTCGCGGGAGGGGAGACGAGGGTCTACGTGATCGACGATATAGGGGCCGCCGATACGACGGCCGTAATCTCGATCTGCGACCTGTATCTCGAAGTGGCGGATATCACGGCGCATACCTATTTCCCGACTGCTGTACCGGTCTCTCCCGACCGCGACGTCGGAGGACTGGATATTTACGGTTATGAGATGACCCTGACGTTCAACGAGACGTACGTTACGTTTCAAGGCGCGACGAGCGCCGGGACGATGGCGGAGGCTTGGGGAGACCCGGTGGTGAACAATTCGACTCCCGGAGAGGTGACAATCGTCAATGCTGGAGCGGTTCCCCTGTCTGGAGATCTCCCGCTGGTGCTCGTCTATCTTGAGGGATTGCCGGGGAGCGAAGGTCAATATTCGAATCTCGATATCGGTTCGATCCTGTTCAACGAGGGGGATCCCTGCGCCCTGACCTCGGGCGGACGCATAGACATTGTCACCGGAGAGGGTGAGGATATCGTTCCGGCGATGAGGCTGGGGCAGAACTTTCCCAATCCCTTCAATCCTTCGACCGTTATCCGCTACAGCGTGGAGAAGAGCGGCCCCGCCGGCCTGAACATATATTCTCCAGGCGGAATACTTGTAAGAAAACTGGTTGATTCGTTGCTCGATGCCGGGATATCCTACGAGGTGCGGTGGGACGGCACGAACGACCGGGGGGAGAGGGTGGCCAGCGGAGTCTATTTCTACCGTCTCGAGGAAGGCGGCCGGACCGTCGTAAAGAAGATGATTCTTCTGAGATAGGAATTCATGAGGAAATAGGCAAGGGCGAAGCGGAGCAGAAAGGAAAAATGGATGAGCGGAAAAGATGATTTCACCCCACTCGAGCTTTTAGGGATCGCAATAAAATCGGAAACCGAGGCGGTAAAGCTTTACACCCGCATGAAGGAGATAACGAACAGTCCCGATCTCGAGGAAAAATTCGATTTCCTGATTTCCCAGGAGAAGCACCACGAAGAGATTCTGAAAGAGGCATACGAGAAAAAATTCCCCGATATCGAGCTGAAAACCCCTCCGAAATCGTTGGTGCCGCAGATCGGCGATGCCCTCTCCTCGAGCCCCTCTCTAAAGGAGCTTTTCGAGGTGGCGATGAAGGCGGAGAAGATCGCGAAAGGTTTTTACGAGGATCTGGCTTCCAAGACTAGGGATATGAACAGCAAATCGCTTCTCCTGTATATGGCGAGCATGGAGGGGACTCATTTCGCCATACTCGAAGCGGAATACAAGCAGTATGAATTCGGGAAAGATATCGATTCGGACGATTTTCTCGGCGGTGAGAGGTTGATGAACCTGGGGCCCTGAGCGGCGCCGTGTGTGCGTCGGCCGTTCACCTGATAATCACGAATTTCCCGACGGTTCTTTGGAATCTGTGGTCTTCGGGCTCGACGCTGTAG
>CAZPAH010000092.1:0-11344 GCA_964584495.1 uncultured bacterium | reverse complement strand
TATCTTCCTGCAGGTATTCCCGATATCCCGTTCTCTCTATCACCTCGTTCAGGATTTCGTGCACGGTCGACTTTCCGGCCATGAGCTCCAGGGAGGCTATCAACCTGGAGAACTCCTCTATCCTCGATCGTTGAGAGCTCCCTATCCCCTCCGGTTCCATTCCCCCCCTTATGTATGGGAGTAAATTGTTTGTGCCGGCGCCTTTCTCTATCCGGCTCATAGAGACGACGCCGATCCCCCTTTTGGGAACGTTCAATATACGCTTGAAGCTGACATCATCCTTGCTGTTGTTGATCAGCTTCAGATAAGCCAGAAGATCCTTGATTTCCTTTCTTTCATAGAAACGCACGCCGCCAATTATCTGGTAGGGAAGCCCTCCCTTGAGCATCGCCGATTCAAGGGCCCGCGATTGCGCGTGCGTCCTGTACAGCACCGCGATATCGTTGCGAGGATATCCCTGCCTGATCAACGAGATGATAGTCTCCCTCACGGCAACGGCTTCCTCTCTGTCGTCATCGGCGTAGTAGATCGAAACCGGCTCGCCCTTCCCCTTCCTCGACCAGAGAGTCTTCCCTTTTCTTCCGGAATTATTGGAGATAAGAGCGTTCGAAGCATCGAGAATCGTATTTGTAGACCGGTAATTTTCCTCGAGCCGTATCGTAACGGTGTCTTCGTAGACCCTGTCGAATTGAAGAATGTTGTCTATTGTAGCCCCCCTCCAACCGTATATGGCCTGGTCGTCGTCTCCCACCACGAAAAGATTTCCGTGAATCGAGGCTAGCGAGTCTATCATCACCATCTGTATCGTATTCGTATCCTGGAATTCGTCGACCAGCACGTGCTTGAACTGCCTTGCAAACCTCTCCTTCACCCTCGGAAAGGTCGCGAACAGCTCGACGACCCTGGTTATCAAATCATCGAAATCGAACGCATTGCACTTCCTGAGCCCCGCGATATACGCTTTGTAGACCTCCGCCTGGAGCTCCTCCACTGGGTCTTTTGCGTTCTCCATCGCCTCCTCCGGCCCTACAAGGCTGTTTTTCCAACGGGATATCCTCGCCCGGATTATCCCGGGCGGGTACTCGTCAAGCTTCCAGCCCTTCCTCTTGATAATATCCTTGAGCATGCTCTGAACGTCATCCTCATCGTATATCGCGAAATTGTTGCTGAATCCTATTCGGACCGCTTCCCTTCTCAATATCTTCAACCCCGTCGCGTGAAAGGTGCCTATCCAGGCGGGGAGCTTGCCTGCCGAAACGGATCGTTCGATCCTGCTTCGCATCTCTCCAGCGGCCTTGTTGGTGAACGTGAATGCCAATATCCTTTCGGGAGAAACCCCTTCCTCCCGAATCAGGTGCACAATCCTCCTGGTCAGGACCCTCGTTTTTCCGCTCCCCGCTCCCGCCAGGACCAGCACGTGCCCGCCCGCCCTTTCGACAGCCTCGCGCTGGTACTTGTTCAGTTCGCTCATGATGTAGAAACGCCTCTCTCTTCAGTTGTTGTCCTGATAAGGGTTTTTCAGGTCTAGAACTGCGGCCCGATATAGAAATGGAACTGCGCGTCGGAGGTACGGTTAAAATCCGTCGGCCAGCCGAGCTGGAAATTCAGCACCATGAATCCCATCCGCATGAAGAATCCGATACCGAAATCGCTGTAGAATTTCAATCCGTTTATCTCTCTGGCCACCAGGTTCAGAGGCAACGGCTCGACATAACGCCCCGGACCCCAGACGCTTCCGGTATCGAAAAATAAAGTTCCTCCTATATTCGTTATGGCCCAACGCCCGGGCCACCCGAATACTATAGCATCAACCAGCGGATAACGGTACTCGAGATTGAAAAGCATGATTTTCGATCCCTGGAATTGCAGATAATCGTATCCTCTCATGGTAGTCGGTCCGCCGAGGAAAAAATACCTCAGATCGTTGCCCTCGCTGAAGGATACGATCGACCGGAACGCCAGCGAATTGCGGTAAAAGACGGGCTGGTACTTTCTGTAGTCGAAATACAGGCCAGTGCGTGAAACGTCATCTCCGCTGAATGAAAGGGCCCTCGAATAGCTGATCATGAACTTGGACCCAATCACCGGACCGAACGACCCATAATAGGCCGTATCGTGAATAAGGGACAGGGTCGGCTGGATCAACCTCTTCTTCGAAGTTTCCCCGGGCTCCAGATAATATGCGTTATAATAATCATCGTACGTTTCAAAGGAGAGAAACGATCTCTCCGATACGAAAGCCTGTAATTCGAGCTCGGTCCTCGTGAACATGGAGAACGGGTAGCTGGCGAGCCCGAACACTCCGTAATTCCGTTCAGTGAAATACCTGTAATCGAGGAATGCTTCTCCCACCGATGAAAGCCTGGAATAGAGATAGTTCTTGTACTGGAAAATCCCCACTCCGTAATCGATCCTCTTTTTCAGGTAATAATAGGACAGCATCAGATCGCTGTCCTCTATCGACCTGTAAATATTAAAGGCGAAAAAGAGGTGGTGATCTCCCATAAGATCGCTGAACGCGATGCTGTTCATGAGGCCGAAGCCAAAACCGGTGGAGAAAAACAGTCCCATCCCGTTGCCCACGTAATCGGCCGAAAAACTCAGGTTGTAAGGTTCAATGGTTCCTATCTTCTTTCTGAATTTATCGCGGAGAACCGTCAAGGTGTCGGGATCGATACCCTCTTTCGAGTCTTCCTTTATTACGATATCGGGAACCGCTTTTGGCGTCCTTTCCGGAACGGCGACGACCGTCGTATCGGGACCCGTGGTAAGATAGCCTACGTCCCTTTCCGTCCGGCTCGAATAAATCGCGTCGGCCGTCGATATTCCCCCGCCTTCGGGCTCCCCGTCGAATGTCGAATCCCCGCTCTCTTCGCTCATGGCCATCATCGGGCTCCCCGTCGAGTATGCCTCTTTCGATTTCTCGGAGAATTCGTCCATTATGAAGATGTCGTATCCGGCAGAGTTGAAAGCGCTGAACACAAGCCTGTCCTTGGATGCGGAGTAGGCGGGAGTGAATATTCCTCCCAGAACATCGGTGAATCTGTAATAGCTTCCGACGTCGAGGCTTCCCCTGTAAAGATTCGATATGCCCGTTTCGTCGGAGACGAATACGATCTCGTCTCCTCCGGGCATAATCACGGGGGATTCATCGTTGCCGGCCGTTGAGATCAGGACTTTCTTCTCCCCGCTGTCGAGATCTATGCTCCAGATATCGCTTGTCACCTGAACAACGTTCCCGAGCGAGCTGAAATCGATTCCGGACAGCCTATCCGTCCCCGTGCTGTCCTCGACGAATAACGGTTCGACCGCATTCTCGGGATACCTGACGTATGCGATCCTTCCGCCGTCCTGAAACCAGACGGGCTCTTTTTCGTCTTCTAGGTCGTCGGTAACCTGCATCAGCCGGTTTGCTGCCAGCTCGTATATATAGATATCCGTCTGTCCCCTGACCGTCCCCACCAGGGCTATCCTAGCCCCATCCGGCGACCACGAGGGATCGAAGAAAAAATCCAGCGGCAACTCGATCTCGTTCTCTATCTTCCCCTCCGGGACCTTCATCACGAACAGTTTGTCCCTGCCGCTCGATTTCGCAACGAACGCGATGCGTTCCTCTACCGGATCCCAGGTCAGGCTCGATCTCATCGTGCGAATCGATTCGAAACGATCCGACATGGTCCCGATGAGGAGCTTCTTCTCGACTTCCCCCGTAAGCGCATTCAGCAAGTATATCCCGTCAAGCCCATCCCTGTCCGAATAGTAGACGATGCTTTCCCCGTCGCTGGAAAATTCCGGTTTCGAGTTGTTGAAATTGTGGTTCTTCATGTGATCGGTCAATCTTCTGCCGTGCGATTCGGGCTCGTTCTTATTCGCGTAGACCGGCCAGTATTTCTTCCTCAAAGATTTCTTCCAGTCGCGCGTAAGCTCCTCGGTATTGATGCCGATCGTGCTTTTTAACGCGAGATCGGCGGAACGCTGAAACTTCAGCTGGTCGAGGATCTCGATAATCTTGCCGTCGCCGTAGGTCTCGTTGATATAATTGATAGCCGACTGCCCCGTCTTGTAGACGAAATACCCTCCCGTGTACTCTAGGTTATATGGAAGATAATCGAAGACGGCCGCATCCCTGATATACATCTCGCAGCCCGTGTCGACGCCGCCGGCCGAATAATATTCGGCCATTCCTTCCATCAGCCACAGCGGGACCTGGAATAGAAAATTGCGCGAGAAGACCGAACGCAGAAGATTCCCGTAAACCATGTCGAACTGGAAGATATGAACGAGCTCGTGCATGCAGGTCTGCGAAAAGTCCTCGTTCGATCCGCTGAAATGCAGGACTATCCGCTTGCGGTTGGGCTCGGCGAACGCCATCGCTCCTTCCGGGATGAGGCCCCACGTCGTGTTAGTCTGCTGGAAATCGCTGTGGCTGTCGTACAGTATGACCGGAATCCTCCAGGATATGTTATGGCCGAACGATCTGGAGTGTTTCTGGTATCCGTACTCCAGATAGACGGCCGTCCTGGCGGCCAGATCCCTGTCTCCCTCATCGAAATGAATATCGAAATGGGGTGTATTCAGTATCTTCCATTTGAAATCTTTATACTGTACCTTGTTTTTACCGAATCTTATCGCTTGTGACCGGCATGATCCGGAATATGAGATAAAAAGAAGGATGATAATCACGAAAACGGGGATTCTCGAATGAAGCGGCATTGTTTTCATCGTTACCTCCCGGCATCTCGCCCTTATATGAAAGATGTCAGCATTCAGGGGCAACTTCAAGCTAAATCCGGTCAATACTCCCACCGCAGTTTCAGATCGACGTTGATTTCATCGCTGCTTCTACGGCTCTTGCCTTGAAGTACTTTTTCCGAGTACCTGATGATCTCCGAACGAACCAGAAACAGCTTGCTGATCCTGTATTCGACTTCGATATGCCTGGCCGTCGAGATCGAAAGTCCCTGCTTGTATTTCACGTAGAGCCCCTCCGAGAGATACTTGCCGATCGCCACCACCGTCTCGTTTTCCTCGAATCCGTCAGAACTTCCTTCCGAGCCCGCTGCCGTCTCCAGCTCGATCGTAACGCCTTCCATCTGGGAGTTGAGCATCCTCTCGATATAGTTCGCCGCCAGATGCTGGGCCGTTCCGACCGCATCCCAGCTGTCCCCGTTTCCGTCCGGCGAGCCTATGACTCCACCCCCCAGCATCTTCCATATATCGGTCTCGCTGTAGCCGGGATCCTCGTGATGGAGCGAAAGCCTCGGTTCAATGTCGTCCTGGTGCCAGGCGAGATCGAGATATATCTTCCTACCTTCCGGATCCAGCGTTTCCGCCTCGATATCCACTACCGGCCTGAATCCCTCGGCACGGACAAAGGAAAGGGTTCCGGAATTCACACGGAATTTATTATTGTATACGTTATAGGTGCCCCTCAGGAGATCGAGATTTCCTCTGAGATAGGTTCCCCGTTGGTCGTGATGGACCGTGACTTCCCCCTGGAGCTCAACGTTGGCGTCGCTTGTCTTCAACCACGTATTGCTTGTCACTTCGAGATCGACCGCGGCTATCAGGGAAGGAGGTTCCATCGTGCTTCCGTGCACCTCCGAACCGAAATCCCCCAAATCGTAATAGACCTCCGCCCTGTTGACATGCAGCTTTCCGGTGATCTCCGGGATGACCCTCCCGTTCTCCGAATAAGTCGATATATCGAGGTTTCCGGTCACTATCGCCATCACATCCGGCATGCTCGCAACAAGGAATTTATCAAGGCCGATTTTCAACGCATAAACTTTCGGTCTCCAACCTTCCAGCGTAATCGTTCCGGTACATCCGAAGCTTCCTTCCTTTCCCTCTTTTCCCTTAAAGGAAGCGACGGTGATTACGGTGTCCTGAAGCACGATCCGCGAGCTGACATCGACGAATCTCTCTTCCATTCCCGAGAACCGGAATTCGGTATCCCTTAAATTCAGCTCCCCGTAAAATACGGGGGCGTTCGGAGTCCCCTGCACTCTGAATTCGGCCATGAATCTTCCGTCCACTTCGGCTACGACATCCGTCATTTCCTTAACGACACCCAGGTCGCTTTCGGGAAAGATGAGAGAAAGAAATATCTGCCGGCTGCCGTCGAGCGAATAGAACCACTTTTTCTTCATAATGGGAATACGGCCCCTGAATGTGCCTTTCTGCTCATGCGATATTTCGAGGTCTCCTTCCAACTCGATATTCTCTTCGCCGATTTCCGCCGCGAGCTCCACGGCGGGAAGAACGATAGAGGACGTGGACAGTTTTTCGATCCTCCCGTTCAGCGATACGCCGGGGTACGCGAGCGAGTCCGAAAGGCTGAGGCTGCCGGTGAATAATCCATTTTCGAAAGGGTTCCCGCTGAAAAGCTTCATGAACGGAGCCAGGGAGAGTTTCGAGCAATCCGCCTCAAGGTCGAGTGAGACGTTACGAAGGGCCTTTCCCCGGTCGCGGTAGAAGTCGTTCGGAGTTGTGCCCGAAACGGTTCCCTTCATCCTGAAATCACCTGAAGGCGATACCATCGAGAGCGAAGCAATAACCATGACCTTGGACGAATACGACGATTTCAAACTTACCGAATCGACGGCGATCGTGTCGAAAAGGCTTTTTTCGATAAAAAGATCGGCGGTAAAGCCCGGATCCGACAGCGGCCCACGGCATGTGATTGTTCCGCGGGACTTGCCCTGTAGCGGAGTCTTGACCAGACCGGCACTGTTCATCAATATAAGATCGAGTCTTTCGAACGTGAATCTGCCCTCGATGAACTCTCTATCCCTGTCGATCGCACAGTCGAGGTAAAACGCGCCGAGCTTCGAATGCAATTGAAGATCGTCGAACTCTACCGCCGAGTCATTTATGTACATGCCGAAATTCCCGCTGCTTCGCCAAATCTCTCCGGCCGCGTCCAGAAGCAGCTCCGTCACGACAATTTCGGTACGTTCACCGCTGTTTCTCACCTCCCCCCTCATCTCCGCCTTCACGGCATCCCTTTGAAGATTGAGGTTCTTGACCAATGTCAATCCATCGGCGTATTCGAGGGAGAATTCCATTCCGGTAAACCCCGCCGAGGCTACGAAGCAGCTGTCCGCTGAAAGATCGAGAAGAACCTTGTACCTGTCCTGTTTACCGACCGCCAGCTTTATCTCGCCCCGGGGAACCAGAACGCCGTGGTAGCCGAAATCGCTAAAAAGCCCGTTGGCATGAAGATCCCATTGTTTGAAGCTCCCTTCCCATATTCCTTTAATATCCAGATCGGCCCTGTAATCCTCTATTCCAAAGTATGAGAAAAGAGTGTCTTCGCCGGAACAGGACAGATCGACCAGCATCCTGACCCATTCGCCGTCCAGGATATATCCCTCCGCCCTTACGCTGTGGGTGCCGGAATCCATTACTATCCTGTCGAGGGCAAGGCTGTCGGCCGAGTAAGACCCCTGGAAAACGGCCGTTTCGAAAGGAAATCCCCTAAGGTGGCCCTCCCCCAGGTCCATGTCAAAATTCATATGTCTGCTGTCCGGATAATATTCGAGCCGTACCCGCCCGTTGAACCTCGTCTCCGGCATCTTCCTTCCAGGCACGAATCCTCCGGAAAGATCGAGATCCTTCGCCAGGAAATCGAGGTTGAGCAATCGCGGCTCTCCCGTCGAGTAATAACCGGAACCGTCCACCTCGGCTCCGTTGAATTTTCCGCTACCCCTTGCAAGCGTAATAAGTGGAGGCCTCCATCCCAGATCGACTTTGAAATCATCGAGAGCATATCCCGAGAATATGCCTTTTAGAATGCCCTCGATACGAAGGCTGTCGGGTGAGCCCTTCAGCCTCATCGATCCCTGCAGTTCTCCGTAGTGTGAAGTCTCGAGCCCGATCGCGCCCGCCACCTCCTCTATATTCAAAGGAGCGACCTTCATATTCAGATCGACCGACATCGAATCCGGCGATATCCTGCCCGTAAGGTTGATTTTCGATTTATCGAGGGAAAGCCCGAAATCCTCGAGGAAAACAAATCCCCGGTCCGCGCCGGCGGTATGATCTCCGCGCTCGAGCCAACGGATCCTTCCCTTGACCTTGTTGTACTCGAGGTTTCTCCTGATATCGAGGCCGGAACCGCTCATTATCTCGACCAGCACCTCGTTTCCCGTCGATTTGAGGAGCCCTTGCAGGTTAATATCCCGCGCGGCATCTGCTCTTTCCTTTCCCTGTAAAATTACCTGGCCGTCCTCGATGCTGAAATTTTGAACCTCGAAACGCGGGAGCCTCCCCCCTATACCGGCGCTTCTCTTGTAGGGGATGATATTGACGCCCGTGGAATCCGGCTTGATCCAGACATGGGGCTTCTTGAGGATGAGCTCCTCTATGGCCGGAGAATCTCCGATAAGGGACCTTGCGTTGTACCTACATCGCAGCTCGTCGATCCTGACGACGTCGAAAGAATAGTCGTCACCGGAGTAACGTATTCTTATGTCCTTCGCCGTTACCCCCGTTAACGGATTACCGCTGAGACTTGACATGCTGAGTGAAAACCTGGTTCCCTCGAAGAGGTACCTTGAAAACATGCGTCCCGTATTTCTCGCGAAGAAATCGGTGTGAAAGATTATCAGGAACAGGATAAACGCGGTAACGAGCAGTCCCGTCACCATGGATATCCAGGATGTAAGCCGCGCTTTCAGAATTCTTCTAACCAACGGAAGTCGACCTTTCCTGTTAGAAAATCTGCCCGAGGCTGATATGGATCCAGTAATCGTAATCTATGTCCGGCGTCTTCTTTAACGGGAATCCTACATCCACCCTGATCGGTCCCACCGGCGTATAGTATCTGATCCCGAATCCCGCCCCGTACCGGTAATCCAGATTCGTCACGTCATCACCATTGGAGAACAACCGGAATTCTTTCAGCCGAATATCTTTCAACTCGTTCCACACATTGCCTCCGTCGAGAAAAACCGCCCCACCGAAATTGTACCTCGCCAGTAATGCGAGGGGAAATCTCAACTCCACGTTGGTCAGGAGCAGGACCCTTCCACCTATCGCTTCACCATTGCTTCTGACGGGACCCAGGGTGTTTTCGTCATATCCCCTGACCGAGTTGCCGCCGCCCGCGAAAAACCGGCTTTCGATAGGCAGACCGCTTTCCCTGCTTTTTCCAAACTCTCTGGCGTATCCTCCCCTGACCCTGTAGGCCAGAACCGTTCTCCTGCCTATTTGATCGTAATCCTGCAACGATGTGACCATGGAATAATAATCGTCCTCGCCCCCGAGTATCCCGCCGGCGTAGCGCCCTTCTATGCTCGTATAGTTTCCCCTGCTGGGATTGAAATAGAAATCCCTCGTGTCCCTTCGGAACGTGCAATCTATCGAACGCCGTTTCGACTCTTCCTTCTCGTCGGGAATACCCTGCCTTCTTACCTGTTCGTATATGTATCCCGCGAGCAGAGAAGTCTGCCTGGAGAACCGGCGGGATATCGACCCGCTGATGCTTATATCCCTTACTATGGCAGGTTCGAGGATAGCGTCGCGCTCGTAAAAAGCGCTTACGGTGAACGTGTTCCAGGTCGACAGGATATGAGGGAAACTCAGCTCTCCCTCGTGTCTGACATACCTGTTCCGCATCTTCATTTTGGAGAAGGAGTAATCGTTATCGCTGAAAACGCTGAAGGCGTATTCGGTACGGACATTGAGCTTGTACCCCCTTCCGAGAACATTCCGCTGACCCCATTCGCAAAAAACATGATTCGCATATATGTTCCCAACGCCCAGACCCGTTTCGATGTACCCCATCTTTCTTTCCCGCACCTGGAGATTCAGATCCACCTCGCCGCCAGAAACGTCCAGCTCGAGCGGCTCGATTTCCACAGAATTGAAATAGCCGGTGTCATATAGATTCTGTTTGCTCTCGAGTATCTCGGCGAGGTTGAAATATTCCCCCTTCTCTATCGTCAGTTCCCGCCTGACAAGCTTTTCCTTCACGGTTGTGGCGCCGTTCACCAGAACGCTGTCCACCCTTACAGGCTCGCCCGGCTCGATCTCCCAGAACAGATCGACGGAAGTCGAGTCTATCCTGGTTTTGAAGGAAATTCTCGCTCCCAGGTATCCCTTCTCGAAGAACTTGCTGTACAGCTTGTACCTGTCGACCTCGAGCAGATTCGGATTGTATGGCTGTCCTTCGAAAAGACGCAGTCCAGCTCTCAGCTTATCCTTCCCGATCAGGTTTTGATCGGAAAAACCAAGCCGTTTGATAATGGTCTGCTCTCCCTCGTTGATGAATATCCTTATCTTGACGCTGTTCGATTTCTCATCCTTTACTACGGACTCTACCCTTACCTCAGCCGAGAAAAAACCGCTTCTGTTGTAGAAGCTCCGCAGAGTGGCTACATCGCGGTTTAGAAAATCCCTCCGGTACACCGGCTTTCGAAACAGGTGGTAGAACCTGGCTTCCTTGAGACGCATCCTTTTCTTTAGAACTCTGTCGTCGAACGACCTGTTTCCCAGTATCACTATGCTCTTGATCGTGGGGAGGTCGATTCCGAAATCATCCCCTCGGGCCCGTTGAACCCCGGCCAGGAGAATCAGAACTAGGACCACCGATGCGAGTGCGCTCGATAACGATCTTTTCGGGAACATTGGCATTACGATTGACAACTCTTCCTGCTCATTGTAAGTTCGTCAAGTGTTTAATATCACAAGGATTAGTGCTATGAGGGTCTGTCGTAAGAACCCGTTGATCTTCAGAGGTGCGCGTAAAATCCTCTCAAGAGGAAGAGGTACGCCCCTACGACGATCAATCGTCGTTGCAACAGCGATCCTGATCTCTATTCAGGCTGGATGCGGACAACCGGACTCCGTATCCACCGAGAAGGGCAAGACCCTCACTCCCGACGAACGTTATCTCGTCGAACTTTACATGAAAATAAACAATTTAGAGATAAATCTCCAAGATAATCCTGCCGACAGCGCAAAAAAATGGGATGAGTTGAGAGGTACGGTAGACAGGGAAAGGGTCCAGCGTACCCTGGAAGAGCTCAAAAAAGATCCTGAAAGATGGATCACCGTTTACGGCCGTATAAATGAGCTCTATTCCAGGCAGGAGAAATGAGCGATTCCTAGCGTATAATCCCGCCTTTGGCCCCCCTCATCTTTCCCGGCGCACCGCTACGGACTACCTCAGCAGGTTGAAGAAATCGATAAATAGAATGAAAGCCATAAGCGCAATGAGGATGATGAATCCTACGTGCATCATGATATTGTTCACCCTTTGATTCAGCTTCCTTCCCGAAACCGCCTCGAAGAGATAAAGAACGAAATGCCCTCCGTCGAATGGAAGCACGGGAAG
>CAZPAH010000091.1:0-11365 GCA_964584495.1 uncultured bacterium | reverse complement strand
CGCCGAACCGATCAACGCGGATCTATTAATGTCCAAACCGTTCAACACGGGAAACCTGCTGGTCGAGATTTCCTCGCTGCTTGAATAGCCCCTTTTATCGCCCCGGATTATTCGAATAACTTCCGCTAGGATGGCTGCATGAAGACCGTATCCTCACCGCTGATCCGGGTGTCGCTCCCCGATTCAAGCCTGTTATCAGGCTTATCCATATCGAGCCTTGCGCGGCGATCATCGATCATCGCCCGAATCTCTTCGCCGAGCGCACCGTTTCCCGGAAAAGAGGAAATCACCTTATGCGACTTCTCAAGGGTTTTAATATCCTTCAATTCGCGTTCGTAGAGCACGGAAACGGCCGAAGCGAAAGACCTCTCGAGCCCGGCGAACGGGCCGTGGGCTTCCTCGCTCGAAATATGCGGCATGCGGTTCCTTGCAATAGTGGTGATATCTTTCTGGAGTTTTCCGAGAGGTTTGAAGATCCTGCTCGTAACAAGATGAGAGAGGACTATAAACGATGCGATGATGATAACGGTGAATCCGAAAGTGTTGAGCACAAGCAGCCCTTTGAGCTTGCTCACCACGGGAAGCAGCTCGGGATACCTCCCGGAAATCGCAGACTGGTTCCATACGAGGGCGAAATAGAATGATAGCCCGAAAGCGAGCGCGACCGTTATCGAGCTGAACAGCACCAGGCCCCTTACCTTGTTTCTTATGCTGCCCGTCATTTCTTTACTTAGCCGATCATTTTCGGCTCCAGTCGATAGATCATGCATGACGTACTCCCGTTCAAGACCGGGAATTCCTCAATTTGCCCGGTATAGCTAAAAGGTACAGTGAACATTGAATAGCTATCAAAATTTGTGCCATATCGGCCTTATAGCGGGCTAAAGAATCTGCTTGAAACTATCCAACACGGTTGCAAGAATCAGCCAACCTCCGCCCGTCTAGCAAGAAAGGGGAACCGGATGGGAAGAGCGGGAACATACCATGCGTTGGCCGCGGGAATAGTTTCCATTTCATTCGCGGCAATATTCATCAAGCTTGCCGATGCAGATCCGATCGTGGTCGCGGCGCTCAGAATGATGTTCGCCGCCGCCCTGCTTCTTCCCGCCGCATTGTTCTCATCGAGTTTTCGCTCGGAGGTATCGGTGCTCGGCGGAGGGGATATCGGGCTTCTTGTCTGTGCCGGTTCTCTTCTGGCGCTCCATTTCCTTTTCTGGATCACATCCCTTTCTTATACCGGCATAACGAGCAGCATCGTGTTCGTCACCGCGAGCCCCCTGTTCGTCGCGGTCTATACCGTCCTCGTATTCCGGGAAAAAGTGCATCGGAGTTTCTGGGCCGGTCTTCTGATCGCGTTGGCAGGAGCGGCGATAATGGCGGGGAACAATCTTTTTATCGGGGGAGGGAACTGGAGGGGCGACCTTCTGGCGATATTGGGAGCGATATCGGCGGCGGGCTATTTCTTGTCGGGGAGCAGGCTTAGAAAAAGGCTTTCCCTGCTTACCTATGTATTCCCCGTTTACTCTGTCGCCGCACTGATTCTTCTTCTCCTGGCGCTCTTAACGGGAAAACACTTCACGGGCCTTCCAGGCAAGAGCTATCTCTACTGTTTCTTAATGGCCGTTGTATGCCAGGTCTCGGGGCATTCGCTTTTCAACTGGGCCTTAAGAAGAATGAAGGCGACCAGCGTAACGATCGGTGTGCTCGGAGAACCGGCGGGCACGACGATCCTTGCGTTTCTGATACTGCACGAGGTGCCGCTCGTTTCCGAGCTTATAGGTGGGGTCTTCTTTCTGGCGGGGATTTTCGTTGTTCTCTACTTCAATCCCGGCGTTATAGAAGAGGCGGGGGAATTGAACCTTTTCAATCGAGAGTGAAAAGAATCTCTTTTACTTCAACGATCAGTTGATCGTCGCCTTTCCAGGTCCTGACGAATTCCTCGAATGCCCTTTTCGCCTTTGTCTTTTGCCCCAGCCTCATGTATGCGTGTCCGAGGTAGTACATCGTCCGGGCCGGAGCATCGCTTCTTGTCGAAAGCGGCTCGAGGAGCTTGAGGGCTTCCTCGAATCTTCCGGTGTTGAGGTAGATGTTAGCTATGCCGAGGGCGACCTCGGCGTTTCCTTTATCGAGCTTGTCGGCCCTGTCCCAGGCGTCAAGGGCTTTATCGAGCTGGCCCATCTGCGAATAGACTTTAGCCAGTCCGATCCAGGCGGGCACGAGCTTATCGTCCTTGTAGACGGCAAGCCGGTAGTACTTTTCGGATTCGTCATACTCCCTCAGGGCGAAGGTGGCTATGCCGAGGTTGAGAAAGAGCTCGGCACTGGTGCCGCCGAGAGTTCTCGCTGTGCGAAGGGTGTTCAGAGCGTCGCTGAACATAAGACGGGCATTCATTACCTTGCCAAGGAGCAGAAGAAGATCCGGATTCTCCTTGTAGTAATTTCGTATTGATAAAAGTTGTGCATATGCTTCCCTGTGATTCCCCTGCAGGTAATAGGCCTCGGCGAGAAGCAGGTTCCCGTCCAGGTCGCGGGGAGAAAGGCTGAGTGCCTGGGTGGCGTACTTTTCCGCCGATCTGTACTGCCCCTGTTTGATCGCAATCGAGGCGAGGCCGATGTAAGGGGGGAAGTAGTTCGCCCTTATATTGGTTGCGAAGTCGTAAGCTTTCTTGGCACCCGGATATTTTCCCTGCATCTCAAGCGAACGCCCCAGTCCCCACACGATCTCGTAATCGTCCGGTGTCACATCGAGAGCTCTACGGAAATGCCTTTCCGCTTTCCTATATTCGCCCTTGCCCATGTAGGCTATACCCAGGTTGTAATTTGTGGCCGGATCACCGGGCCCTTTCTCAAGAGATTTTTCCCAATACTTTATGGCCTCGTCCATATCGTTCCTGTCGGCCGCTTCAAGACCGAGGTTATAATATTTTATGGAGGAGTCGGAGCATGATGCCAAAAGCGATATGAGCGTCAACAACGAAACAATGGCAAAAATATGAAATCTTCCTCTTCCCATGCTAATTTCCTTTCAAATTACCCGTTAAGCGTTCAAAAGAATAATAGTCATTTTTAAAACAGATTTCATCAATTAAATTCTAGACGTTCGGTTACACGGATTTGTAAGGCGCTATCGCATTGTTAAAAAATAAGATAACATGACGCCGGAAAATGCGGTAAAGATATATCGAAAAAATACCAAGATATAACATAAAATCGTTGACTTTTGATTGACTTTTTAAGAATTTGTAGTAGAATCGTTGGTCACGGTTTTGTCGTTTTTTAACGAAAAGGACGCCAGGGTCCCAAATACGAGAGGATACGATATAAATGCTTGAAAAAGAAGTGGTTTACGAATCTACTCTCGATCACGATTTCCTGGACGAGATCTATTCTCTCCCCGGTGGAGACGAGATTAAGAGATGTATCCAGTGCGGAACCTGCAGTGGTTCCTGTCCCCAGGGGTCCGTTATGGATCACGCTCCCAGGAAGATATTTTCACTTATCAGATCAGGGTTCAGGGACGAAGTACTCGGTTCCAATACGATATGGTACTGTTCTTCCTGCTATACCTGCGCCGTGAGGTGCCCCAAGGATATCAAGATAACCGACGTGATGTACGCTCTGAAAAGACTCGCTATTAAAGAGGGCAAGGCGAAGGAGGGCAAAAGATCGTCGGTCATGTCGAAGTATTTCGTCGATATGGTCAACAAGTACGGACGAAATCACGAGACGGAACTTCTTACAAGATATATAGTTCGCGCGGATCCTCTCCACGCTCTGAACTATGCTCCCCTCGGTTGGCGCCTGCTGTCCAACGGCCGGCTGCCCATCTTTCCTCACAAGATAAAAAATATCAAGCAGTTGCGAATGATACTCGACAAAGTCGAAGAGCTCGGGGAGATCTAGATGAAATATACATACTATCCAGGCTGTACAGTAAAGGCTACCGCCACTCCGTACGAGGATTCCATAGAGAAAATAGCACCTGTGCTGGGGCTCGACCTCGAGGAGCTCGACGACTGGAACTGCTGCGGCGCGACGGCGTACATGTCGGTGAAGGAGCTTATGAGCTTCGCCATCTCGGCGAGGAACCTTGCCATGGCGGAGAAGCATCACAGGGATCTCGTTACCCCGTGCAGCGCATGCTATCTTGTGCTGAACAAGACAAACAGGTACTTCGCGGATTATCCGAAGCTCCGCAAGAAGCTGGGACAGGCGCTCGAGGCGGGGGGGCTCAGCTACAGCGGAAACGTAAATGTCAGGCATCTTCTCGATGTAATCGTTAACGATATCGGTTATAAGAAGATATCGGGACTGGTCACCAAGGATCTGAAGGGCTTGAGGGTCGCTCCTTACTACGGCTGCCAGATCGTAAGGCCGAACGTCGAGTTCGACGATCCCGACGATCCAGTAACGATGGACAGGTTGATCGAAAGCCTCGGAGTCGAATGTGTCGATTACTCGTTGAAGACGAAATGCTGCGGCGCTTCTCTGATGGGAACGGAAGAGAAGATGGCGCTCAAGCTGTGCCACGAACTGCTCAAGGAGGCCGAGAGGAAAAAAGCTCACTGTCTGGTGACCGTTTGCCCTCTGTGCCAGCTTAACCTGGATATATTCCAACCGAAGGTGAACAGCCTTTTCAAGACGAAATTCAAGATCCCCGTTATCTACTTTACTCAATTGATCGGTCTCGCCCTGGGTATCTCGCCCGGCGAACTCGGCTTGAACCGCCTCGGAGTGAAGATGACGGCTGAAATGAAGAGTATAATCGAGGGAGCGTAAGATGTCTGTAAGGATTGGAGTCTACATCTGCCACTGCGGAACGAACATAGCCGGCAAGATCGATATCGATGAGGTGGTCCGGTTCGCCGAAGGGCTCGAAAACGTTACACTCGTGAGAGATTACAAATTCATGTGCTCCGATCCTGGCCAGGCCCTAGTGCAGAAGGATATAGAGGACGGGCTGATAGACAGGGTCGTTGTAGCCTCCTGCTCTCCCCTGATGCACGAAAATACCTTCAGGAAGGCTTGCGAAAGAGGAGGGCTGAATCAGTACCTGTTCACGATGGCGAATATCCGCGAGCAGTGTTCGTGGGTCCATATAGATGCGGCAAGGACGACGGACAAGGCTAAGGATCTTATAGCGGCGGCGGTTCGCAGGGCCTTTCTTCTGGAGCCGCTTACAAAACGCGAGGTTCCGATCAACCCCACAACCCTCGTCGTAGGTGGTGGAATAGCAGGCATCCAGGCGGCTCTAGACCTTGCCGATGCGGGGAAAAAAGTGATTCTCGTTGAGCGCGAGCCCTCTATCGGCGGCCACATGGCGAAATTCGACAAAACCTTTCCGACGCTCGATTGTTCGGCGTGCATCCTTACGCCTAGGATGGTCTCGGTCGGACAGCACGAGAATATCGAGCTGCTTACCTACTCGGAGGTCGAGGATGTATCCGGGTATGTCGGTAATTTCAACGTCAGGATTCGCAAGAAAGCCCGGTATGTCGATGCGCAGCTCTGCAACGGATGCGGGGCCTGCTGGTCGAAATGTCCCGGAACACGGGTTCCCCGCAAGGGAAATATTCACGAAAAGCTTTCGCTAGGTCCGACAACCTCGATATACATGCCATTTATGCAGGCGGTTCCAGCCATACCGGTGATCGACCGGGATACCTGCCTTTACTTCAAGGACGATAAGAAGGCATGCGGGCTGTGCGCAAAAGAGTGCGCCCGAGGGGCGATAAATTATGATATGGAGGATGAGCTTGTCGATTACGAGGTGGGAAACATCATCCTCGCGACGGGATTCCAGACATTCGATCCGGAGCCGGTGAAGAGGTACGGATACGGCAGGCTCGACAACGTGATGACCGCCCTCGAGTTCGAGATCATGAACTGCGCCTCCGGATCGACGGGCGGCAAGATCCAGATGGCGGACGGGAGCGTGCCCAAATCGATAGGCATAGTGCACTGCGTGGGAAGCAGGGATAAGCATTACCACGATTACTGCTCGCGAGTCTGCTGCATGTATTCGTTGAAGTACGCGCACCTGATCAAGGAGAAAACCGACGCGGAAGTATACGAGTTCTATATAGACATGAGATGTTTCGGGAAGGGGTACGAGGAATTCTATGACAGGCTGCTGAGCGAAGACGTACGCTTCATCAGGGGCAAGGTGGCCGAGGTGACGGATGTGCCCCTTAACGACCACGAGAAAAACAAGTTGATCGTGAAGGTGGAAGATACGCTGGTGGGAGTTGTGAGGCGCGTACCTGTCGACATGGTAGTTCTCAGCACCGGCCTGGAAGCCCATCATACCCTTCCAAAGATCGCCGGCCTCTGCAATGTAAGCGTGGGCAGGGATGGATTCATTATAGAGAAGCACCCGAAGCTCGGTCCTGTGGCTACGGCGACAGATGGAGTCTTCATAGCCGGCGCCTGCCAGTCCCCCAAGGATATTCCGGATACGGTTGCGCAGGCTTCCGCCGCATCCAGCGCGGTTCTCTCTATGATCACGAGGGAGACGATAGAGATCGAATCGGCCACGGCGGAGGTTGACGAAGATAAATGCTCCGGATGCAAGCTATGCAATACGCTGTGTCCCTACCTGGCGGTCAAATTCGACGAGGAAAAGGGAGTCTCGGTAGTGAACCAAGCGCTCTGCAAAGGCTGCGGAACGTGCGTGGCCGGGTGCCCGAGCGGGGCGATTTCTGCAAAGCATTTCGAGGACAGGCAGATCTTCGCCGAGATCGAAGGGATATTCTCCGGAGGATTGGAGATAGTATCATGATGATCGAAGGGATGGCGATATGACGTTTGAACCGAAGATAGTCGGGTTTCTATGCAACTGGTGCTCGTATACGGGAGCCGACCTTGCCGGAACGGCCCGTATAAAATACGCGCCCAACATAAGGTCTATTCGCGTGATGTGCAGCGGCAGGATAGAACCGACATTCATTGTAAAGGCGCTGTATGAGGGCGCCGACGGCGTTTTGATAGCTGGATGTCATCCCGGCGACTGCCATTACCAGGAAGGCAACTACAAGGCTCTCAGAAGGCACAAGCTTCTACAGAAGATACTTCCCGAATACGGGATCGAGAAGGAGCGGGTCCGCCTGGAGTGGGTCGCCGCTTCCGAGGGAGAAAGATTTGCAACGATCGTCGACGAGTTTACCGAGCAGATCAGGAAGCTCGGTCCGTTGAACATAAAAGGTTCTTTGGCTAAGGCTTTCATTGCTGATGTTATTCCCGACGAGCATGGGCAGAAAGAAGAAGGCGGTGACGCCGATGAAGCTTAAAACGGCTATCTACTGGGGAGCCGGTTGCGGCGGTTGCGACGTAGCAGTTCTCGACGTAAATGAAAAGATTCTTACCGTAGCTGAGAAGATGGATCTTCTATTCTGGCCCATCGCGATGGATTTCAAGTACGACGATGTCAGGGCGATGAAGGATGGAGAGCTGGATATAGTTTTATATAACGGGGCAGTCAGGAATTCGGAGAACGAAGAGATAGCCCAGCTGCTCAGGAAGAAATCCAAGACGATGGTCGCCCTGGGAAGCTGCGCCCACCTAGGCGGCTTGATAGGCCTGGCTAATTTTCATACAAGGGACGATATCCTGAAGAGGGTATATCTGGAGACCGAATCTACGATGAACGTGGAAGGAACCATCCCCCAGGAGGTATGGAAGAACGGGAACGAGGAACTGGACCTTCCGAGGTTCTATAACAACGTAAGGGCTCTCAATCAGGTAGTGGATGTGGATTACTACATTCCAGGATGCCCGCCAGTCCCCGAGCAGATTGTAAACGCGCTTGCGTTGGTCTGGAGCGGTAATCTTCCAGAGAGAGGTTCGGTCATCGGCGCCGGCACGAGGACGCTGTGCGACGAGTGCTCGAGGACCAAAGAGGAAAAGGCTATAACAGAGTTCAAAAGGCCTACCGAGGTCATAACCGACCCCGAAAAATGCCTGCTGGAGCAAGGAATCATATGCCTGGGGCCCGTAACTAGAGAAGGTTGCGGCGGAAGATGCACGAATACAAACGTGGGATGCAGGGGATGCTACGGACCGCTGGACGGCGTGCGTGACCAGGGTGTCCGGATGCTAAGCGCCCTCGCTTCGGTTCTCGAACCGAAGGAGGAGAAGGCCATCGAGGCACTGATCGATCAAATTCCGGCGCCTCTCAGCACTTTCCATAGATTCAGCATTGCCGCTTCGATATTGAGGAGGAAAAAGGTATGAAGCGCATAGCGATAGATCCCATCACGCGCCTCGAGGGCCATGGAAAGATCGTTATCTATATTGCGGACGATGGCTCCGTCGAGAACGCGTATCTCCAGATACCCGAGCTGCGCGGCTTCGAGAAGTTCGTGGAAGGTCTCCCCATAGAGGAGATTCCCAGGATAATGCCGAGGATATGCGGAGTATGTCCAGCCGCGCACCATATGGCGGCCGGCAAGGCCGTGGACGCGGTGTACAATGCGGACATTCCGCCGGTGGCGAAGAAATTGAGAGAGCTTTATTACATGGCTCATTTTGTTCACAGCCACGCGGCGCATTTCTACGCCCTAGCTGCTCCCGATTTCGTTCTGGGCCCCGATGCACCGAAGGCGGAGAGAAACGTCCTCGGTCTAATCGCGAAGGTAGGCCTGGAGATAGGTGGAGAGGTGGTAAAACAGAGGGGCATCTCGCAGCAGATACAGATAATGGTGGGCGGGCGTGCCACGCATCCGGTCTGGAATATCCCGGGTGGCGTCGCCAGAGCGTTGAGCGAAGAGCACAGGGACAAGATCGTCGAGTTGGCCAAGGGACAGATCGAGTTCGCCGAGCTTTCGCTGAAGATCTTCAATGACGTCGTAATCAGCAACAAGGCCTACATGGAGCTCATTACGGGCGATATTTTCGACCAGGTGACGAACTACATGGGCCTCGTGGATGAAAATAACAAGGTAAATTTCTATGACGGCCGGGTTCGCGTAGTGGATACCGAGGGAAAAGAGATCCTCAAGTATTCGGAGAACGAGTATCTTGATCATATCGCCGAGCACGTGGAGCCCTACACCTATCTTAAATTCCCTTTTCTCAAATCGAGGGGATGGAACGGCTTTGTCGAGGGAAAGGGCACGTCTCTATACCAGGCGAATCCTCTCCCCAGGCTCAACGCGGCCGACGGAATTGCGACCCCAAGGGCGCAGGAGGAATACGAGAAGATGTTCGATGCCGTCGGTGGAAAACCATGCCACAAGCTGATGGTCAACCATTGGGCGAGATTGATAGAGGTCATGTACTCGGCCGAGAGGATGCTGGAGCTTGTGACGGATGAAGAGATCACCGACCCCAACGTCAGGGTGATTCCGTCGACCACGCCTACCGAGGGCGTCGGCATAGTAGAAGCGCCCCGTGGAACCCTTACGCATCATTACTGGACCGACGAGAACGGTATCGTTACGAAGGCGAATCTGATCGTGGGTACGACGAACAACAACGCCTCAATCTCCATGGCCGTCAAAAAAGCCGCCCAGAAGCTGATAAAGCCCGGCGGTGAAGTCACCGATGGACTCCTCAATACTGTCGAAATGGCTTTCCGTCTCTTCGATCCCTGTTTCAGCTGCGCGACGCACAGTCTTCCCGGGCAGATGCCTCTAGTGGTTGAGATCAAGGATAACAGGGGAACGACCCTCAATAAGGTTTCAAGGTGACGATCCTCCACCCGGGAGCGTGTCCATGATAAAAACGGTTGTCATCGGGCTGGGAAATACTATCCTTAGCGATGATGGTGCCGGTGTGTTCGTAGCCCGGGGACTCAGGGAGCTTCTGGATGAAACCGTCGAGATAGTGGAAGCCGAGACTGCAGGGATGGATCTCCTTGAAATGCTCAAGGATCACGAACGTGCAATAATCATCGATGCGATAAATCTCGACGGCGTAGCTCCGGGGACGGTTTTCAGGCTGAAGCCGGACGATCTGAAAATTACTCCCAGGCTCGCCTCCTGTCACGATATCGATATCATTACGGCGCTTGCGCTGGGCGTTAAGCTTGGTTTTGAAATGCCCCGGGATGTGACTATATTCGCCATACAGGGCGAAGATCTCCTGACCCTGCATGAGGGCTGTCTTCCCGCTGTGGAAAGATCGGTAAAGCTCCTTGTGGAAGAAATCGAGGCCCTGCTGTCCGGATCCAAAGGTCCCTCACTCTCGATTCCGCTGGAAGGAAGGACCGGAAGAGATGCATGAAGTATCGTTAATGCAGGAGTTGCTGAATGTCGTCAAGGGAGCGGCTCAAGATCAGGGAGGGAAGGAAGTAACCAAGATCCATCTCAAGATCGGAGAGATGGCCGGCGTAAATATCGAATCGCTTCGTTTCGCTTTCGAAGTTCTCTCCAGAGGGACGGTGGCGGAGGATGCGCTTCTCGAGTTCGAAGATGTTCCCCTGAAGATGAGGTGCAGGAGCTGCAACCTGGAATTTACGCCTGTGGAATTCACCTTTAGATGCTCGGGATGCTCCGGCACGGATATAGAAATTCTCGCCGGCAGGGAGATGTGCGTGGATTACATTCTTGTTGACGATTAGAGATAATCGGAGAATGAAACAAACAGGTTAACGATAAGGAAAAAGGAAGAGAATCATGCACCAGATAAATATAGGGGGGGACCTCAGGGAAAGAAACAGGGAGATCGCCTCGGAAAACAGGGAAATGCTCAAAAAGCATGGAGTATTTTCCTTAAACATCATGAGCGCGCCCGGTGCGGGAAAGACCTCGCTACTCGTAAGCACCCTTCCCGCTTTGATGAAAAAATTCAGGGTCGCGGTGATCGAAGGCGATGTTCAGACCACGAGGGACGCCGAGAGGGTGGAAGAGATCGGCATTCCGGTCTACCAGATACAGACGGGGGGCGTATGTCATCTCGACGCTTCAATGATACATACGGCGCTCCACGAGCTCGATCTGGAATCTATGGACCTCCTGCTGATAGAGAACGTCGGCAACCTGGTCTGTCCGGCCGAATTCGATCTCGGTGTGGACGGCAGGATCATGCTTCTCAGCATCACGGAAGGAGACGACAAACCCAAAAAATACCCACTGATGTTCAGGGAATCCCGTCTCCTCATTCTCAACAAGATCGATCTTCTTCCCCATGTTGAATTCGATCCGGAAAAAGCAAAAAGGGAAGCACGGGACATAAACCCTTCGATCGATATTATCGAGCTTTCCTGTAAAACGGGTGAAGGTCTCGATGAATGGATCGGCTGGATAGAGCGTCTGTACGAAAGCGAGAAGGGATAGTCATGTGCCTCGCCATACCGATGCGGGTAGTCAAAATGGAAGGCGATGAAGCGGTCGTGAGCGCAGGAGGCGTCGAGAAGAGCGTGCGTC
>CAZPAH010000090.1:0-11795 GCA_964584495.1 uncultured bacterium | reverse complement strand
TTATTGCTGAAGAATAAGTATTATGCTACAATGAATGCTTGAAACGGAAAGCGTCTCTTATAGAGTCGGCTCAAGAAAGTCCACATTAATTTGAAGACGCACAGTGCAAATACTGAAAGACGGGTGTAATGAATAGAAGGGACAAGATATGAAAGATGTGAAGCGAGATGAAGCTAAGCGCACCGAGCGAGACAAGGCCCGGGATGCGAGGCGAGACGAGGCCCGGGATATGGAGCGAGACGAGACCCGGGATGAGGGGCGAGATGAGGCCAGTGATGAAGAGTGGGATGACACCATGTACCCTGAGCGGGATGAGATCCGGGATGAGATCCGGGATGAGGAGCGGGATGAGATCCGGGATGAGGAGCGGGATGAGATCCGGGATGAGGAACGAGATGAGATCCGGGATGCGAAGCGAGATAAGGTCCGGGATGCGAAGCGAGATGAGGTCCGGGATGCGAAGCGAGATGCGAGAAGGGACGACGCGGAGCGAGATGAATCCTAGCGGTTCCTTCCATTCATTCCATCTCAGTTGAAATCGACGTTTCACTTGGCAAAAAGTAACAGGAACTCTCTGGTAATGATGTCGGCTCTGTATATCAGATAGGTGTCCCTTCCATGAGAAGGCTGTCCCTTCTGTTTATTCCGTCCGCCTTGAAATACTTGCATTTACCTTTTTTCGAGTAATCTCCCTTCAAAAGCATTTTCAGGTATTATTGAAGAAATCAGACCTCGAAACCAGAGCCCTTTGGGTGCCTTCACCATATTCTGCCGAGAGGTGTCCGGTTCGATTATCCCATTAGCATTTTTATTAAATGTATCCCGCTCTCTGTCAATCGTCAGAAATTGGTATCTGTTGAAAGCATATAAATCTCAGGGGGATTGTTAGTTGGACATCGGCTGAATTATTTTACCCTACGTCCACCTTTCCGCACCCTGGATAGACACCGTTCTCGCGACTATGCCGGTGTTTTCTGGTCTGAATCCAGCGCCGGGACGATCACGTGTTCCTCGGGCACAAGCACAGTGACCGCGCCCGGCAGGATCTCGACCTCAAGCGGGGTCGTCCCTATCATGTCTCCATCGGCCTGCACCGGCAGGGGGACCTTGCTGTGGATGGCGACGTGCTTCTCCACCTTGATGAAACGCGAAAGGATGTCCGGGGTCCGGCCGGTGAGGAGTCTGAAGATGTAACGAGGAAAGTCACGAATGGGTTTCGTGCCTAGTATAAGAACATCCAGGTACCCATCATCGATCCGGATCTCGGGTACTTTCGGATAGAGCATCTTCGCTAGCATGCCACAGTTCATGATCGCTACCTCGATCGCCCGGTACTCCTGTCCAATGCCGTCGGCCGTGACCACGAGCTGTCGGTGCCTCAAGGTGAACATTTTCAGAATGGTGTTCCAGAAATAGGCTATGCGGCCAAAGTGGTGCTTGCTTTTTCTCGTCGTTTCGCTGATTACGGCGGCGCTGATACCAACACTGGCGTTGAGAACAAACACCCGGTTGCCGATCTTCATCACGTCGATTTTTCGCGATCGCGGCGCACCGGCGATAAGCCTGACCGCATTATCAACCTCCTCGGGAATACAGAGTTCGCGTGCGATCAGATTCCCCGTCCCGGTAGGGATAATGCCGAGTGGGATAGGGCTTCCGGCTATACCGTCGATGACCGCAGAGACCGTTCCGTCCCCACCCGCAGCCACGGCGAGATCGAATCCGTGGCGCATGCGCCCCCGCACGATCTCACCGAGCTTCTCTCCCTTTCGGGTCTCGTGGACCTCATACTGAATCCGGGATGCCCCGAAGTGGATGTCCAGCGCCCCGCGCACGCGCTCATGCGCTTCTTGCCCGGACGTCCGGTTTAAGACCACGAATGCCTTCATGCCACCCTGTTCCTTCTCACACTCCATAATATCATGTATTTCCAAATTATTGTATTACAGAACGGAACCAGATATCTAACCACCCCTGTCCCTACTGAAAATACCGTCCGTAAAGAAATTTGGCGCTCAAATTTCAAAGTAGCATGTTTCTTCTATTTATTCCGTCTGCATCGCTATTCTTGTTGTTGGAGAATTTCCTGAAAGCCGGCGACAAAGCCTTAAAACAGAGAATGGTTATGAAGAAGGTTGCACCCGGGGAGCCAATTGTTTCCCTCGTAACCCCAGCAACGACGCGCTCCACTATTTCCCCGGGTAGGAGTATCCTATGATCACGGCGAGCGAGCCTGTATTGTTCTTACCGTTCAGTTCGGTGTCTTTCTGTATGTTGGTCAACCCGTAAGAAAAATGGGCGCTGAAAACCATGTCACCGGGACCGAATGGAGTTTCTATGCCTACCCCGCCGGCGATCCCGGCATTTGTGGAATTGATGTCCTGGCTGACGTCGATTTCGCCGTCGAAATAGACCGGCGGCAGCGGAAGATAATCCGGGGGAACGACCAGAGGCGTCCCTGATGCGTCGGTGTACAATAAGCTCGAGCCGCCCGTGACTGTCTTGGCCCGGATAAGAAATCCTATGTAGGGCCCCGCATTGATAAAGAATCGCTGAGCGCCTCCCCATGTCAGCCTGGCCATGATGGGGATTTCCAGATAGTCCAGAATGGTCTCATTGTCGAAAGATGCATACAGCGTCGTGCCGGGAGGGACCGGCAGTGATGGATCGGGAAATATTGGCTGCATGCCGTTGCGCTGTCCTCCCTGGGACGCATAGTTGACTTCACCATGCAGCGAAAAACGCTGTCCCAACTCATGATCGATGAATATGCCGAAATAAGGGCCGACCCTCGATGTGTATCCCCGGCTAACCTCGTTCGTGCCGCCTTCGATACTCGGGATGCTGAGCCCGCCGTGTAGGCCGACGTTGGTCTGATTGGCCAAAGCCTCTCCTTCGTTCATGATAATCAAGCACAACAGGGCCGCGAAGGCACATGCGGGAAAAGAACGGGAGATGTCGAATAGGGACAGGGTAGCGTGTTTCATCTTGTTCGTCCTCTTAATCCAGGGTTTATCGATCCCTACTACAGTTGGATGGGTTGTCCCTTATATTTATTACATCCGTTTCACAATGTACAAGGATTTCTTACAGATCAAATGAGAATCGGAGAGGCGCCTTCTAAATAATCCGTGTACATTGCTATTCTTGAAACTAGTGGATTTTTCCAAAGCCTACAACAGGGCTCTGAAAAACAGAGAGTGTTCATGAAGAGATTTGAGCCTGGAGAGCCAAATTGATTCTCAATGAACAGAAACTCTATTTCTTCTGATTGAAGCAATGTTTGCAGAAGTGATCTCCCGGGACGATTTCGGCGGGATAAATTTTAATTTTTTTGGACTCATATGATATAATATGCAGTAATTACTGGGGGAGAACCTGCCAAAGATTTTCGGCGAAGTAAAATGACACAGAAAGGTAATGGTAATGAGTAAGCGTAGCTCATGGTTGATCCTGAGCCTTGGAATCCTGATCCTTCTCTCTTTCGCCGGCTGCGGCGGCGATGCCCCGTCCGATACGGACGGCTCCGGCTCGGGAGATACCACCGCCCCCCAAGCGGTGGCGGATCTGCGGGTCCAATCGATCGTCGGCGGCCTTGTGACCCTGGCCTGGACGGCCCCCGGGGATGACGGCGGCTCGGGAACAGCCAGCGCATACGATATCCGCTACTCGAGCTCCCCGATCACGGAGGGCGCCTGGGCGGGATGCACCCAGGCCTCGACGGAGCCCGACCCGGCCGCGGCGGGTACCGAGCAGTACGCAATCATCGATACCGGGGGCGGCATGACTTTCTACTTCGCGATGAAGACCTCGGACGAGGTGCCCAACTGGTCGGGCCTGTCCAACGTGGTCGTCGCTCCCATGCCGGGGAGCTTCGTGGTGCACCAGCTGACCAGCGAGGGAACCAACAAGCACCCCTGCGTCGACGACGGTTACGTGACCTGGGTTCGCTACACCTACGAGGATGGATACGAGATCTACATCGCCGATCTGGAGGACGCGTTTCCCACTCCCACCGCTTTGACGGACAACGATAGCGAGAAGTGGCATCCCAATAACCATGGCTCCGAGCGGATCGTCTGGCAGCAGCGGGAAACCAGCCTCGCCGACTGGGAGATCTGGGTTTACGATAAGTACGCGGCAATCCGCTACTCCCAATTCACCGACAACGTAGTAGACGACACCTATCCCGACCTGTCCACCGCAGGCAGTTTCGCCTGGCTCCAGGGCAATATCCTGCATGAGTCGGTGCATTACTGGTATGAGCCCGGTCACAGCGAGTCGGTGCTCTCCGGCGACTGCTGCCCCATCAGCGAGTGGTACTGCGAGCATCTCTCGGCCGACGCCAGCGGCGTCGTCTGGCGGGCCTACGACAGGGTCGACAGCGGTGGGCCCCGGGCCTACCTCTGGGACGGCGCCCTCACCGACATCACCGACATCATCGACGCCAACATGACCACCAGCTACGTGCTGTACGAGGGCACCCTGGCCTATCAATACGGGACCGGAACTCCCATGATCGCATACTGGGACGGTGATACCGTGCACGATGTGGCCAATGGCTACGATCCCTGCCTCTACGCCGGAACCGTCGCTTTCCGGGTTTGGGACGGCGACTGGGAGATCCGCTACTGGGACGGCATGATGGTCCAGGAGATAACCGATAACGACTACAACGACTTTGAGCCTTCCCTGCATGGATCGTTTATCGTTTGGGAGGGGCGACCGGGAGGCGGTCCCGGCCAGATCTTCTACGTTGATGTGACGGAGTAGCGATTTCAAAAGGGTTTGGAGATGACGGGGTACGCCCGCCGGGACTATTCCCTCTACTTGAATCTCAAGAGAAGGTACGACGAGGCGATAGAACAGTTTCAAAAATGGCTCGAGATAGAGCCCAATGATTGGTTCTCACACAATCACCTCAGCCAGTTGTATCTGGAAAATTCGAAGATCAAAGAAGCTATTGCAGAGATCGATAAATCTTTAAAGCTTTCCGGTGGCGTTCCCATGAATGTCGCGAACGCCGCTATGATTCATTATCGGTTTGGAGACAAGGATGTCGCCGAGCGCCTATTCAATAGCCTGAAGAAAAGGGCAAGCCGTGAATATATCCAACCAATGGGGTTTGCTATGATTTACCTGATTCGTGGAGAAATGGATCAAGCGTTCGAGTGGGTAAAGAAAGCATGTGAGGAGCGCGACAGCTTTTTACCTTGGTTCAGAGTCACTCCATTGGATTGCATGCAACTTCCGAGCGATCCGAGGATCGATGAGCTGTTGGATCGGTTGGGCCTGCCTTAATCTAAAGCGTGCCGACGAAATGGGATGGATATGCCGACAGACAGCTAATACGATCGGATCCGAAATTTTTCAAGTTGGATATTTCTGTTTTGGCGCACTTGCAACGATAAGTCGATGAATCTGCTATAGGAGCTTAAAGAAAATTGCTGCAATCTGATGAGTGTTGTGATAGAATGTGGTCGTTGAGGAAATAAGGGTTTCTCAAAATCAGCTAATAAAAATTAACTTTTGTTCTAAGTCGGCGTATGCCTGTTACTAGCAGCGGAGAGGATAAGCAGCGCCAGGAAAGCCCGCAGTTGAAGCGGAAACATTTATTGGGAAGGGCAGGGTGAAAGAGCAGTTTGATCGTGTAGTAGGATTCTTCCGAACGGCGGTGTAGTTGTCCCGGTTTATTGGCTGGGTGTTAGGCCGCTGTCCCACAGTAAGGTTATCGTATGCCGACACCGGCAGAGGAGCATCTAGTCGAGAAGCTTGCCCGGTTCCTGAAATCACATGAAACCGATGCAAATGCACACCGGATTTTAAATGCAGGCGCAGGGCGGAGTATATCGATCGAGGGGCAGCTTGTAAAAGTTGGATGCAGATATGTTTGTGATCGCATAGACATTGAGGACTGCAATGTAGATTTTCCTACGGTAAGAAAATGCTGGCAGTGTTCAATTGATGACATGAGACCGGTGAGCTCTGGTCGCTATGTCGCCGTTCTTGCGAATTACGTGTTAGAGCACGTAAAGAACATCGATGGGGCATCCCAGGAGATTTACCGGGTACTTGCTCCGGGCGGACTATTCGTAGCTACAGTGCCGAATACACTGGCTCCTGAGTTTGTCTTGGCGAGACATACTCCCCTATGGGTTCACAAACTGATCCGCAGAGGGCATGGGTGGGATACGAAATACGCCTATAACAGCATTTCCGAATTGCTCGATGTTTTTCTCTACAATGGATTTCGGGGGAAAGAGGAAAAGCGCTGGTCGTTTGTCGAGGGGTATCTCTGTAAGTATCCGGTTATTGGCAAACTCGGCAAGTTATATGACATAACGATATCAACTTGTAAGTGTAGAAGGTTGATGGGAGATGTATGTCTTGCATTACAGAAGCCGACCTGAAAAGATAATGGTGCTCAATCCGTCCGTCCCTTCCATTAATTCCATCCGCTATGGTGATAAGTACGAGCTCAATATTGACGATCGTGGAACCAGGTTCGCAGTCTTTCTCATCATTCGACACCGCAACGGTGGATCAAGTCTCATAAATAATCGTGTCCCTGCCGATCAAGGGCAGGAACCGGTATTTCCCGACAGGTAGGCGGTTCGGGCCCAGCCGTAACCCTCGAGTTGAGCCTGGAGATCCGTGGCCCGGTCCGCGCAAAGGTTCGCGTTGTCCCGCACGTACAGGTCATAAGTGAGGCTCGAGAGGGCGTCGAGTCCGAGGGCGGTCAGCGAAGGGTTGTCGTCGATCATCAGCAGGCCGCCTATCGAGGATACAGACGCAAGGCCGCCGAGGTTCGATATAAGCGCATTGTTGCGCACCCAGAGTGAACCGCCGATTGATGAAATACCCGCCAACGGATCCAGCGATGCCAGGTTGTCGTTATTTGTGATGTCCAGATAGCCTACTATCGATGTGAAACCGCTCAACACGTCGATGTTTGAAAGGCTCGAATTGTTAGCCAGCGCGAGGTCGCCGCCGAGCGCGTCGCTGGAAGCCGCGAAGCCGGCAAGGATAGAGAGGTCGGTCAGTCCCTGGATGCCGCGGATGTAGATATGGCGTCCCACGTGTGTGAGGGCGTCGAAGTTGATAGAGGATATGACCGATGTGTTGTCGAGAATGAGGTCGATCCCGATGCTGGTAAGTGAACGCATGTCGATCGTGGAGATGTTGGTGTTGTTCTGAATACGGAGGTCGCGGGGAATAGCCTGCAGGCTGGACAGGTCGAGGCTGGAGATCCCGTTATAAGATATCCAGACCTGTCCGTTTATCGCTTGGATGCCGTTTAGGCCGTCGATGTTCCGAAGTAACGAGTTGTTCATCACCCACAGGTGACTGTTAGAGCCGTTCAGCGCTGTGAGGCCGGCAAGGCCGTCGATGTTGTCCAGGGTGTAGTTCCTGTCGATTTCGAGGTTGCCGCCGAGCGAGGTCAGTGAGGCCAGGTTGTCGAGATGATCGAGCTCGTGGTTGTTGGCGATTATGAGATTGTAGCCGATCGTGGTGAGGTCGTCGAGTCCGAGCAGGTTGTCCAGCGAGATGTTGCTGTCGATCAACAGGTTGCCTGAAATAGAGGCGATCCCGTCAAGCGCCGAAATGCTGATGAGATCGACATTGTCCTCGATTTCCAGGCTGCCCTGGATCGTTGTCAGGTTGTCGAGGCCGGCGATGTCGAGGAGATTGGCGTTGTCGCGGATCTCTATACTTCCGCCAACCGATTGCAGGTTGCCGAACGCGAGACTGGTCAATGCTGCGTTATCGTTGTCCTCGATGGTGAGATACCCGCCTATTGTCTGCAGGCTGGGAAAGCCGAGGTCGGGAAGGCTGGGATTTCCGCCGAAGTCTACCGAGCCGATATGGAGATAACCGCCGATAGAGACAACGCCGTTGAGAGCGGAGATGGAGTTGAGCAGCGGGTTGTCGATTATCTTTACGTAACCGCTGAGGGTAGTAGTGGCCTCGACACCGCCCAGGTCCTCGAGCATGTCGTTGCGGAAGATTTCGATGTAGCCGGTGACGACTAGCGGTGAAGCGGCGGCCGAGCCGAACCCGAGGGTAGTAAGAGATGCGTTGGAGTTTACTGAGAGATCGCCGATGCTCGCAAGCGAAGTCAGACCGGCAAGGTCGATGAGCCCGGCGTTCGATTCGACCGACAGCCTGCCGGTGCTTTCCAGCGTCGGGATATCGATGGTAGTGAGACTGGGGTTGCCGCCGTAGTAGTTGCTACCGACTATGAGGGACGGCACCGATGTCAAGGAGGCCAGATGGGCCAGGGTTGCAAGGAGCGGGTTGCCGGTGATCGAGATGTATTCGCCGACCGACGCCAGGTCGCCAATCCCCTCGAGGGAGGTGAGAAGGTCATTACCATTTATTTGAATGCCTCCGGTGATCGACACGAGATTGTCGAGTCCCGTAAGATCGGAAAGAGCATCGTTACCGGAAATCTCCAGGCCGAGCTCGTTATCGCCTATACCGATCGATGTGATCTGCTCGAGCCCCGTCAGGCTGGCGAGCAGCGGGTTGCGCTCGATTACAAGCGAACCGGGGATGGAAGTAAGGTTCGAAAGGCCCGAGATGCTGTTCAGTACGTAGTTGTTGATGATCTCGACGAATGTCCCTACCGCACCAAGTCCGGAGAGCCCGTCGAGGTTTACGAGCAGATCGTTGCCGGTGATCTCGAGGCTTTGACCGACCGTGGCAACCCCGCCGAGCCCGGTGACGTTGGTCAATGCGTCGTTGTTGTAGATCTCCAGCCTGCCTCCGACGGAAGTGAGCGACGAGAGCCCGGTAAGATCGGTCAAAGACATGTTGTTGTAGATCTGGAGCATTCCGCCGACCGTGGTAAGGCTCGAAAGCCCGTCCACGTCGGTCAGGTTGGAAATAATCTGCAGGTACCCCGTTATCTCCGTGTATCCCTCGATGACCGCCATGTCGTCGGCGTTGTGGATCGTGTAGTTGCCGTTCCATATAGCCGAATGATTTACGGTGACGGTGTAATCCTGTGTCGACGCATCCTCCGCAACCACCGTATATGTGACCGGCGATGAGAAATCGTTGGCAGTGACACCGCTGACCTGGGTGGTAGGGCCTACGCGCACTGAGGATCCCGTTGTGGAGAAGGTTGCGACGAGGGCGCTTGCGTCCATCCCGATCGGTATGGTGGCTGTGATCGAAGCTCCGACGATCGAGGCGACGACATCGGCGGCCAGACCCACGTTGTCGTCGGCGAGGAAGCTGAAGGCCGTTATCTCCTTAGAGCTCGAAGCATCGGTTACGGTTACCGTGTAGTCCCTTGTGGAGGCGTCAGAGCCGACTACGGTATATATGACCGGAGAGGAGAAGTTGTTGGCCGTAGCGCCGCTGACCTGCGTGGTCGGGCCGACTCGGACCGACGCACCGGTGGTGGTGAAGCTCGCTACGAGCGCGGTCACGTCCGTTCCGGTCGGCACGACGGCGGTGATAGATGTCCCTACGATAACTGCCACGACGTCCGAGGCCAGGGCCGCGTTGTCGGAGGCGAGGAAGCTGAAGGCGGTGATCTCTTTAGCGCTCGCTTCCTCGGTCACTGTTACCGTGTAGTCCTGAGTCGATCCATTCTCCGCGACCACGGTATATGTAACAGGAGAGGAGAAGTCGTTGGCCGTAGTGCCGCTGACCTGGGGGGCCGCGCCGGCGCTCACCGACTCGCCGGTGGTCGTGAAGGTCGCGACAAGTCCGGTCACGTCGGTTCCGGCGGGCACGGCGGCCGTTATCAACGATCCGGCTATGGAGGCGACAACGTCGACCGCCAACGCGGTGTTGTCTGAAGCCAGGAAGCTGAAGGAGGTGATCGCCTTGGCCGAGGAAGCCGGCTCGACGGGGCTTTCGTCCGAGCCGCAACCGGAATTGAGCGCCAATATCGAAATCAGTAGCATACAGCTGATAGATAGCCTCATGGTTTTCTCCTGTCCCGAAAATCAGAGTTTCTGGTAAAATCGGCGTTCGAGCATAGAACGCCGCCCCGCTCGATTATAAACCAAATCGTCTGGATTTCCAAGCAGTTGTAGACGGATTCTTGGTGCCGGTCTTGTGTTACCCTACCGAGAGCTGTACCCTCAAATAATTATTCCGATTCATCGCACTTTTCGTTTTCGCTTTCCTCTTTCAACTCCGGTAGGATATTTTTGTCGGCTAATAGAGAGTTATCCTTCAATACGGCTTCCAGGCAGGAAATCGACCAGTTGCCTTCATGCCTGCCGATGCCTTTCATGGACTCCGGAAAATGAACAAAAGAGACGATCCTGCCATCGATCTCAGCTGTAAATATTCCGTTGATTACAACAGCTACCGGAAAGTGTGTCGATGGCAGGCCGTATTTGCCGATTATCCCGGAATTCGATGGATCGGTGATAAGATAGTAGGAAACCTTGTAGGTTTTCTCGTATTTTTCGACTACCTTATTGATTTCCGCCAGTGCCTGTTGAGAAGGCCTTTTATTCTTATAAAATATTTCAAGAGCAGCCATTTTGGATTCCTGTCCGAAAACTATTGATGACATCATCAAAACCAAGAGTATTATCCCTGATCTTTTCATCTCGATTCTCCCTTTTGCCTCATTTCTTTCCCTATATTACACACAACCTGCACACTTTTCATGCCCTATTTCCTGATAACGTTTATTAGAGTAAGCCATTTCTAGGCAATGGGAGTTCTAAAGCTGTCCATGTTGGGGATTATCGTTGGTGCGCGCCTTCAACCCGTTGAAATCATTACATTAAAAAATTTGCAGGGCACGGTAAAAAAGTTGTTGACGTCGGTGGTGACGCCGTATAAAATGCCATACAATGTGAATGTGATCACTATCACAAGGTTGAGAATATGAATAAATCAATACCGCAAGAGACGATCAGCCGCCTTCTTCTTTATTTCAGGGCATTTGTGTGCCTGCAGAAGGAAAATGTCAAGACCGTCTCCTCCTCAAGGCTTGCCGAGGTTTGCAACGTCAAGCCCTCCATCATACGGAAGGATTTTTCCTATTTCGGCGAACTGGGAAAGAGGGGGGTCGGGTATGAAGTCGATGACCTGATTCAAAAGATACGAAGCATTCTTGGGTTGGATCCGGTCAATAAGGTCGCCCTGGTCGGCGTGGGAAATATCGGAAAGGCGCTGCTGGCATATTCGAATTTCGAATCGGAGGGCTTCAAGATCGTAATGGCCTTCGATAATCGGCCCGCAGTGATAGGAAAGAAAATAAATCAAGTAACCGTTGAGGACGCGGCCGACCTGGAAAAAAGAATTAAGGACGAGAACATCCAGCTCGGTGTCCTGGCCGTCCCCGAATCGGAGGCACCTAAGATCTCCCGCCGCATGGCGAACGGAGGCGTGCGTGCCATCCTGTCTTTTGCTCCATGCCAACTGCTCATGCCGGACAATATAAAGATCACTTGCGTTGATCTGAGCAGGGAAATAGCGCGGCTGGCCTATTATTCCTCTAGGGATGAGGCTGCGGTGCGGGATCGATCCCGCCCGGATAACAGGCAAGAGATTCTTTGAGGGGTGCAATAATGAAAGGATATGTCTAGGTGTCGGTGAAGGTTCATAAGGAAGAATCACATCGAGCAAGGAATTTCCTCTATCTCTTTTTAATACTAATAATAATCTGGCTAACTCTCACATCGAGCTATCAATGGCAGGAGCTGGCAGTAGGCATTATCCTGAGCCTGGTGCTGGCCCTGATTCTGCATAAGAACTACCTCGCACTTGGATTTCCTCCTTTGAGTATAAAACGATTAGTGTTCTCTGTTATC
>CAZPAH010000089.1:0-12178 GCA_964584495.1 uncultured bacterium | reverse complement strand
AACGTAGCCGACGTCCATCAGCCGGTCACTTAATTCTCCTTGTTTTTGACAGTTCTCGCAGTCACACCATTTTCCATTGTCAAGCATCCAGAAATCAATTATATCGACATTATGCCATTCGCCGTCTATCAGACTTTGGACCAGGTTCTTAGCCAACTCATGATTGGCATCCATATTTGATGTACAATAGTTATCCCCGGGAGAAACGTCAGCCCTCGGACTCCTCTTTCCGTTACGCAGTCCGTACCATTCCGGATGCGCCTCAAAGTAGGACAGTTTCCCGTCGCCGTTTGTGTCGCCCTCGATCGTCGTCTGCATCGCGCCGAATCTGTGATCGAGCCCAGATTCCTCGATCAGCGGAATGATCCCGGCGACATGTTCGCCCAGCTTCTCACCGATGCCCAGCGGAAGCACCGAAAAACTTGCAAGCATTACATTCCCCTTTCAGGTTGATTATAAACCGGGGACGCTATTTGGTGGAAGGACGATCTTCCGGCGGGCTCTCTCAGTTTCCGTCCCACCCGGCGATCCTCGCCCAGAGATGCCATGCGGCATAGGCTTTGAGGTTTGAGTTCAGAGGCTGGCTGTGCGCCGAGGAGCAGTCGTATCATTCATCCTGGTGGCCCGCCCGCCAATCGAGCGCCCAGTTGCCGTCCGTATACCGTCGATCGCGCTACCGTCGAGATAACCGGTCATTTATACGAAAGCGCCCCGGGGATATTCTGCTTCCAGGCCGCTCATCAGATCGCCCGGTTATTTCAGCCTCTCGTCGTCCGGGGCGATCCTCCTAATCTTTTCCAGAAGTTTCCGGTGCTTCTCCGTCATGCCGTTTTTTTCCAGCAGATCGAGGTACAGAAAATTCATGTCCAGGGAGTTCACTTCCTCTTCCGGGTCCTCGATATCCTTGCCGTAGTAGGTGAGTCCCTTCTCCAGAACATCGAGCGCCCTTGCATTATCCCCCATATCCCTGAGCACCCGGGCCAGCATCACGTAAGCGTCATAGTGGGTTTCCCTGGTCTCTATGGCCTTTTCCAGCGCCTCGACCGCATCGGCGTAATCCTTCTTCTTCCAGTACGCCTCCCCCTTGTGCCTCCACGGGCATGACCATTTCGGAGCCTTCACGTTCAATTGACAGTACAGATCGATCGCCTCGTCATACCTTTCCAACTCCAGAAGGATATTGGCGTACTGAAACTTCGAACGGTTTCCGAGGTTCTCGACGTTCGCTCCGAGAAGGTCGAGGTTTTTCTCCAGCTCCATGAGGTTTAGATAGGCCAACGTCACCGTAGCGTCATAGCTCATCGTATCCTTTCTCTGCGATTCATACGATTCGAAAGCTTTGATAAAATTATCCGGCGTCCTGTCATCGAGATAGATCCTGAACATGCTCTTTTCCTGGGCCCGTGCCGCTCCGGAAACAACCAGCACGACGGCGATCAAGGCAACTATCGATTTCCTCATATCAGTCTCCCTTCACCTTTCTTATATGATCCTTCTCCACTTTCAAATTTCTTACGGCTCCCACAATCCGTTTAAGGATATCTAGCCCCCCCTATACTATATCAACGAAAAAAAGGCTGAAACCTTGCCATAAATTATCCTTTACCTTTTACCCGGCGCCCGGGGCGGGCAGGCGGTATCCGGCCTCACCGCATCGGCAGGAGAACAAGCGCGGCCGCCGCGACCAGCAGGCCGGCGACCGCCAGCCCGCCGAGCCTTTCCTTCCATATGATAAATCCCGCGAGGGTGGAACCGAATATCACCGTAAGGTTTATGAACGGAAAGGCTATCGAGGCGGGGATCGAGCGAAGCGCCATCAGTGTGAAGACCGTGCTGAACAGATTCGGGACTCCGAGCAGAAGCCCCAGCATGAAGGTACGACCCTCGATCGGGATGCGCCTTGCCGCAATAAGCAGCCAGGAAATCGCCGCTGCCATGACGAACAGGACCCAGGTGAAAGCGATACGGTTCGTCCCGGCCGAACTCTCCCTGAATGCCTTCAGCAGGAGGTCTCCCGATCCCATCACGAGGAAGATCGCTACCATCAAAATCCAGAAAACGGCCCCCTCGTTCCCCTTTCGCTTCGTAGAATTAAGCCCCCATCCGAAAAGCACTATCGCCGCAAGACCCATCGCGATTCCCAGCCACTGCGCCGTCCCCGGCTGCTCCTTCCATACCAGGATCGATACGATTACCGGAACGGCTACGGAGAGCCGCATGACGGTCACCGGGACGGCCAGAGGCCCCCTCGATATGCCTGCCATGAGGACGAGGAATCCGATCACATAATTCGTCCCGGTAAGGGCGCCCAGGCCAAACGTCACCGTCGACAGCGCGGGGATTCGCCCACCGAGCAGAAGCAGGGCTATCAACGAGGCTGCAATATAGTTGGACCCCGCCAGAAGAAGGCGGTTTCCCCCCTTCCCCTCGTTGACCTTGAGGATGAGGGCTATCAGGATCGAGCAGCCGGCTGCGGGAAAAAGCCAGATCAAGATTTCTCCTCGATGTATTGATCCACGAAGAAGCGGGGCTGGAGTTTCGCGCCTGTAACGGTCTCAAGGAGCTCTCCCATCGAAACGGTGTTCCCCGGCCCGAAAACGGACTCCCTGAAGAACTCCCCCACGGCGCAATTTCCGTGGATGCATCCTTCATCACCCGCGGCGCCGGCGACACCGCTTTTCACGCGGTCTTGGAGTTGAGAGGCTATCAGCTCTCCCAGCATATAGTTATGGTAATAAGCCGGGACAGAAACTATGTGTATTTTCGCCGCCCAGTCGGGCTCGTCGCGGTCATCGGGCCTTTTGACGAACTGATACCTTTCGACCATGTCCCACCAGAGGGCATTAAGATCCTGTCCCGGATCCCGGTAAAGCTCCTTCTCGAAATTGTACATCGTCTGCACCCACCGGGCGAAAACAAGCTGGCGGTTTCTCGAGGATCTCTTCAGCTCCCCTTCCATCTCTTCCGTCCCGCGGCCGCCGAGGTCCAGCGCGCGCTTCATCCAACAGAGATCCTTCGATAGCCTGCCGAAATACATCGCCACCGCTTCGGTCACAGCGATATGGGGATAGATCCTGACGAGGAACGGAAGCGAACGGTCTATATACTTGTCGTAGACGGCGTGCCCCAGCTCGTGGAGGATTGTTTCCATCCAGTGGAAATCATTCCTCAGGTTGCAGAGGATCCTGATATCCCCCTTCCTGTCGATATCGCAGCAGAAGGCGTGCGGATTCTTGCCTTTCCGTTCGTACAGATCGCTCCGTTCCAGTATATCGTCGACCGGCAGACCGATCCCCGCGTAGAATTCCCTCGCTATGGCCAGGATATCCTTTCCCGAATAGTATTTATCGAGATCCACACCGCCGGTCACCGATCCCTCCTGGAAGAACGGATCGCGGTAATGCCAGGGACGAATATCATCCGGGCTGATCCCGTAGATTCCGGAAAATTCCTCGTCGATCTCTTCCTTCGCCTCGAGGAAAGGTTCGCGGGTGAGATCCTCAAGCTCCGCGAATATCGCGTCGAGCTCGGCCTCGTCCTGTTCGGCAAGGGCCAGCGCCATGGAATGATAGTTGCCGAATCCCACGGCCCCGGCCGCCTCGTTTCTCATCTCCACGAGCCTCAGGAGGTCATCGCTTACTATCCTTCCCACGCTTTTGCTCGCCTCCCAGACCTCCCGCCGGCGTGATGAATCCGTCGATTCCCTGAGGATCCCGTTGACATCGTTGTTGGTCAGCTCCCTTCCGCCCAGCCGCGGCCGGAATACGCTGAACCTATTCTCCACCTCGGTGGAAAGGACTATTATCTTTTTCAGGAGTCCCGGATCGATCTGGTTGCCGAGGTAACGCCTATACAGAATGTCGGCTATCCTCTCGAGATGTCCCTCCCGGGTTACGTTCGACTCCTTGACGGACTTCACGTAGCGGAATTCCTCCCCGTTGCAGTAGATCTTCTCCTTCTCGAGGGCGATCGCCGAATACCTTTCGAAGTCCTTCCCGTTTCCGCTTATCGAAGCGTTCCAGTAGGCGACGGCGCCTTCCCTCTCGAGCGGTTCTATAATCGCCGTATGTCTCTCCACGAATTCACCGAAACCGGTCACTTCGATCCTTTCGATGGGGTGAGGGGAACCTTCCTGCCGTCGACCTCTATTACCGTCTTGCAGTAGGACGATTTCTCGATTATCCTGCCCCGGTCGAAACGAAGAAGATCGACGCCGCGCCTTTTCTCGAAACTCCCCCCCCCGCCCTTGCCGAATGAAGGTCCTTCGTATCTCCACCTGAAGACGACCTCCTGCGATTCTTCGTCTACGAATATCTCCTCTCCGACGAACCTGAATCCGCCGTGGTTATCGAACCAGCCCTTCCACGCTTTCCTGATATTCTCCCTGCCGGCGACTCCGACACCGGTCCAGTTCTCGAAACGGCCGTTTTCATCGAATAGAGCGACGACACGGTCCAGATCGTGCTCTTCCCATGCACAGAGCCACTCCTCGACGATATGCAGCAGCTGATCCCTTGACAGCATGCCTTTCCTATTCGTTTAATGCTTCGAGCCGGCGGCGCGCCTCTTCGCGCCATTCCCCTTCCGGGGCCGACTGGATGTACCTTCTCCAGTAACCGGCCGCCTCTTGAGTCTTTCCCGATCTCTCGCAGACGACCGCGATCGAGAATAGAGATTTCAGGTGCATCCGGTCTATCTCCAGGGCCTCATGGAAAGCTTCGTAGGCCTTCTCGTACCGCTCCAGATGAAAAAGGGAAGCGCCGAGGGCATAGTAGTACTCCGGATTTTCCTTCTCCTTCACGATGAGTCCTTCGAAAACCGTCGCGGCGTTGGAGTGAAGTCCCAGCTTTTGGTACACGACACCGAGATTGAACGAAGCGTCCAGAAGCGATGGATCGATTTCTACGGCCTCCCGGAATTTATCTATCGCGCCGGCGAAATTCCCGCTGGAGGCCATATCCAGTCCCCGGTTGTAGGCGGCCGCCGCTTCCGATTTATCGCCGAGACGTTTCAGATCCCGCGCCGTCAGCGGTATCCTCACGCCCGAGCCCGGTTCCGGCTCCACCGATGGGTCCAATCCATTGTATGAGGCGAGATCCGCATCGAGAGCCTTGTCGCCGTAAAACCGCTCGGCGAGGGATTCCCACGTTTCGCCCGGGGCGACCCTCCGGGTGACGACCTTCTTGACCGGCTTGTTCGAGATAGACCTGCGCGGTCCCGCACAGGAAAGGACCACGAGGACCGGTATCAAAAGAAGAAATACGCTCCGCCTCATCTCTTCTTCCTCCGCCTTTTCTTCGCTTCGGGTCCCTCCGTCCCTGTCCGCGCGGCGCAGCGCGCCGCCGTGTATACCAGATTCACCGCGACCCCCCGCTCGACGGCCACGGCCCTGCAGGACTCGAATTCGGGGGAAACCTTTACCCTCCCACCGGGAAGCCTTCCGCACTTGACCGTTACCCCGCCGTACCCCGTCATCACCTTCTCGTTCCACCTCTCGAGCTCCGTCCTGTCCTCGAAGCCGATCCTTAAGCCGAGGGTGGTTGTCTCCTCGAATATCAGCCCGGACAGAGCCTCGGCCCTTTCGGGCTCGCAGAGAACGGTGAGGAGCTGGCCGGGACGGTTCTTCTTCATCAGGACCTGGGTGAGGTAAACCTCGAGCGCCCCTTCGCCAAAGAGCCTCTCAAGCAGGTAACCGTAGATCTCCGGGTTCATATCGTCGATCGTGGATCGGATGACGGCGAGACGGCGTCCCAGCGGCGCCTCAAATCCCTCGACGACCCGTAGCATACCAGGCTCGGGACCCTTATCCCTCGTGCCGGCGGCGTAAACTATCCTCCCCGGCCTGAACGTAAGCCCGGCCGGCATCTCGGCGGCAAGACCCTTCATCAGCGCCGCGCCGGTCGGAGTGACGATCTCGCCCTCGGTGGAGCTCATCGTGACCCTTCTTCCTTTGAGGAGCTCGATCGTAGCCGGCGCCGGAAGGGGCAGCTCGCCGTGCGATATCGATATTATCCCGCATCCCAGCCTAAAGGGCCTGTGGTAAAGGGCGGGGTATCCGAGGATCGACAGGGCGACCACCCCGCCTACGATATCCACTATCGAATCGACCGCACCGACCTCGTGAAAGTGGACGCCCGACGCCTCGACCCCATGCACTTTCCCCTCGGCCTCCCCGAGCAATCGAAAGAGGCCGCACGATATCTCCTTGACCCGGTCGTCGAGCCGGGATTTCTCTATCATGCCGAGTATGCCGGCAAGATCCCTGGAAGCGGCCTTCTGCCGGCAGCTTACCCTCACCCTTACGGCAGACAAACCCCTGCGCTTGACCCGCCCCGAGATTATCCTGAACGGTTCCAACCCCGGCAGCGTGGAGACTTCCTTCACCACCTGCGCCGGACGGACCCCCAGCCCGAACAGGCAACCGAGAAACATGTCGCCGCTCATCCCTCCGGCCGGATCGAAAACCAGCATCCGCGGGACATTTTTCCCGCCGCTCGACGATCTCAAATCAGAACCTCCCAAAGATTACATGAAGACCTGCCTCGCCCGAACTGCCCCCCGGCGCCCCGCCGGTCAAGCCTCATCGTCCGGCCGGCCGCGCTTTGCGGCCTTCCTGCAGATAACGGCCGCCGCATAGGCGGCACCGAACCCGTTGTCTATGTTTACGACAGTGACACCCCCGGCGCAGCTGTTGAGCATCGCCAGCAGGGCGGCCAGCCCTCCGAAGCTCGCGCCATACCCTATGCTGGTCGGAACGGCTATGACCGGCGAATCCGACATCCCCGCGACCACGCTCGCCAGAGCTCCCTCCATCCCCGCCACAACGATGATTACGTCAGCCTTGCGTATATCCTCCCAGCATGAAAGCAGCCTGTGTATACCGGCGACTCCGACATCGTAGAACCGCTTCACCCCGCACCCCAGGTAACCCGCCGTGAGCGCCGCTTCTTCCGACACGGGCCTGTCCGACGTTCCTCCCGAAACGACCGCGACGGTGCCGGTCTCTCCCGGATCGGTCCTCACAACGGCGAAAAGACGTCCTTCCTCGTGATAGACGGCGCCGGGCAGCTTCTCGCTTACGCCGGCGAATAGGGCGGGATCGCATCTCGTCGCAAGGACGTTCGCCCCCTGGTCGAGGATCTTCTGCGCTATAGCCGCGATCTGCCCGGGTGTTTTTCCCTCGCAGAAGATAACCTCGGGAAACCCCCGGCGGAGGGAGCGGTGATGATCCACCTTGGCAAATCCTATCTCCTCGAAAGGCAGGATCCTCAGCTGCCGCAGGGCCTTGGAGACGTCCAACTCTCCCCGGGCCACCATATCGAGCAGCTCTCTTATTCGTCCCTCTTCCATCTCCTGTCCGTCTCCTCTCTAAGATCGGATATGATCCCCAGCACATCGACCAGGTTTTGGGCGATCGACAGCCGGCAACGGAAATCCTTGGTGCCGGCGATACCCTTCAGAAACCACCTGTAGTGCTTTCTCATCTCGATTACCCCCAGCCCCTCTCCCTTCCATTCCACTTCCATCCTCACGAGCCGCTCTAGAACGTCTATCCTTTCGCGCTCGCCGACGGGCCGGACTTCGCGCCCGGCCAGCCTATCCTTGATTTCCCTGAATATCCATGGGCGGCCGAACGCTCCTCTCCCTATCATAACAGCATCGCATCCGGTTTCTTCAACAACTTTGAGATAATCGTCCACGCTTTTCACGTCGCCGCTTGCGATCACCGGTATGGACAGCGACTCCTTGAGCCTCCTGATATGATCCCATTCGGCCCTTCCCGAAAATCCGTCCGACCTGAACCGCGGGTGGAGGGTGACGGCGGCTATCCCCTCATCCTGCAGAACGAGCCCCGCCTCAAGGTAATTCTCGCCCGCCCTGTTCCAGCCGCTTCTGATCTTCGCCGTCACGGGGATATCGACGCCGCGCACAACCTCCCTGCATATCCTCCCGATCAAGGGAAGATCGCGCATGAGGGCCGCTCCGCCGTTCTTCCTGATCACCTTCCTGACGGGGCAGCCGAAATTCAGATCTATGAACGAAGGGGATGTCTCGGCGGCCCTAGCGGCGGCCCCGGCCATAGTGACCGGGTCCGATCCGAAAAGCTGCACGCCGAGCGTACCCTCGCCGTCCCACCTTCTCATTATCCTATGGGTCTTTTCGCCGTCCCTGACCAGGCCGTCGGCGCTGACCATCTCGGTGACGGCGATGTCGGCGCCGTACTCGAAGCAGAGGCAGCGGAAGGGCGCATCGCTGTATCCCGCCATCGGGGCGAGGCATAGAGGAGAGCCCCCGAACAGGGCATTATTATCCGTGACGCCCGAAGACAACAGGCACCCCCGTCAGAGGCTGTGAGGTATAAGGAAAACCGCCAGGCTTACCACGTAGGAGGTGATTACAGCGGCCGCGAAGCCTTTTGCCCGCACCGCGTCCGGCTCCTCTTCCCTTCCCACTATGCTCTTCCATGAAACGAGAGAAGCGAGGATCCAGAATACAAACATGATCTGTGTCTTGTTGTCGGTGATATCGTAGCCGAACGGAAATCCTTCCCAAACGGGTCCGAACCTCTGCCTGTTAAGTATAAATCCCAGAGGCCACCCGCCGATGAACATCGTGATCAATGTCCACCTCGTCATCAGGACCGCAAACCTCTTGTCGTCTCTCCCGGCCAGAACACCGAATGCTCCGATAAAACTCTCGGTCATGAAGAAGAAGCCGGCGAACATGAATATGATATGCAGGACGAGAACCAGAGCCGATACTTCCCCCTTGTACTTGAGGGGAAAATAGTCGCTTTCCGCTTCGGGAAGCCTTTCGGGCTGCGACCCTCCCCGATCTATCTCGAATGCATACTGAATCCTGTGTCCCTTTCCCATGTCGGGAAGGCGGAAAAACCACCTGCCCTCATCAGGCCCGCTCATCTCCGCCGACAGGACCTCGGCGGCGCCGTCTACGCGGAACACCACCCTCGCCTCTACACCGTCGGACGGAGCGATTCTCAGTTCGAGCAGCGGCCGGCCGGGCCCGACCTGCTCGAAAACCGTCGTATGCTCTATTCTCATGCCGCCGGCCTCTAGAACGATATCTTGAGCCTTATTGGTCGACAGCCGCTTCGCGACAACGAGAAAAACTACGGTCAGCAGTATCCCGCCTATTATCCTTTTAGACAAACCTTCCTCCACCGGTTACCGTTTCAGATGATAATAGCTTATGGATGAACAGGATGCAAGAATCGCTTTGACCGGCCGAAGCGGCTGTGCGAGACTGTACGCCGTATCCGGCTGCTTCAATAATGCAGCCGGCCTGCTGCGAAGCCGGATAAGGAGATGTATGTGTCTCGACCGCGAACGGAACGGTATGCCGGTGGAGAAGATCGAGCTCGAGATCGAAAACGGGGATGCCCCCGTGGTGAGGGCGGACCTGCGATCGGTCTCACCCGGCGACGAGGCGCCTGTGATAATCGTGGCTCATGGTTTCCTGGCCTATAAGGGCTGGGGGTTCTTTCCCTACCTATCGGAGATGATCGCGCAGGCCGGATTCCACGTTCTTACGATCAGCTTCTCCCTCTGTGGGACGGACGAAGAAACAGGCCTCATTACAAGGCCCGGGGAGTTCGCCCGTAACACCGTCAGCAGGGAGATCGCCGATCTGGCGAGCACCTGCCGGTTCGCCTCTTCCCCTTCGTTTCCCTTCAACGCGGAGAAAGGCTGCTCGGGGATGCTGGGACACAGCAGGGGCGGGTGCGACTGTATCCTTACGGCACCCCGTTTCAGCGAAGTAAGATCGATAGTAACATGGTCGGCCCCTTCCAACCTCGACAGGTACACCGACCGAAGAAAGAGGGAGTGGAGAAGGACGGGGCGCTTGCCGTTCACCGACGCCCGCTCCGAAGCCCCTCTCTGGCTGGACTATTCCTACTACGAGGATATTGACCGCAACAGGGAGGCCTTCGATCTGCCGGCTAGGGCCGCCGGCATGTCGATCCCGCATCTAGTAGTCCACGGAGAGAGGGATGCGGCCGTTTCGATACGCGAGGCGCAAAGATATCTTGAACTTCCGGGCGGCGGCAGGGTAAAAATGACTGTGGTAAAGGGGTGCGGTCATACCTTCGGAATCGGTCATCCGATGCGGCGGCCGACGCCCGAGTTGGATAGCGCCATCGAGGCTACGACAAGATGGTTCAGATCGACCCTGGCTCAAGGGCGGAAGGAGAAATCTTGAGTACCGGCGGGAAAAAGGCGGCTACCGCCGCCGTTGTGGTTGTTTTGGTTATACTGGCGCTTTGGCTTCCGAGAAACTGGCTGGCACACCGGACCTGGCAAACGGAGGCGGACGCCCTCAAGGACAGACTTTCACCCAAGCTCGAAGCGAAATACGGAGAGGAGCTGAAATACACGCTCGATAAATTCTGGTCATGCTACTCCGACAAGATCATTTCCCGCAACGATATGACCGATGTCATGGACCGGCTAAGGAAGCTCAAGGGGAAAAGCGAGATCGAGGATAAGGATATTTTCGAGTTCATCGGCTATGTAAGCCGTATCTACACCGACTCTATCCAGAAAAAAAACCGGGGGCAGATCGAGGGCTGAACGGTGGGGCCGCCGGAAAGATCAGGTCATGAACAGCCTCGAGGTAAGCTCGCGCTCTACGTCCCTGAAGTTATCGAAGCCTATACAGTCGACATTGATACGCCGGCAGTGATCGAGAAGCTCCCCTTTCGCGAAAACGATATCGGCATATTCGATGGGGCACCGGTCGCTGTAGCCGTTACCGATGTATACCGTTTGAAACCCCTTGCCGGCGAGCTCCTCGACATGGGCCCTCTTGCAATTGCCGCACATCTCGCACGAGCGGAGGTCGTACCAGGGAAACTCTACCGCGGTTATCCGGTCGCCGTCGAAGAGGAGTTGGTTGGCCCTGAACTCCAGGTATCCGAGTCCATGCTTCATCAGCATCCGGTCGATATAGTAATCGAGCCCATCGCTGACTATAAGGAACTCGAATTTGCGCCTGTTGCAGAAATCTACGAAATCCTTTATGAACGGATCGAGCTTTTCCCCTTCGATGAACCTGTCGAGCTCGGCTTTGCCCGCATCCAGCATCCGGATCTCCTGCTCCAGGCACTCCCTGGAGCTGATAAGCCCCAGCTTCCAGCTTTCGAGCAGTTTTTCCCTGCCGGCCGAGTCCGAGATATATCCGCCGAGAAAGTGATGACCGATGTCCCTCTCAGCGATAGTCCCGTCGAAATCGGAAATAATCGCTATACGGTCTTTCAATTCGCCCCCGCCTTGGCCAATTCCTGCTGCTGCTTCACGTACGTGAACATCTGCTCGAGCGTCCGGGCCTTCCTGAACATCTCAAGAACTTTCTGAACCTGCACGTCGTCGTGCAGCGTGGCGATATAGGCGCCCCTCGTTCCGTACAGCTTGCGGAAAACCTCCCTCTTGATCCCGAGGGATACATATTCAGTGTTTTCCGGGGTCCAATCCTCGTCTGTATACTCGATCTCCTTCTCCGACAGGAATTTTTTGAAGTCGTCCAGAACCTCGTCCGTCACCTCGAAAGTCGAGTCGGCTTCATTGTAGGCGGTATAGTGGACCGCATAGTTGAAGAAGATCCCCCTCAACTCGAGCTTTCTCTGGAACTCGGTGAATTCGGGAAGGTCGATCTCCCAGTCAGGCTGGATACCGCCGCCCCCGTAAACCACCCTTCCCGAGGCGGTATGGTACTCCTTACGCTTGATATCCTCGCCATCCTTGTCCTTCACGATATCGTTGCCATCACGGTCGACGTCCCTGTGGATCGATCTTCCGCTCGGCGTAAAATACTTCTGGGTCGTGAGCTTAAGCGCGGCGCCCCCTTCGGCCTTGAAAACGGTCTGCACCGACCCCTTTCCGTAGGTCGTCTTCCCCGCGATTATCGCCCTGTCCCAGTCCTGCAGGGCCCCGGCAACGATCTCGGAAGCCGAGGCGCTGGCACCGTTGACGAGGATTACGACCGGATAATCTCCATGCACGTTCTTACCGTTCGAGTAGAATTTCTGGTTGTTCTGGGGAATCCTGCTCTCCGTATAGACGATCAGCTTGTTTTTCCCGAGGAAAAGGTCCGAAACGTCATATGCGGCACTGAGCAGTCCTCCCGGATTTCCCCTCAGATCGAGGATCACCCCTTCAAT
>CAZPAH010000088.1:1291-12287 GCA_964584495.1 uncultured bacterium | reverse complement strand
AAGAAGGCGAGCGATCTTCATATCACCGCGGGCGTCCCTCCAATGCTCAGGGTCGACGGGGTCATACACAAGACGAATCACGCCATTACAACACCCGAGATCAGCAAGCAGGTAGCCTACAGCGTGCTGACCGAGGAACAGCAGAAGAGGTTCGAAAACGAGAAGGAGCTCGATTTCTCGTTCGGTGTGCAGGGACTTTCCAGGTTCCGGGCGAACGTATTCCAGCAGCGGGGCGTGACGAGTCTGGCCATCAGGCAGATACCCTTCGAGATTCTGGAATTCAACGAGCTGGGTCTGCCCCCGATAGTAAAGACCTTCGCCGAGAAGCAGAAGGGATTGGTTCTCGTTACGGGTCCCACCGGAAGCGGGAAATCGACAACGCTCGCCAGCCTCATAAACAAGATAAACAACGAGCGGCAGGCTCACGTGATAACGATCGAGGATCCGATCGAGTATATCCACCAGCACAAGCAGTGCATCGTAAACCAGAGGGAGGTAAGGGCCGATACGGAAACTTTCGCGTCCGCCCTCAAGCATGTTCTCAGGCAGGATCCCGATGTCATCCTGATAGGCGAGATGCGCGATCTCGAAACGATGCAGGCGGCCCTCACGATCGCCGAGACTGGCCACCTCGCCCTGGCTACCCTCCATACCAATTCGACTTTCGAGTCGATCAACCGTATCGTCGACAACTTTCCTCCTAACCAGCAGGGCCAGATACGGGCCCAGCTGGCATTCGTCCTGGAAGGCGTGCTGACCCAGCAGCTCGTTCCGCATATCTCGGGCAAGGGCAGGGTTCTCATCGCCGAGGTGATGATATGTACGCCGGCGATCAGGGCGACAATCCGTGACGATAAGATTCACCAGATATACGGGCTCATGCAGGCCGGCCACAAGCACGGCATGCAGACAATGAATCAGGGACTATTCAAGGCTTACTGCGACAGGAAGATATCTAATGACGAGGCTCTCCGGAGAAGCTCCGACCCGATAGAGCTCGAGCAGATGATGGGCGAGCAGACCGGCACGCCCGATTACCAGTTCAAAAGATAGGATTCAGGAGGCATTTAGATGGCTACAACCTATATATGGAAGGGCAGAACGCCCACCGGTGAGGTTCTCTCGGGGGAGTTCGTCGCCGAGAGCAAGAACGAGCTGATCAATCACCTGAGAAAGCGGAAGATCATTATCACGCATATCAGGCACAAACCGAAAGATATTCAATTCAATTTCGGACTGAAGAACAAGATCACCGTCAAGGATATGGGGATCTTCACGAGGCAGTTCGCGACGATGATAAACGCGGGACTGCCGATGGTGCAGTGTCTCGACATCCTATCGAGTCAGCTCGAGAAGGCGAGCTTCAAGCAGATCGTGACCGAGGTGATGAGCGACGTCGAATCGGGCTCGACTCTGGCCGATGCGCTGCGCAAGCACAAGTGCTTTGGAGACCTTTTCGTAAACATGATCGATGCCGGCGAAGCGGGCGGTATCCTCGACGTGATTCTGAACAGGCTCGCCGTCTATCTCGAGAAGGCCGACGCGTTGAGACGGAAGGTAAAGGGCGCCCTGACCTATCCGGCGATCGTTTTCACCGTCGCCATGGGCGCGACGATCTTCATGCTGATGTTCATCATCCCGACATTCGCCAACATGTTCACCGATTTCGGCGGAGACCTTCCCCTGCCGACGAAGATAGTCATGGGGATAAGCGATTTTCTAAGGGCGAACTGGTATCTCCTTTTCGCCGTTTCGGTGGGGGCGGCAATAATGTTCAGGAGGTTCTACAAGACGGAAAACGGACACTACAGGGTCGACAAGTTCATGCTGACCATACCGATTCTCGGTTCGGTGATCAGAAAGGGAGCGGTCGCCCGATTCACAAGGACGCTCGGAACCCTCATCGCCAGCGGTGTGCCTATTCTCAACGGTCTTGAGATTACCGCCCGCACGGCGGGTAACAAGGTCATCGAAAGGGCCGTTCTTCAAACCAAGCAGTCGATCAGCGAGGGGAACACGATAGCCGAGCCCCTCAAGAGAAGCGGCGTATTCCCGCCGATGGTCGTCCAGATGATCGGTGTCGGGGAACAGACCGGAGCCCTCGACGAGATGCTCGACAAGGTGGCCGACTTCTACGACAGCGAGGTCGACACGGCTGTCGACGCGCTCACCGCGGCTATAGAGCCGATAATGATCGTCGTCATGGGCGCGGTAGTCGGCGGAATGCTCATAGCGATGTATCTGCCGATGTTCAAGCTGGTAACAGTAGTAGCAGGTTAATCAACCGGGAGGGCCGGAAAGTATGGGCTTCTTCTCTGGCGCTTTTCCTCTGGAACAAGAGGAAGCAATGAGAAAATTGACCTTTCTAAGGCTGGTCGTGGCCACGGTGATAATCGGTGCCGCTATTACGACCTTCCAGTTCGACGAGAACACGATCTCGGTGGTCGCCCTGTACAGCCTGCTGGGGGTTACCTACCTGGCTACCGGATCGGTTTACCTCGCTTTCAGAAGCGGAGCTCCGTTCAAGGTCCTGATGTGGCTTTTGATAGTGGTCGATATTGCCGTCTTGACGATGATGGCTCATTACAGCGGCGGATGGGCTTCGTATTTCACGATTCTCTTCGTACTCCCGATAATCGCGGGAGGCCAGTACTTCCATGTCTCGGGCGGCCTTATTACCGCTATACTGGCGTCATCCGTCTATATAGGCTATACGTTTCTCGAGCTCGGCGGATCGATCCGTCCGCCTGCGGAAGGATGGGCGATCGTCGATTCGGGATCGAATTTCTTCAGCCCCCTCCTGCGCGGATATATCAACTTGGTGATATTCTTCTTCGCGGGGCTTCTTAGCGGCTACGTCTCGAGGCATATCAAGAACAAGGGGGAGGAGCTGGCCGACAAAGAGATGGAGATCAGGAGGATACAGCTCAGCACCGACAGCATCCTTACGAACATGAGCAGCGGTCTGATCGTCACCGACATGGATGGGGAAGTCCTATCGGTGAACCCCGCCGCCGTCGCCATACTCGGAATAGATACGAGGATCGATCCGAAGGGAAGAACTATAAACGAAATACTTCCGGGAATGCCCTCGCTGGTGGAGGAGCTGGGCCGCGTCATTTCGAGCGGCAGGCAGAAGCAGCGGCACGAGATCGAAGTCATCAAGGACGACGGTAAGGTGCTTCCCCTCGGTATCAGCATCTCCCTCCTACTCGACGAGTACCATGAAAAGAGGGGAATCATAGCGATATTCCAGGATCTCACGGAGGTCCAGAGGATGAGGGAGAAGATGAGGCAGTCCGACAAGATGGCCGCCGTCGGCGAGCTTTCTGCCGCCATAGCCCACGAGGTAAGAGCCCCCCTCGCATCGATATGCGGATCGATAGAGATGCTGAAAGGAGAGCTGGAGCTGAGCGGCGACAACGCAAGATTGATGGATCTGATAATAAGAGAATCGGACAGGCTCGACAGGATCATCTCCGATTTCCTGGAGTTCGCGAGGATGCGGAAGCCGTCCTTCTCACGGGTCGACATAGAGAAGTGCCTCGGCGAGATGATCCTCCTTTTGAAGCATACGCCGGTGCTAGGGCACAAGTCGTCTATAGATCTCAAATGCCGCGCCGACGGTGTAAGGATCCAGGCCGATGATGAGCAGATCAGGCAGGTATTTCTGAACCTCGGGATAAACGGCTGCGAGGCCATAAGAAAAAACGGAAACCTCACGATAGATGTCAGCAAGGTCTCGGCCCGGCTTTTCGAGGAAGGGCGGAGCGAAGATTGCGTCCAGATCGATTTCCACAATGACGGTCCGGCCATACCCGACGACGTTCTCCCGCACGTTTTCGAACCGTTCTTCACGACGAAGCAGGGTGGAACGGGGCTTGGACTGGCGATAGCCGCTAGGATCGTCGAGAGCCACAGCGGCACGATAAAGGTGAATAGTTCCAAAGAGCGCGGAACGGTATTTTCCGTCGTTCTTCCGGTATCTTGTAAAGAAGAGATTCATGACGAGGAGATGCTGCAGGTCGAGGCCGGCGGCTTCTAGGGTGTTAAATTACGGGGGTCATATTTAATGGCAGGCGAACGGATATTGATAGTAGACGATGAAAAAAGCATGTGCCAGTACCTATCGATCATGCTTAAGAAGGAAGGCTACGATGTCAAGACAGCGAGCAACGGCAAGAAGGCCGTCCAGGAGGTCAAATCCTCGAACTTCGACGTCGTAATTACCGATATCCGGATGGAGGGAATGGATGGGATAGAGGTACTGGCCGCGGTCAAGGAGATCGACCACACCCTGCCCGTGATCATCATGACCGCCTACGCCTCCCAGAAGACGGCAATTGCCGCGCTGAACAAAGGGGCGTTCTATTACCTCATCAAGCGCGCCGCGAAGAACGAGGATATCAAGAGGGTCGTGCGCAACGCCCTCGACATGCACAGGGTCAAGAACGAGAACGTATTTCTCAAGAAGCAGCTCAAGAAGAAGGATGATTTCAAGGAGATCATTGGAAAGAGCGAGGAGATTCAGAGCGTTTTCTCCCTCATCGACAAGGTGGCCGATACCGACAGCACTATTCTCGTATGCGGGGAGAGCGGAACGGGAAAAGAGCTCGTCGCGAAGGCTATTCATTACCGTTCCAGCAGGGCGAACCAGCCTTTCGTCTCCATAAACTGCGGCGCGCTCCCGGAGAACCTTCTCGAGAGCGAGCTGTTCGGCCATGTCAAGGGGTCCTTCACGGGGGCCGTGAAAGACAAGGACGGGCTGTTCAAGGTGGCGAGCGGCGGCACCTTCTTCCTCGACGAGGTGGGCGAGACATCGCCTGCGATCCAGGTCAAGCTTCTGAGGGTCCTGCAGGAGAGGGAGATCATACCGGTCGGGGGCACCGTTCCGATAAAAGTGAACGCCAGGCTGATAGCGGCCACCAACGCCGACCTCGAGAAAGCGGTCAAGGAAGAGCAGTTCAGGGCCGATCTTTACTACAGATTGAATGTTATTCCTATCGTTATCCCTCCTTTGAGGCAGAGAAGGGACGATATCCCTCTGATAGTGGATCATTTTCTCCAGATAGCCTCGGGGAAGAGCGGCAAGCCCAAATCGATATCGAAGGAGGCGATGGACCTTCTCGTCGGTTACGACTGGCCGGGAAACGTAAGGGAGCTGGAGAATATCATCGAGAGGGCGGTTATTCTGCAGGATGGCGACGATGTCGACGCACACGACCTGCCCGACAAGATACGTCTCCACACACGCGACACCTGCCGCCTCGTGATGGACAGGGCGCAGATGACGCTGGAGGAATTGGAGAAAGAGTACCTGATATCGGTGCTGGAGGAGACCAACTGGCAGAAGAAGAAGGCGAGCGCCGTTCTCGGGATAAATGCATCGACGCTGTACAGGAAGATACAGAGGTACGGGCTCGAGAGGGAGAAGGAACTCCAGCATTGAGAAGTGGGAAATAATGCATAAAGAGAGGTATTCATGGCATTTTACAATACCGCCGCGTGCGCATAGGGGAAGGGGGGATTATAACTTAATAATTAGCAGGTTGTTAACTGACAGAGTCGCTGGCCGAGGATTGGCATAATCCTTGCGTTTAGAGGTTCGGACCCGGTTTGCACGGAACCGGCCCGAAGGAGAGATCAACGGTTCATTCCGACGAACCGTACAACAGTAGGAGATCAGGGCCCCTTAGCCCTGAACAGAATGTACCAGGGAGGTGCAAGATGAATAACAAGGGTTTCACCCTTATCGAGTTGATGATCGTCGTCGTCATCATCGGTATTCTTGCCGCGATCGCTATACCCAACTTTATAAACATGCAGGCGAGAGCGAAGGAAGCCTCGGTCAAGTCGAACTGCCACACGGTTCAGCTCGCCGCCGAGGATTTCGCCGTTCAGAATGACGGTGTTTACGCTGCTGCGGCCGCAGACGCCACGCCGAGCGGCGATGTGCTGCAGGATCTTCTTCCCGGCGGAAACCTGCTTGAGAATCCGTTCACCAAGGTTGCCACAGAGCCAGTGTTCGCCGGTGCCGCCACTTCCGGTCAGACGGGTTATGTCGCCGTCGTGGTCGGTGGCGTCAATATCGGCTACACGATCGATGGATGCGGCAAGGACGCGGGAAATATCGTAATTACGCTGACCTCCGGTCAGTAAGATAGAGTTCAGGATTGGCCTGATCGGGGCGGCTCACGCGGGCCGCCCTTTTTTATTTGCGGCCGCGATTCGACCGACCGCAGGGATGCCGGTTTTTTTATTTGGGGGCCGCCTTGTCGAGCGGAGTATGGGAAAAGGCATATTTTTCGCATAATCCCAAGGATAGATGGAAAAATTGCTGGAAATTCAAGGAAATCTGCCACATGCCGGTGGAAAGATATCCAGGTGCGGTCACATCCGGTGGTCCTTCTAGGAGCCGGCCGGAGGGAGAAGCGTTGTGAATGTTCTGAAGGTAGAGGAAATCCACAAATCGTTCAAAGCGGATATCTCGCGCAAAAGGAGCGAAATTCTCCACGGCCTCTCTCTAAGCGCCGACCGTGGCGAGATACTCGGATTCCTCGGCCCGAACGGGGCCGGCAAGACGACTACGATAAAGATAATCCTTGGGTTGATGAAGCCCGATTCGGGGCGGATCTCCATCTTCGGTATGGATGCGGGCGATAAAAGGGCGATGTCGAGGGTCGGCTACCTTCCCGAGAACCCCTTCTTCTACCCCCATCTTTCGCTTGGCGAGTTCCTGCGCTTCTGCGCGAGGATGAGCGGGCTGCGTTCGGGAGATATCGCCGCGAAAGTCTCCGAGACATCATCGCTAGTCGGGTTGGGTGTCCACCTCGATATGAGCCTGAGAAAGTTCTCCAAGGGGATGCTGCAGCGGTGCGGCCTCGCACAGGCGATACTTCACGATCCCGATCTTCTCATACTGGACGAACCCTTTTCGGGGCTCGATCCTCTCGGGAGGAAGATGGTCCGGGATATCCTTATCGAGCTTAAAAGGAAGGGGAAGACGATTTTCTTCTCCTCCCATATCCTTCCCGATATGGAAGCCCTCTGCAACCGGGCCGCCATTATAAGGGACGGGAAAATAGTCAAATCGATCGGGCTCGACGAGATATTCCTGATAAACGAGGGAAAGGTCGAAGTGACCGCCAGGATGACCGATTCGTTTTATGTGACGGACCTCGACGACTATATCGAAAGGGCCGATTCGAACGGCAAGGAGATCTTTCTGACGGTGAAGAAGCAGGAATATCTGAGGACCGTTCTGCAGCATATATACAACAACGGCGGAGAAATTCTCAGGGTCGCGAACCAGTCCGTCTCGCTCGAGGATGTCTTTCTAGGAGAGCTGTCCCGCCGGCCGGCCGGCGATAGGACCGGCGTGCGGGAGCGGGAGGAAAGTAAGGAAGTGAGATCGTGAGAAGGGTGGCCAGCATTGCGTTGAACACCTTCCGGGAAACTGTGAGGGAGAAGATTCTCTACGTGGTCCTCATATTCGGAGGGATAATGTTTCTCAGCACGTACGTCCTGTCCCCCCTTTCGGTGGGAGCGGCGAAGGGAAAGATTATAATGGATGTCGGGCTTGCCTGTATCTCACTTCTCGGCGTGCTGACCGTCATTGTCGCCGGATCGTCCCTCGTGCACAAGGAGGTCGACAAGAAGGCCATCTTCATGGTCCTCACGAGGCCCGTCTCGCGGCACGAGTATCTGATAGGAAAATTTTGGGGGATATTCTCCACGCTGGCCCTGATAATAGCGCTAATGACGGTTATCCTGACCTTAATGATCCCGTTGGGCAGCGGATCGCTGTCCGGCACCTTCTTCTGGGCGATATACATGTCGCTGCTGGAAGTGTCGGTGATATGCTCGATAGTGATCTTCTTCAGCGCCTTCACCACGCCGGTCCTCACTTCGTTTTTCTCCGTCTGCATCTTCATAGCTGGGAGCCTCAGCGGAGACCTCAGGGCTTTCGCCAGAAAGTTCGGCGGGACCGTCGTGAGATATCTCATGGAGGGGTTCTATTATATCCTTCCCAACCTCAGTGTTTTCAATTTCCGAAACGAAGCGGTGCACCACCTGAGGTTCGGAACGTGGGATCCGGCCCTTGCCACGCTGTATGCCGCCGTCTACTGCTCCGTCGTCCTGTATCTGGCCTGCCTCGTCTTCAAGCGACGGGAGTTTTCCTGATGAGCTGGAAGATTAAGGGGAAAGCACTTCATCCGGCGATAGCCGCCGCGGCGGTATTCGCCCTGGTGCAGTCGGCTATCATGGTGGAACCGATCGCGAGGGGGAAGGCCGATATCGAGGTAGCCTACCTGCCTTCGAGCGGTTTCATGCGGGCGGCCTCCCTCGGTTACAGGAACCTGGCTGCCGATCTGCTCTGGTTCAGGGCGATCCAGTACTACGGCGGATACAGGACAGCCAAGAACAATATTGATCTTTTCAAGCACCTGGCCGGGGTGATAACCGATCTCGACCCGGCGTTCAAGGGGGCCTACAAGCTCAGCGCCCTGGTGTTGACCGAGGATCTCGACGATTACGAGTCGGGAGTCGAGCTCATGGAGAAAGGGATAAGAAACAATCCCGATGATTTCTGGCTGACCTACGAGATGGGATTTCTGCACTACCTCGACGGCCGAAACTACGCCGAGGCGGAAAGGTATTTCAGGATGGCGGCCTCCCTGCCGGGGGCCGACGAGCGCGCCGCAAGGTTCGCCGCCGATGCGGCGGCAAAGGGGGGCGACATCGAAACGAGCATTGTCCTCTGGAAGGACCTGGCGGAAAATTCCGATAACAGGTATATAAGGGAGCTCGCCGAAAGGTATATAGACCGCCTGGAAAAGCGTATGAAGGAAAAGGAAGGGGAGGGAAGATGACGATCCCGGTGATCGCGGCCGCCGTTCTCTTCGGGCTCGCCGCGGGGAGCTTTATCAACGTCGTGATCTACAGGGTGCCTATTAACGGGTCGATTATCAAGCCCCGTTCATACTGCCCCGAATGCCGGCGGACAATCCGGTGGTACGAGAATATCCCGGTTGCCAGCTATATCTTCCTGAAGGGCAGGTGCAGGGGATGCGGTATAAACATCCCGTTCAGATACCCGCTGGTGGAGCTGGTCGGGGCCGCCCTGGCGGTCCTGGCGATCTGGAGGTTCGGGGCGGGGGTCGATGCGGCCTTCGCCTATGCGTTTCTGATGGCCCTTCTAGCGGTGACTTTTATCGACTGGAATCACAGGATAATTCCCGACGAGATAAGCCTATCGTTCATACTGATAGGGCTAGTCTGGTCCCTTGTGAGCGGCGAGTTGACGGTCGTCTCCTCGGCCGCCGGAGCTTTGGCCGGAGGGGGGGGCATCTGGGCCGTGGGAGCCCTCTATAAGCTGATAAGGCACGCCGACGGGATGGGAGGGGGAGATGTCAAGCTGATGGCTATGATAGGGGCGTTTCTAGGCGTAGGGTTCGTATTGCCCGTGATTGTGATCGCCTCCTTTTTCGGTTCGATATACGGGATATATCTTCTTCGCTCTGGGAAGGAAGGCAAGAGCACCGTTGCCTTCGGTTCCTTTCTGGCTCCGGCCGCAGCCGTGTGCCTTCTCTTCGGCAGGGAGATTCTCGACTGGTACCTGACATGTTTCTGAACGAAATTCCTCCTTCGGGGGGGTGCTGGCAGATTGCACATAAATCTTGCAATAACGGCGGAATCTGCCGCCGCCCGGCATTCTCCTTCCCCCAACGTTAATTAAAGCACAGGGATACAGCTTTGACGATACTCAAGCCTTTGGCACATTTGTTGCGTGTATCGAAGATTCGAGGAGGAAAACCCGCTATTTATACGGATCGGTGAACGTTCCTGCAACGTTTTAACGGGTTTTACCGGGCAAATAGCAGTCGGTTTATCGCAAAAACTATAAGGCTGGTGCGAGAATGATCTCTTTACCGTTCATGAAAAAATCCTCGACTGTGGGCCTTGACATCGGCTCAAGCATGATAAAGATCGTCGAGATCGATCATTCGGGCCGTGTTCCAAGGATCGTGCATTTCGGTCTTAACAGGCTTCTACCGGAGGCGATCGTCGAAGGCGAGATCATGGATCGCAGCCTTGTCATCGAAGGTATCCGGGAGTGCATGGAGCAGGCGGGGGTGACAAATCATAACGTCGTCTCCGCGGTGTCCGGCAGGGCCGTAATCGTCAAGAAGGTCGTGATGGATAAGATGGCTCCGGAGGATGCTCAGGAGGCGATATTCTGGGAGGCGGAACAGCACGTTCCCTTCGATATCGACGACGTCTGCCTCGACTTCCAGATCCTTCACGAGGACATCGGAGCGAATCAGATGGAGGTTCTGCTGGTTGCCGCCAAGAGGGATATGGTCAACCTGCATGCGAGTCTCATCAGGGACGCCGATCTCAATCCATCGATAATCGACGTCGATTCGTTCGCCGTGCAGAACTGCTTCGAGGCGAACCAAGGGACTTTCGCCGAGGAGGAGGCCGAAACCGACGAAAAAAAGGTTATAGGCCTGATAAATATCGGAAGCGATGTAACTAATATAAACATTATCCAGGATAACTGCCCCCATTTTACCAGGGATATCAGCGTCGGATGCAGGAGCTATATCGAGATGCTGCAGAAGGAGCTGGCGGTCGACTACGAGCAGGCCCAGAAGATCGTCTCGGGCGATATGGGCGAGATCGATCCGGACGGAATCAAGGAGATCGTAAGAAAATGTTCCGAAGACCTGTCGCTCGGCGTGGAGAGGTCTATATCTTTCCTTAAAGCGGCCGGCGATGCCGAGGGCATAGATGAAGTGATCCTCAGCGGCGGCGGGGCGAGAATCCCATTCCTGATCGATATCCTCTCCGATAAGCACGGGATAGATTTCTCAATTCATAATCCTCTAGAGGGGATCGAATACGAAGAGGGCGTCTTCGGTGAGTTCGAGGAAGACCTTGACAGTCTGGCACCGCTGCTGACCGTCGGTATAGGTCTCGCTTTGAGAAA
>CAZPAH010000088.1:0-1281 GCA_964584495.1 uncultured bacterium | reverse complement strand
AGGCGGGGAAATAATGATAAGGATCAACCTTCTTCCACCGGAAGACAGGGTAAAGAAACGCGAGCTCCATCTGCCCGAGATGTCTACGGTCTACCTCGTGGCCGGTATCGCGTTGTTTTTCATCTCGGTATTCACGATCGGATTCCTGCAGCACCACAAGATCAAGGATATCGAGCATAAGATCGAGGTTGCGAGGGAAGAATCGAAAGCCCTGGCGCCGCAGCTCGCCAAGATAAAGCAGATAACGAAGGAGAGGGAGGAAGTCGATCGCAGGCTCGGCCTGATAACTTCGCTCGACAGGTACAGGTATTTCAGGGTCAAGCTTATGAATGACATCAGCATGAAACTTCCCGCCAACTGCTGGTTGACCGACATTACGGAACTTTCTCCGAACAATTTCAATATAGACGGGATAACTTTCTCTAATTACACGGTCGCTGACATGATATCGAATCTCGAATCTTCATCTATCTTCACGGCCGTCGACCTGCGAAAGGCCGAGAGGGGCGAGATTGAGGATCGCGAAGTCATGAAGTTCAGCCTGACGGCCAACGTCATGCCTCAATAGGGAAGAGAGGATTGAAAATGGATTTCAAGGATCCAAAGGTTCAGAAGTCGATAATCGTGGGGATTCTCATTGTAATCCTCGGCTACGTCTATTTTTTCACTTCTTTCATGCCGTTCTTCTTCCATCCGTCAAGGGCGAGGATCAACACGCTCAGTTCGGAGTACGAAAAGATCAGCGCCGAGCTGGAAAAGGCGAGAAAGACGGTGGGGAATCTGGCCAAGCTGGAAGAGGAGTACAACAGGCTTCACCAGAAGTGGGTTGCGGCTCAGAGCCTTCTTCCGCAGGAAAAAGAGGTTTCCAGGCTGCTTCGCAAGGTGACAAGGGCGGGCAACCAGGCCGGTGTCGATTTCGAGCTCTTCGAACCGCAGAGCCCCGTCCGCAGGGAATTCGTAATGGAGAATCCGGTCAAGATAAAGGTCAGGGGAGAGTACCACCAGGTAGGTGTATTCCTCTCGAAGGTGGCCAACCTCGATCGAATAATCAACGTATCCGGCTTGAAGATCGTTCCCACCAGGGAAAACGCCAAGAACAACAAGGGTTACACGATTGAAGCCGAAATGGTAATGACCGCATATACCCTTCTGGAAGGTGGTGAGGTCGCAGATGAGAACGCTCAGGCAAAATTGTAAAACGGCTGTTCAAGTTCTGCTCGGACTGATAGTCCCGGCGATCTTTCTCGCGGTGACGGTTATGCCTTCTACGGGGTATGCGCA
>CAZPAH010000087.1:0-12322 GCA_964584495.1 uncultured bacterium | reverse complement strand
AGGTCTTGCGAGCCGACAACGGTCAAATCCAAAACGTTTTCCAAGGCGTATTCGCTATCCGGGCTGCGGGTCGGCTACTCGCTTTCGCATGAAAAACTCGTCACATGCCTGCACATGGTCCGGCAACCTTTCAATGTCAACAGGATCGCCCAGATAGCGGCGAGAACAGCCCTATCTAATAAAGACCTTCTCATGGAGCGGATAGAGGAGAATAACAGGGAACGCGAGTCCCTCGCCCTCGAGCTCCGCGGGCTTGGTTTTACGGTTCCTCCATCACAAACCAACTTTCTCCTGGCGGTAGGGAACGAACGGCATGGCGATATCGTGAACGAGCTGATGGACAAGGGGATCATCGTGCGAGGCATGGTTCCTTTCGGGCTCGGTAAGGAGTCGTTCCGTGTATCCGTCGGAACACCCGAGGAAAACCGGACATTCATCGAAAGACTCCGGAATATCCTGTAAATTTTTGAATTCGGAAAGCCGGAGATCCGGGGGCTCCCGAAGATGAATATCGAAGAAAAGAGAAGATCGGTTCTCTCAGGAATGCTTGTCACGATCGACGGACCGGCGGGGTCAGGTAAATCGACGACGGCGTCGATACTTGCCGAACGCCTGGGGCTGGCGTATCTCGACACCGGAGCAATGTACAGGGCGGTGACCTACAAGGTTCTGCAATCGGGAGTGGATCCCGAAGATGGCGAAAAAGCCGGCGCAATAGCGGAGAATATCGATCTGATTCTATCACGCGAAGGGAAAAAACCGTTTTTCCTTCTTGAAGGCGGCAGGGTTGAAAAAGAGATCAGGTCGCCGGAGGTATCAGGAGCCGTCTCCCCGGTCAGCAGGCACTATCGCGTGCGCCGCGCGATGATAAGGCTGCAGAGAAAGATCGCCGCAGAGGGAGGTATCGTAGCCGAGGGGAGGGATACCGGATCTACGGTTTTCCCGCATGCCGACGTCAAGATATTCCTCGTGGCCGATCTGGCGGCAAGAGCCGACAGAAGAGCTTCCCAACTGAAATCAATGGGGATTGAGCAGGATACCGCCGAAATACGCGAAAATATCGCGCGCAGAGACGAGATAGATTCGGGGAGGGAGGTCAGCCCCCTTCTTAAAGCTCCCGGCGCCATCGAAGTGGACACCTCAAATATCACTATCGACGAGCAGGTCGAGCTGATCGAGAAAGCGGTCAGGAAGAAGGCAGATATCCTGGTCGGTCTCAAGATCTGGCCCGGCGAGAATAACAGCTTCTCCAAGAAACGTTTCTACTTCCATGTCTCCCAGATGTTTGTGAAGGCGGTACTGGGGGTGATATTCGGCTTAAAGGTATATGGAAGCCGAAACCTCGATTACCGGGAAAATTATATTTTCGCATCAACACATGTTTCATATTTCGATCCGCCCGTGGTCGGCTCCGTTTTGAGACGGGAAATTTGGTTCGTGGCGAAGAAGGAGCTTTTCAGGAACAGGTTCTTCGCGTGGTTGATAGAAAAGTACCACGCCATCCCGGTTGACAGGGACGAGCTGGACAGGACGACATTGAGAACGATAACCGAAAAGTTGAATTCCGGCGATTCGGTGCTGATGTTCCCCGAGGGGACTAGGTCACGAAACGGAGAGATCAAGAAACTCAAACCAGGCCTAGGAATGATTGCGCTTCGAGTACGAAGAAGCATAGTCCCCGTATATCACACCGGCACCGATAACCTCGTCGATTGCATGCTTAGGAAAAGAAGGCTGGAGATACGCATCGGACCGGCGATAAGAATTGACGCCGGTTATACGCCAGCCGACAAGAAAAGCGATTACGGGATTCTATCTTCGATGGTTTATGAAGAACTGAGGATGCTACGTGACGAATCAAAAGCTTGAAGTGATACGTTCACCGTACATCGGCTACTGTTTCGGGGTCAAGCGGGCAATGGGGCTTGTCGAGAACGGGCTGATCACTCATAGGGGGCGTCTCTTCTCTATCGGAGACGTCATTCACAATCCCCAGGCGGTGGCGGAGCTCAAGGCGAAAGGCGTACTGGCCGTTGCTTCGATGGACGAGATCGGCGCCGGGGACACGCTTATAATTCGAGCCCACGGCGTTCACCCCTCGATCATCGCCCGTGCAATCGAGAGAGGCATCAACGTTATCGATACGACGTGCCCGTTCGTTCAGAAGAGCCAGGAGCACGTTAGCGAAATGTCCCGGGAATCGGGGACCATAATAATTATCGGGGACAGCGACCATCCCGAAGTTCAGGGAATTTCCGGGCACGCCGGTAGAGATGTTATTATTATCGATTCCGTCGAGAAAGCCGAAAAAACGGAACCGGGCGACGATGCCGGACTGGTCATCCAGACGACCTTTCCCCGCGAGAGGGCGATGCGAATAATATCTGTGCTCGAAGGCAAATTCAAGCATCTGCAGGTACATGACACGATATGCCAGGCGACGGCCCTCCGGCTGGAAGCGACGATGAAGATCGCTGGCAGCGTGGATATGATTCTCGTAGTCGGCGGCAGGGGGAGCTCGAATACGCGCCAGCTATACAATTCGTGTTTAGACAAAGGGATACGCGCGCATTTTATCGAAACTGCCGATGAAATTGAAGATTCCTGGTTCGAAGGAATTTCAAGGGTCGGACTGACGACCGGGACATCGACGCCGGACCGAATCATAGATGAAGTCGTGGAGAGACTCGAGGAGATCTCCCTCGCCCGTGTGACGGGCAAGAAAATAGAATAAAATTCCCTTGCGTGCACCCTCAGTTCCCCATATCATTCTATCTGTTATAAATCCAATTAGAAAGGGGCGATTTTTAATGCAGGAAGAGAAATTCGAGGAACAGCAACAGAACCCCGGAATATCCGGGAATGAAGCGAAGGAGGAGGTAAAAGCCCACGCATTGCCAAAGCTGGCCTATCTCAATATCTTCGACAAAGTTACGGATTCCGAACTGGCCGAGGAGAACACCGAGGAAGAGGACTGGCTCAAGATGATCGGAGATGGTGACGAAGTCTCTCAGGAGCTTCGCGAGGGGAAAATAGTCAAGGGAACCGTATACACGGTCGGGGAGAAGGAGATCATTCTTGATGTTGGCTTCAAGAGCGAGGGAACTATACCTATAGCCGAATTCGCAAATTGTGCGGAAGTCAAGAAGGGCGACGTTTTCGATGTATTTCTCGAGAAGATGGAGAACCAGGATGGGTTGATCGTTCTTTCGAAGATGAAAGCGGATTTTCTCAAGGCCTGGGACGCCATCAAGAATTCATACGATGCCAGCAGCGTCGTCAGCGCCAAGGTGGATCGAAGGATCAAGGGCGGTCTGGTCGTCAAGCTGATGGGCGTGGACGCGTTCCTGCCCGGATCCCAGATCGCGCTGCGGCAGGTTCCCAATCTCGATGAGCTGATCGGTCAAGAACTCGACTGCAAGATCATCAAGCTCAACAAGAGGAGACGCAACATCGTCGTATCCCGCCGCGTCGTTCTCGAGGAGGAAAGGGAAGAAAAGAAGAAGACACTTCTTTCCGAACTCCAGGTGGGCGAGGAACGCGAAGGGATCGTTAAAAACATCACCGACTTCGGGGCGTTCGTGGATCTGGGGGGCATAGACGGTCTCCTTCATCTAACAGATCTGACCTGGGGCCGCGTCAGCCATCCTTCCGAAGTCGTCGCCATAGGCGACAAGCTCAACGTAAAGATCCTGGATTTCGACCGCGAGAGGGAAAGGATATCCCTTGGCCTGAAGCAGTTGACCGCATATCCGTGGGAAGGTGTCGAAGAACGCTATCCCGTCGGAAAAAAGATGCGGGGCAAGGTTGTTTCGATCACCGATTATGGTGCTTTCGTCGAGTTGGAAAAAGGCATAGAGGGATTGATACACATCTCCGAGATGTCATGGACGAGGCACGTCAAGCATCCATCCAAGGTCGTCGCGATAGGCGATACGGTGGAAGCGGTCGTGCTGAATGTCGACAAGGAACACGAGAAGATCTCCCTCGGCCTAAAGCAGCTCGAACCCGATCCATGGAAGGCTCTCGAGAGCAAGTATCCTCCCGGCACCAGGCTCAAGGGTAAGGTGAGGAACCTCACGAACTTCGGCGCTTTCGTCGAGATAGAGGACGGGATAGACGGTCTGGTTCATATTTCCGACATGTCTTGGGCGAAGAGGATCAGGCACCCTTCCGAAATGGTCAGGAAAGGAGACGACGTCGAGGTTGTCGTTCTGGAGATAGACAGCGACAAACGCCGCATAAGCCTAGGTATGAAGCAGACGCGGGAGAATCCCTGGACCGAACTTGCGAACGAGTTCACAATCGGCACTGAATCCGAAGGTGTAATTACCAGGATTCTCGATCGCGGGGCCGTGGTCGAACTCAGGGATGACGTTGAAGGTTTCGTTCCTCTATCCCATCTCGGAATAGAAGGAATGAAGAAACCGACCGAATATTTCGAGCCGGGCGCCAAACTTCCATTAAAGGTCATCAAGATGGATCCCCAGAACAAGAGGATCGTGCTCAGCGTAAACGCCTACATGGAAGGAAAAGAACAGGAAGAGATCGACCGTTTCAAAGAACGTTTCCCCAGGAAGGAAACGGACGCATCAGCCGAGCTTGAAAGCGAATCGGACGAAGGGGGTTTCGGAACCGACGATTCCTTCGATTCCGACGGCTACGATAACTACGATGACGATCTTTCCGAACAGGTGGATAGCGGCGATAATCCCGTGAAAGAGGAGTCGGGCGAACCGCCGGTCTCAAGCGATGAGGGCGAGGAGAAGGATCAAGCCGAATCCCCCATCAAGGCGGCCGAAGAGGAACCCGCCGCGCAGGAGCAGGCTGAATCTACGCCTGAGGAAAAACCTTCGGAAATCACCGGCGAAGATTCCAGTGTAGACACTCCCGCCGAAGAGGACAAGAAGGAGTAATCCATTATTCCTTCAGGATAAAGTGGACGGTTGAAGTGAGGGTGGGAATCCACCCTCACTTCTTTATCGGGAAGATCGATCGATGGAGAGCGAGAGAATTGACACAGCTAAAAGATCATTCTCAATAGTCACGCTCGGGTGCAAGCTGAACCAGTACGAATCTGAGACGATACGGCAGTATCTGGTGAACAGCGGATGGACGTGCAGACCCTTCGGCGAGGTAGTATCCTTCCAGATAGTAAATACCTGCACGGTGACCGGGAAGACCGATTCAAGATGCCGCAACTCCATAAGACGTGCACGGAGGATCGCTCCCGGCTCCACAATCATTGTCACCGGTTGTTACGCCGAAACGCAGCCCGCACTCCTCGAAGAAATGCTTGAAACCGATATCGTCATCGGAAATGACGGAAAAAGCCGGATTGCCTTGCTTATGGAAAATATCATAAGGCGAGGCGATGGAAACGAGCTTCTGGACGAGGAGGGAGGCGGCGGAATCGCCGATATCGAGTATTTTTCGGGACACTCCAGGGCATTCATAAAGATCCAGGAGGGTTGCAACTCATTTTGCAGCTACTGTATTATTCCCAGAGCCCGGGGTAGAAGCAAAAGCGTTCGTCCGGAGGAGGTGATCAGGCAGGTCAAGCTTCTCGAATCCAACGGGCTCGAGGAGATAGTTCTCACCGGGATTCATATAGGCCGCTACGGCGTCGATCTGAAAGATAATATTTCCCTCGGCGCCCTTTTGGAAGCCCTGATCGAAGCAACCGGCAAGATTCGTTTCCGTTTGAGCAGCATCGAGGTATCCGAGGTTTCGAAGCCGGTGATAGATCTTGCATCGAAAACCTGGAGGATCGCTCCACATTTTCATATTCCCCTTCAGAGCGGCGACGACGATATTCTAGCAGCAATGAACAGACCCTACGACACCGCCGCATTCAGGGAAAAGATCGAAGAGGTAAAAAGCGCGTGCCCCGATTCCATCGTGGGGACGGATATAATCGTCGGATTCCCCGGGGAAACGGAAGAGAAATTCCAAAATACCTACGAGTATGCCAGCTCTCTGGATGTAGACTATTTTCACGTTTTTCCCTTTTCAAGGCGCCGGGGAACGCCCGCCGATAAAATGCCCGACCAGGTCCTGCCGGAACTCAAGAAGAGCAGAAGCAGGAGGCTGATAAGGCTCGGTAAAGCAAAGAGAAAAGAATTCCTGCTTGCCAGGATCGGAAAAAGGGAGATCGGTCTCATCCAGGAGCGCTCGGGCGAATTCTCCGGATTTACTACGGCCCTTACCGGTAATTATGTTGAGGTCAACGTAAAAACAGGCGAAAAGCTCGGCGGGAAACTCGCCACCTTGATAGTAACGCATTACTCCCGGGGTAAACTTTATGGAAGGCTCCTGGATGGTGAAGGCCGGGATCAATCTATGGAAAGATAGATTTTCATGCGCAGAATATATTTTGAGAGTTTCGGCTGCCAGATGAACGCCTCCGACACTGAGTATATCGAGTCCTTGCTCGAAGAGCATGGCTTCACCAGGGTCTCGGACCCCGAGGAATCCGACGTAATACTGGTCAATACATGCAGTGTCCGAGAGCATGCGGAACAGCGGGCCGTCGGGAGATTGAACGATCTGTCCCGCCACGGGAATTCGCTTCTGGTCGCATGCGGATGCATGGCCCAAAATCTGAAAGAGCGGCTTTTCGAGTTGGTTCCGGGCCTGACACTCATCTCGGGACCGGACAATTACGCCATGCTCCCTTCAGCCATAGCCAGAGCCTTGGAAGACAGGCGAAAAATCGCCATGGTCGATCAGGACCCATCCATCAACTATCCTTACAGACGCAGTTCTTCCACCGGAAGAGTGTCCAGGTTTATAACCGTCACGAGAGGATGCGATAACTTCTGCACGTACTGCATCGTACCGTATCTTCGAGGACCTGTAAGAAGCAGGGAGCCCCGTCAGATCCTGGACGAGTCCAGGGAGGCCGCCGCCGACGGTGCCAGGGAAATAACCTTCCTCGGTCAGAATGTAATGGCCTATCGCCACGAGAATCTTGATTTCACCGGCCTCCTAAAAAGAATCTCGATGGAGACGGAGATTGCCCGTATACGTTTCCTTACTACCCATCCGCGCGATATAGATGAATCGCTCTTTTCGCTGATGGCCGAGAATGAAAGGATATGCCCTCATCTTCACCTGCCGTTCCAGTCGGGGAGCAATAGGATACTCGGGCTGATGAAAAGGGGATATACGCGGGAAAAGTATCTATCCATAATCGCTAGAGCGAGGGAAGTTAAACCGGGCCTGGCAATTTCCACGGACATAATCGTGGGATTTCCCGGAGAGACCGAAAAGGATTTCAAAGAAACCCTGGAGATAGTAGAGAGGGCCGGTTTCGATTCCGCCTTCACCTTCAAGTACTCCAGGAGATCAGGGACGCCCGCGGCGGAAATGCAGGACAGCGTTCCGATGGAGGAGAAGATCGCCAGGCTTAAAGAGCTGAACTCCAAGGTGCTGCTGGTCAGAAAGAATATTCTCGAAAAACAGCTTGGAGCCTCGACCGAAATCCTCCTTGACGGTAGAACGAAAAAGGGTGAATATCAGTTCTTGAAGGGGAGGACCCCTCACTTCAGAAATGTGCTAATCGAACCCGAAGATCTGAAGATAGGGGATATCGTCCCTGTAAAACTGAAAACAATGCGGAATTTCACATTCATAGGCGAAAAGATTCGCGGAGGTGATTGAGGTGTGGATAGTCAGAGGTCTAATTCTTCTAGTAGGGGTGGTGGCACTGGTCTGGATCGGAACAAAGAATGCCGGCACGAGAGTAACATTCCACCTGTTTACCAAATCTTTCGCCGACCTGGAGCTGAATCTTCTCCTTGTCGTTTCTTTCATCGCGGGGATGCTCGTCTGGGCTATAGGAGCATGGATCCGCGAAGCTCAATTGATGCTGGGGCTTATGAAGGAAAAGAAGAATAACCGGAAGCTCCTCGAAGAGCTTTCCGATCTAAGGAACCTGCCCCTCGAGGAGGAAACGAACTCCTCGGATGAATCGTCTTTATAAGGTGAGCGGCGATGTCGGATTACATGAACATTAAAACGATAATTCTAATTATTCTCGGATCGGCCGTAGTCGTTCTTTTCGTTCTTCTATATTTTCAGAAGAAGCGCAGCGGAAGAGCTACACGTAGCCGCTATATCGACGCCCTTTACGCTCTGATAGAGGGCAGGAGGGAAGACGCTCTCAAGCTCCTTACCGTCGCGGTCAGAAACGGCGAAAACGACGTCGATGCCTATATTCAGCTGGGAAATCTTCTTAGGGAGAGGAATCAGGCCGAAAAAGCGCTTCAGATACACAAGGGATTGACCGTCCGGCGGGATCTCGGATATGAAGAGGAGAAATCGATACAGCTCGCCCTCGCCGAAGATCTTTCGGCCCTCGGCAAAACCGACAGGGCCATTAAGGCCCTGGAAACGATTCACGGACGCAAGAGGGATCCCGAAATAACGAAAACGCTCCACAGGTTGTATCATCGAAACGGGGATTTCGATGAGGCGCTGAACATGCTGCGCTATCTCATGAAGGCGGATGCCGGTATTTCCAAAAGGGATATAGCGTCCTATCTCACTTGCGTGGCAAGCCGTATGATGGACGACGGAGATTTCGAAGGAGCCGGCAAATACCTCGAAAGGGCCAGGAAGGAAGATCGATCCTCGGTGCCCGCCCTCTATTTGTCGGGGAAATTCTACATGCAGGAAGAAGATCTCGAATCAGCTTCACGTACATGGGAATCCCTGCTTGCAACCGATATTTCATTTTTTGAGGAGATAATCCCTATACTCGAGAAGAACCTTTTTGACTCGGGAAGATTTCAGAGAATGGGAATTATTCTCGAAGATCTCCTTAAAAATCACCCGTCGCACCCGCACATCCTGGAATCCCAGGCCGAGCTTTTCATCAAGAAGGGCGATCTTGACAAGGGCATCAATCTCCTCGAGGAGGAATCTGCCGTCACCCGTAATAGTCCCTCCCTATCAGTGATTCTAGCGTCGATGTACCTTCGTTCCGGGGATCAGTCCGGGGCGCTAAAGGTGCTGGAAGAATCGAGGCGCAGCACTTCGAACAGACGTACATGGGAGTGCGGTACTTGCGGGAAAACGTATTCCGTTCCTTTCGGGTACTGCGCTGTATGCTCGGAATTCAACACATCACTGCGGAAGTCATGATTAGTATTACATCAAAGAAGATATTACCAGTCGCCGCTCTTTTATTAATACCGATATTTTCTTCCTTTTCGCGGGCGGAGGGACTCCGATCGATAAGGAAGCAGTATAACAGCAAGCTATACGACCAGGCCAGCCGTGCCCTTAGGAATGAGCTGCCTTCGCTGAGAGGGCGATCGCTCGCCCAGGGAAGACTGCTTATGGCCAATCTTGAAACGAACGTTTATGACGCCTCGAACCTCTACAGGAAAGTCATCAACGACCAAAGCGAGAAGGAGGCGCTGGAGGCCCGTGTCGAGCTCGCCAAGATATACTACTCGACCGAGGATTACGACGGCGTACTGAAAATACTCGCCGGCGTACAACCGGCGGACCGTTCTGCCGACAGCTACGAGGCGGTCTATTTCCGTGGACTCGCCCTCAAGGAACTGGGAGAAGCGGATCGTGCGCGTTCCGAATTCGTTAGAATAGACAGGGGTAAATACCTCTATTGGAGTTACATCGCACAGGCCGAACTCGATATGCAATCGGGAAGGATCGGCGATGCGATTAAAAGATACGAAATGATAGCCGGCGACCATTCGAATCCCGTAGCCGGATTCAGGCTGGGAGAATGCTACGAGATCATGGGAGAAACCGAAAAGGCTCTTGATGTCTACCGGAACCTTGTGCGGCTTTTCCCTGAATCCCTTGAGACGCCGAAGGCAAGGGAGAAAATACAGATGATAAACCGATCCAGGAATCTCCAGCAAAGCGAACGAGCTATTAAAAGGGAAGGAGGTGTTGAAAGGGAGAAAACGGAGAACGTAACCGGTCCCGCTTCCGCCGAGACGATCAGATATACGCTCCAGTTCGGATCTTTCAGCGAGGAAGAGAATGCCAGGGCTTTTGCCGAGGAGCTCGGCTCTTCGATCGGCGATCTCCGAATCGAGACCTTCGAGAGCAAAGGCAGGGTCTGGCATCGTGTCCGCGCCGGCATCTATTCGAGCCGCGAGCAGGCCGAGGCTGACGCCCTCAGATTCATGGAGATTTCCGGCTATTCCAGCAAGGTCCTCCTCCTTGAATAAACAATGAGTTCCAAGCTAACACCTCTGATGAGCCAGTACCGGGAGATAAAAAGCCGCCACGGCGACGGTATACTTTTCTTCCAGGTGGGAGATTTCTACGAAACCTTCTACGAAGACGCAAGGAAGGTTTCGCGTATCCTCAATATAGCGCTGACCTCACGCGACAAGAAAAATCCCGTTCCACTCGCCGGCGTGCCGATACATGCCGGTGAGGCATACATAGACAAGCTTCTACAGGCCGGTGAAAAGGTCGTGATATGCGATCAGGTCGAAAATCCATCGGAAGCAAAGGGTATCGTTAAAAGACGCGTGACTGATATCATCACCCCCGGCACGTCCCTTTCACCGGCGACCCTCTCGGAAAAGGAAAATAACTACATGGTATCGGTATTCTCTTCCAGAGATGCCTATGGACTATCGCTTCTGGATCTTTCAACCGGAGAATTCAGCACCTTGGAGGATACAGCGTCCAACATCGACAATATTACGGCCGGTCTGCGGATCAGGGAAGCGCTTATCCCGGAACAATCCCCGGATCTTCGTGCCTTGGTGACCCGGAACAATCCATCGATCCCGATCGAGGAAATTTCACGATTCGAGTTCAATGAAAGCGAAGGCCGTAGGATCCTTCATGAGCACTTCGGCATAAACAATCTTTCCTGCTTCGGTATGGATAACAAGCCCGCCTCCATAGCCTCGGCGGGCGCACTTCTGGCTTACGTCAAGAACCTGAGGCAAAACGATCTCGCTCATATTACTGGAATACGGTATCTCGCCTCGCGCGACACTCTTTTCCTGGATGGCGAAACCCTGCGAAACCTTGAGATATTCGAGCCGATGTACGGCAATTCCGGTGAGACCACTCTGATCTATCAGATCGACAGAACGAAAACTTCCGCCGGCGCACGCGAACTTCGAAAATGGCTTAAAAATCCTTCCCGTGTGCCCAGGGTAATAGAAGAAAGGCTCGACAGCATAGGCGCATTTATATCGAATCAGGTCGCCATAAGGGAACTCAGGGAGAGGCTTCATTCCTTTCCCGATCTGGAACGAATGCTTTCAAGGGTTACCGCTAAAAAGGCCGGGCCGCGGGTTCTTCTTTCAATAGCGGAAGCTCTTGAACGGATTCCCGGAATCGCCGATGTCTGCCGGTCCCTCGACTCCAAATTGATCGGCGAAGCGGTAACGGGGCTATTATCGGAGACATCCGTAAAGGATCTCGTGGAAAAAAGCATCGACCCTTCCTGCCCGCCCGGATTCAAGGAGGGCGGCGTTATAAGAAGAGGTTTCGACTCCGACCTCGACCGTCTCATAGATGAATCCGAAAAGGGTCGGAAATGGATCGCGGCCCTCCAGGAGACGGAGAGAAAGCGCACAGGGATACCATCTCTAAAAGTGGGATTCAACAAGGTCTTTGGCTACTATATCGAGGTATCGAGGATACACGAGGATAAAGTGCCGGACGATTACATAGGAAAGCAAACACTTGTATCGTCCCAGCGGTACGTGACGGAAAACCTCAAAGAGCGGGAAAGCTCGATCCTGAACTCGGAAGCGAGGAGGGTCGAGATAGAGAAGGAGATCTTTTCCCGGATCTGTGATGAGATTTCATCTCAAAGCTCATCGCTTCAGAAGATAGCCCGATCGATAGCTATCCTGGATATCCTTTCCTCCTTGGCCGATCTGGCGCTGGAAAAAGATTATTGCCGTCCCGAAATCGACGAATCGCGCGACCTTGTAATCACCGGGGGCAGACACCCCGTGGTGGAGGCGATCGCGGAAAGCAGTTTCATACCTAACGATCTAAACCTCAGGCCGGAAGAAAGACAGGTACTGTTGATAACGGGACCGAACATGGGGGGCAAATCGACATATATCAGGCAGACGGCGCTAATCTCGATTCTTGCCCATATGGGCAGCTACGTCCCTGCATCGAGGGCAAGGCTCGGAATCATAGACAGGATATTCACCAGAGTCGGCTCGAGCGACAACCTGGCCCGCGGCAAATCGACTTTTCTGGTCGAGATGGGAGAGACGGCCAAGATACTTCATAACTGCACCTCGAGGAGTCTTGTTCTCCTCGACGAAATAGGCAGGGGAACCAGCAC
>CAZPAH010000086.1:0-12350 GCA_964584495.1 uncultured bacterium | reverse complement strand
CCGGTCCGGCCTGCTCGACGGAGTGTATATCGGTGAGGACAGGCACCCCCATATCCCTCCGGATACGCTCGAGCATCCTGAGGCCCTCATCCATTCCCGGTCCCGAGTACGAATCGATCGACGACCTGTTGTCCTTGAGATAGCTCGATTTGAATATATAGAAGAACCCCTCCTTGCGCGCAATATCGGCGCATGCCGCCGCTACGCGCAGCGCGTCCTCTTCCTTCTCCAGCACGCAGGGACCGGCGATCAGAAGCGGCATTTCATCGGGAGAGAATATTTTTCCGCCGATATCGAGGGGTTTCATCGTCCCTCCAAGTCATCCACCGCGGCGGGAGGCCGCGGCCGCGCCTGGCTCTTCAGCGCCCGCATTCATAAGTTTCTTCGCCGCGCCGACAAGCCCCTGGAAAAGAGGATGCGGTTTCTGGGGACGGGATTTCAGTTCGGGGTGGAACTGTACAGCGATGAAGTATGGATGAGAGGGTATCTCCACGATCTCCACAAGCTCCCCGTCGGGAGACAGTCCCGAGATGGTGAGCCCGTTTTCCTCGAGTTGAGCGCGGTAGTCGTTGTTGACTTCCCACCTGTGCCTGTGTCTTTCATTGATATCGATTTCCCCGTACAACCGGTGAGCGAGCGACCCTTCTTTAAGCTTGCAGGGATAGGCCCCCAGCCTCATCGTTCCACCCATCTTCAGGCGGCTTCTCTGCTCGCGCATCAGATCGATCACTGGGTGAGGGATATCTCGGTCGAACTCGCTGCTTCCGGCATCCAGCCCGCAGATATTCCTGGCGAATTCGATCACGGCGCACTGAAGGCCGAGACAGATCCCCAGAAACGGGATCCCGTTCTCCCTCGCGTATTTGACCGCCTCGATCTTTCCTTCTATACCCCTGTCGCCGAATCCGCCCGGCACCAGAATTCCGTGAACCCCATCCAGATAGTCGGCCGCTCCCTTCTTCTCTATCTTTTCCGAATTGACCCATCTGATATTGACACGGACGCCATTGGCCACGCCGGCATGTATGAACGACTCTATTATGCTCTTGTAGGCATCGACGATCTGGATATACTTGCCGCACACCGCTATATCCACGCTCTCGGTCGCAGAGAATATCTTGTTAACCATCTCCTCCCATTCCCTCAGGTCGGGATCGGGACAATCGAGACCGAGTTTTTCGACGACTATGTCGTCGAGACCCTCGCTGTGGAACTGAAGGGGCACGTGGTATATCGATCTGGCATCGAGGGCCTCTATAACCGACCTCTCCTCGACGTTGCAGAAGAGGGCGATCTTGCTCTTTATCTCCTTGGAAAGGGACATTTCCGATCGGCACAGAAGAATGTCGGGCTGTATTCCGATTTCCCTTAGACCCTTGACGCTGTGCTGGGTCGGTTTCGTCTTTATCTCGTGCGCCGCCTTTATATAGGGGACAAGTGTAAGGTGGATGTAGAGAACGTTATCCCTTCCGAGATCGAGCCTGAGCTGCCGGATGGCTTCCAGGAACGGAAGTCCCTCTATATCTCCGGTCGTTCCTCCGACCTCGGTGATAATCACGTCGACATCGCCGTTATTGGCGGCAAGAAGTATCCTGTTCTTTATCTCATCGGTGACATGCGGAACGACCTGGACCGTCCTTCCGAGATAACCGCCCTCCCTCTCCCTGTTGATGATAGCCTCGTAGACCTGTCCCGTAGTCACGTTCGACCGCTGGCTCAGGTTTCTGTCGATGAACCTCTCGTAGTGTCCCAGATCGAGATCGGTCTCCGCTCCGTCGTCGGTCACAAAAACTTCACCGTGCTGAAAGGGACTCATCGTGCCCGGATCGACATTCAGATAAGGATCGAATTTCTGGAGAACCACATTCAATCCGCGTTGCTTGAGAAGCAATCCGAGAGAGGAAGCCGCGATGCCTTTTCCGAGAGAAGAAACCACCCCACCTGTCACAAATATGTATTTAACCTGATCGCCCAAATTGCTCCTGCCCGGGTAGCGGCCGAAATCGGTGCAAAAACAAAATTCTCCGAGAGGTTATCCCCTTTCTAACCTTTTTTCAACTCTTTTTATATCTTCCGGACTGTCTACACCGAGAGAATTTCCCCTGCACAATAAAACCCTTATCCGGTAGCCGTTTTCCAGGGCCCTCAATTGCTCTAGCCGTTCCGATTTCTCCAGGGGGCCCCTTCGCAGCGATTCATATCTCAGAAGGAAAGAGCGCCTGTAGGCGTAAACTCCTATATGCTGAAGGAAACGGCCTCCACCGGAGGGGACGGCCGAGCGCGAAAAATAGAGGGCGTACCCGTCGAGCCCGCGGACTACCTTGACGACGTCCCTTCTCGCGAGGGCGTCCGTGTCCTGCGAACTCTTTGCCAGGGTGGCCATCACGACCTTGCGTTCATTGCGGATCGTCTCCACGAGATTTCCGATACCGCCCACCGGAAGAATCGGTTCGTCCCCCTGGATATTCAGAACGACCGGGTAACGGTAGCGCGAGGCGACCTCGGCGACCCTCGAAGTGCCGCTCGTATGCCCGGGAGACGTCATCTCGGCGGCCCCGCCGCTCCCCTCGACGACCGATTTGATACGTTCATCGTCCGTGGCGACCACGATTCGATCGACTCCACGGATCTTCCCGGCGCTCCTCAATACGCGGATTATCATCGGCACACCGCCTATCATTGCCAGCGGCTTGCCGGGGAACCTCGTAGAGCCGTACCTCGCGGGAATTACCGCCATCACTCCTTTTGAGGACAAAAGGCGCCTCCCCACAGTCGTGTCGACGCCCCCCGAGATGGAGGCATCGATCTACCTCGAGTACTTCTTCTGGCCTTCCTCGTATACGTTTCCACCTTTGCAGTCCTGGGCTACTATCAGGGGGAAATCCTTCACGGTCAGCTTCCTTATCGCCTCAGCCCCGAGATCCTCGTACGCTACGATCTCGGCCGATGTGATCGATCTAGAGATCAGCGCCGCGGCCCCTCCGGTCGCCGCGAAATAAACGGCGCAGTTCTTCTTCATCGAATCGACCACCTGTGACGAACGGCTTCCCTTGCCTATCATCCCCTTCAGCCCGTTATCTAGAAGCAGCGGAGCATATGGATCCATCCGGTAGCTTGTCGTGGGACCGGCCGATCCGATCGCCTTTCCCGGGGGGGTCGGGGCCGGGCCCACATAGTATATGACCTGACCCTCCAGCGGGATCGGAAGTTTCTTCCCCTCGCCGATCAATCCGACCAGCCTCTCATGGGCGGCGTCGCGGGCCGTGTAGACCGTGCCGGATAGGGTCACCTTGTCGCCCGCCCTGAGCTTCTCGATATCCTCTTTTTTCAGTGGAGTGGTAAGGGAGTATTCAGCCATCTTTCACCTGCCTGTAATTAGCGAATTATTCTTTACACTGGGCTTCAACCGCCCGCCGGCCGGACGCGCCTCCTGATCCTTTCTACAATTCGATATACTTGTGCCGTGCCGCATGACAGTTGAGGTTCATCGCGACGGGGAACGATGCTATGTGCCGGGGGGCCGTCTCTATATGCACCGCGAGGGCTGTAACCCTTCCACCGAGCCCCATCGGGCCCACCCCGGTATCGTTCACCAGGCCGAGCAATTCCTTCTCGAGCGCCGCGTAGAATGGGTCGGGGTGCGTGCTGCCGATCCTGCGCAGAAGCGCCTTCTTGGATATCTGGGCGCACCTTTCGAATGTTCCACCTATCCCCACACCCACGATTATCGGGGGACAGGGATTCCCCGAGGCCGCCCGGACGTTATCCACTACGAACTTTTTTATCCCCTCGACCCCGTCGGCGGGCTTCATCATGGCGATCCTGCTCATATTCTCGCTTCCGCCTCCCTTGGGAACTATCCACAGTTTAAGCCTGTCGCCGGGGACCAGCGTGATGTGCATGACGGCCGGTGTATTGTCCCCCGTATTGCCCCCCCTGACCGGATCGGCAAGGCACGATTTGCGCAGATATCCCTCGGTATAGCCCCTGCGCACCCCCTCGTTGACCGCTTTCTCGAAACCGCCGCCCGTGATATGAACATCCTGCCCCAGTTCGACGAAGATTACAGCCAGTCCGGTATCCTGGCATATCGGCATCTTCTCCTCCCTGGCGATACCGGAATTCTCCAGTATCTGGCGAAGAACCTCCCTGCCGGCGGGAGACTCCTCCCTGGAAAACGCATCCTCCAGCGCTTTTTGGACATCGTCCTCCAGCTCGAAGTTCGCCTCCATGCACAGCCTCGAGACCTCCTCGGTGATCCTTGCCGCTTCTATCTCCCTCATATCCTTCTTTCCTTCCTTTAGAGTGCCGGATCCAGGATTACAACCCTTCTCGGACCGGAGAGGGTTTCACCCGTCAACTCGATCTCGCTGGATCCCGCAAATTCGAATCCTCCGGACAGCTTCGTGAAATCATCTACCGGCGCTATCGGAAAACCGACCTTCTCCGTCTTGAAATGCATCGGAATGACCAGCTTCGGACCAATCGATTCTACGACCGCCGCAGCTGTCTCGGCATCTATCGTGAAAAATCCGCCTACCGGAATGAGAAGCACCTCGGCCCCCATCAGCTGGGGATACTCCTCCGCCGTGACGGCATGCCCCAGATCGCCGAAATGAACGACCCTGATCCCTTCCGCCTTTACTATCGACACCAGGTTGACCCCCCGCTCGCTTCCTCCCGAATCATCGTGAAATGTTGGAATAGATATAACGGTGATCCCGCCGTCCAATTTCACCTCGCCGGCCTTGTCCACTATCTTTCCGGCCCGGGCCAAGACCTCCTCACACCTGTGGTCGGCGTGATCATGGCTGACGATGGCTAGATCGTACTTCCCTTCGATCTTCCCGTATCCGAGAGCGCCGTTGTAAGAGCCCGGCTCGTAAGGATCGAAAATAATCTTCTTCCCGTCACCCAGAGCGAGCTCGAACGCCGAGTGACCGAGATATCTGAGCTTCATCGACCCACCTCCTTACAAAAATGGAGAACCCTTTTGGAACCAATAAGTTCCGGGTTCTCCATCCAGATCGTCATCGTGACCACTGCTTTAGTTGGCGTAGACACTCACTCTCTTCTTGGATTTGCCTAAACGCTCGTACTGTACCGTGCCGTCTATCAGCGCAAAGAGAGTGTCGTCCCCGCCTTTTCCGACGTTATGGCCGGCGTGGATCTTGCTTCCTCTCTGACGTACCAATATCGTTCCGGCTAGAACGCTCTGCCCGGCGTGTCTTTTCACACCAAGCCTTTTGGCGTTACTGTCGCGCCCGTTCTTGGAACTTCCAACACCTTTCTTGTGTGCCATAATATCTCAGCTCCCTCGATCGCGCTATGCGGATATCTCCTTGATCCTCAGCGTAGTATATCCCTGGCGATGGCCGTTCTTCCGCCGGTAGTTCTTCCTGCGCTTCATCTTGAAAACTATGATCTTCCTGTCACGTCCATGATCGACCACCTCGGCCGTAACCTTGACGTTATCGAGGTGAGGCTTACCGACCCGCACGTCTTTTCCGTCGGAGAACAGCAGGACGTTTTCGCACTGAATCAGGGAACCTATCTCCACATCGAGATGCGGCACCTTGATCTTTTCGTCAGGTTTTACTGTAAACTGCTTTCCGGCCATATCAACGACTGCGTACACCGGTCCTTACCTCCTGTAATTCACAAAGGAAATAAATAGATAACAAACGGAGAGTGCCAAGTCAAGGGTAAAAATATCCGCCCGCCGGGGCGACCGGCCGTTACACGAACTCGGTCTTGAGGTCTCTCCTGCCGTCCAACGACAGAATCTCGAAATCCTCCCTGTGCATCCTAGGATCGTCTATCACTTCCACCTCCACCTTGTACCGTTCGGCAAGCTCCTGAATATTCTCCTCCCGATCCTCCCTGAGGAATATCCCGAGGATCGGATTTACCCGGAACTGCATACCATTAACCTTCTTAACAGATCCCACGCGCCTGATCCAGTGCTCCACCTTCATCGCCATCGATTCGATGCTCAGGATCTTGCCGCTTCCGGCGCAGTAGGGACATTCGTCGCTGAAAAAATGGAGCAGGCTCGGGCGGACCCTCTTCCTGCTGACCTCTATCAGCCCCAGATCGCTGATCTGCGACACCCTGGCCCTCGATCTGTCCTTTCGCATTGCGTTGCGGAATTCGTTGTATACCTTCCTGCGGTTTTCCTCCCGCTCCATATCGATAAAATCTATAACGATAATGCCGCCTATATCCCTCAGTCTCAGCTGCCGGGCTATCTCCTTGGCCGCGATAAGGTTGGTCTCCAGTATCGTCTCTTCCTGATTCTTCTTGCCCGTGAACCGCCCCGTGTTGACATCGATCGAAACAAGAGCCTCGGTATGTTCTATTACGATATACCCTCCCTTGCGCACCCAGATCTTGCTTTCCAGGGTTTTTTCGATCTCCCCCTCTATCTCGAAATAGTCGAATATAGGTGTATTGTCCTTGTAAAGCTTCACCTTCGACGCCAAATGGGGGGCGAATGACTTCAGGTAGGATCGCAGCCTTCCGTGCTCTTCGCTGTTGTCGACGATGATCTGGTGAACATCTTCGGTGAAGAGGTCCCTCAGGGCGAAAACCGTTATATCGACATCCTCGTGAAGGAGCGTGGGGGGAGTGGCCCTCTCGCTCTTGTTCCGTATCTCATTCCAGCGCTGTTCGAGCTGCTTTATATCCTCCCTGAGCTGCTCGGCGGTCACACCGTTGCCCGCGGTCCTTACGATCACTGCGGAACCCTTTGGCCGGTACTTGCGCAGAAGACTGCGCAACCTGTGCCTTTCCTTCCTGTTCTCGATCTTCTTGCTTACGCCGATATGATCGAGGTTCGGCATGAGGACGGCGTAACGGCCGGGAAGGGAGATCTGGGATGAAAGCCTGGGACCCTTCGTTCCGATCGCTTCCTTCCTTATCTGCACGGTGATCTCCTGACCTTTTTTCAAAAGGGTCTCGATCGGCGGATATTCCCTCCTCCTCCGCCGGCTTTGAAAATCGATATCCTCGTCGTCGAGGTTATCCGGATCGATCGAGCCGGTAGCGACGTCGCTCACGTGCAGAAAGGCCGCTTTCTCCTGTCCTATATCGACGAAGGCCGCCTGGATCCCAGGTATGACGGCATTTACCCTTCCCAGGTATATCCCGCCTACGGTTCTCCTGCTGTCTTCCCTCTCAACGAGAAACTCGACAAGCTCGTTATCCTCGAGGATAGCGATCCGAATCTCCCTAGATGTGTAATTTATCACTATTTCTTTTTTCATATCTGTTTCCGACCGGTCTCCCGGACCAGCTCTATCGGTTTCATCATCCCCTTGTTAGTCCTGTAATATATGCCAAGCCTCCTTATCCTGACAAGGCCAACCTGGCTTTCCGGCATAACGGCGGCCAGAATCTCTCTCGGTCCGGGGGATCCCTCAGGCTCCGCCGGAAGATAAAGATCCAGTTCCGTCTTCCCTTCCAACCGCTCCACCCTGCAACCTGAGCATGCCCGGCGCCTTCCCTTCCTGTCCTCGATGGAGGCCTCCGCTTCGAAGATAATGGAAAGCTCTCGGGCCAGCCGGGAAGCAACATCCTGCCCATCCGGCATAGCACCGCCGCCAGCGGACGCTCCGGTCCGTCCGCCGCCATCGACGGGAAGATACCACAATTTCTCAGCCGGAGACAATCCCCTATCGCCCGGCCGCGGCGCAACCGGCCCCATGGCCGGAGCGATATCGATCCTGTAATGGTAGTCCGCGGCGGGAGGCAATTTCCCCTCTCCTCTCGAGAACGGACCGTGACATTCGGTGATCTCGATCCCCGTCGGCAGCATTCCGTCTAAAACCGAGGGTGAAATATCGACGGGCGAGTGAAGCTCTATATCGAAAAACTCCATTTCCCCTTCGATCCCGACGGCAAGCGACGGTCCCATGGAGATCCTTGGATGAGGGTGAAAGCCTTCGCTGAAACTGAGAGGAAGGGAAGCTCTTCGAAGCGCCCTCTGTATTATATTGATCAGCTCCCTGTGCGAAAGATACCTGACCCTTCCCGTTTTTCCGTACTGGAATCTGTACCTGAAGTAGCTCTTCGATCCGGAACCTCCTCCTTCGTCATCCGGGAGGGATTGTGCGCCTACTGCCGCCGGCTCGGTTACTGGCCGACCCGCCCCCGCCTCCCTCGAACCGGATCCGGTTCGGATTCCGCCTCCTCCCTTTGCCCCCTTTTCGCCGCTGCACGCCCCGCAGCCGCCGCACGGGCCATCCCTGCAATCAGGGGTCTGCTCGCCGGCAAACGCCTTTTCCCTCTCCGAGAGAAGGTATTTAACGCTTACGCCCGGGATAAACCTGTTCCATGGAAGAGCCCCGTCGGTGTCGAATCCGGAAAGCTGGCCGTCCATGGTCTTTCCATGTGAGCCGAGCGCTTTCTCCCAGAGATCTAGGTTCAACCTGTCGCGCCAGCCGTCGAACCTGCACCCCGAACGGTACGCCGAAAGAAGAACGGGCCATATCGAGCCGTCGCCCCTCGCGAGAACGCCCTCGAGCGCGCTCACGCGGGGATCCCTCATGCTGAGTTGTACCGAACGGTGCCTTATCAGCGAGGAGAGAAACTCCTCCTTCTCCCTAATCTCCCCCATCGAGCACTGCCTCTCCCACTGAAAGGGGGTGTTCGGCTTCGGCACGAAGGGGGAAATCGAGATATTGAGCCTGAACCTCCCTTTCGCACGGGGTATCGCGAGTATCCTGTCGACCAGCTCCGATATGCCCAGCAGGTCTTTCCTCGTCTCGGTGGGCAGGCCGATCATGAAATACAGCTTCAGCGTCTGCCATCCGGCTTCGATAATGCTGGCGCACCCGCGGAGTATCTCCTCGTCGGTCATGCTCTTGTTTATGACCCTTCTCAGCCGTTCTGTTCCGGCCTCGGGAGCTATGGTGAATCCGGACCTACGGATCAGCGAGGAAGCGGCCACGATCCTGTCGTTTACGGTCTCGGGACGCAGGCTTGGAAGGGCCAGCGAAACCTTTCTCTTCTTCAGCTCCGGTTCGAGCTTTTCGAGCAACTCCTCCAGATTCGAGTAGTCGGAGGTTGAAAGTGAAAGCAGGGAAACCTCTTCCCATCCGGAAGAATCAAGTCCGCTGCAAACGGCCCTGACGATCGAATCGACGTCGAACTCCCTCCTGGGCCTGTAGTTCATCCCCGCGTGGCAGAAGCGGCACCCCCTCGTGCAGCCGCGGAGAACCTCGACCGCCAGCCTCTCGTGCACTATCGCCGCCGAAGGTACGATCGGCCTCATGATGAGATCGTCCCCCGATAGAATATATTTTCTCGCCTTCACCGATTCATTGATCCCGTCGACATAGACGCCGTCGATGCGCGAAAGCGCCCCCTTGATCTCCCGCCGGGCCGCCCCCGTATCCTTCGCTCCGGCCACAAGCTCAATGGCTTCCCGAAGCGATTCCTCGCCGTCGCCGAGGAAAACCGCATCGAGCGCCCGCAGTATAGGAAGAGGATTCGACATACAGGGGCCCCCCGCTATTACGAGAGGATCCCCGTCCTTCCGCTCCGACGCTTCCAGGGGAATGCCCGCCAGATCCAGAATCGCGAGCAAATTCGTATAGTGAAGCTCGTAGGGAACGGAAATACCTATTAGATCGAACTCCGAGGCCGCCCTACCCGTCTGGAGCGACCTCAAAGGTTCGCCCGCCGCCCGAAGCATTTCCTCCAGGTCTGGCCAGGGAGAAAAGGCGAATTCGACTCCGACGCCCTCCATCCGCGCCGCCTTCTCGTAGAGATAACGGATACCGGTGTGGGACATCCCGATTTCGTACAGATCGGGAAAGCAGAGAAGGAGGTTGACCCCGCCCTCGACGTACCCCGCCGACGACAGGTTGAGTTCGCGGTCTATGTATCTGGAAGGCTTCTCCACGAGCGGCAGTATCCCGTCGCAGAATATATCGGACTCCCGGCGGTACGTTTTATACTCCACGTTGTTATACTTCTCCGCCGACTGTGATCTCGGGGATTCTCGTAGTCGGCTGTGCGTCGGCCACGGGCACCTGCTGCCCGTCTTTTCCGCATGTGCCTATATCGAAGCCGAGATCGTTTCCGACCATATCGATCTTCTTCAAAACGGCCGGTCCGTTCCCTATAAGAGTGGCGCCCCGGACCGCTTCGCCCACCTTGCCGCCTTCTATCATATAGGCTTCGTTGACCTTGAAAACGAAATCGCCGCTGGAAGTGTCTACCTGGCCTCCGCCCATTCTCATAACGAACAGCCCCTTATCGACGCTGGCTATTATTTCTCGCGGATCATGATTCCCGGGCGCTATCATCGTATTGCTCATTCGTACTATCGGCCTGAAACGGAATCCCTGCCTCCTGCCGTTTCCCGTCGACTTGAGCCCCATCTTGGCGGCGGTTCTCCTGTCGAGAAGGTAGGATTTCAACTTCCCCCCGTCGACCAGAACGGTCCTGCCCGCCGGCACCCCCTCGTCATCGCAATGATAGGAACCCCTTTTCCCCTCCAGGGTCGCATCGTCTATTACCGTTATGAGGGGCGAGGCAACCGTTTCACCGATCTTGCCGCTATAGATCGAGAGATTCTTCTCCGCGGCGTCCCCCTCCAGCCCGTGCCCTATCGCCTCATGAATCATGGTTCCCCCCGCCTGGTTGCTGAGTACAACCGTCATCGTTCCCGCCGGTGAACGCCCCGCATGGACGATCTTTATCGCGCTTTCGCCGGCTTCTCTCGCAAGCATCCCGATACGGTTCTTGTCTATATATTCAAGTCCCTTCCTCCCCCCGGTACTCCTGTAGGCGGTCTGGATATCGCCGTTAAGCCTGGCGACCGCCCTGACGCTGAAGACGATCTGCCTTCTCTCGTCACCGGCGGCATCCCCCTCGCTATTGAATATCCTGACCGTCTGGAGACTGTCGTGGTAATTCACCAGGACCTGGGATATCTCCCCCCCTGCATCTCTCGCCGACCTGTCGGCTTCGAGGACGAGGGAAACCTTTTCCTCGATCGATGCCCTGTCGGCCGGTATCCGTATCCCCGGAGTGGTCCCCTCCTCGAGAGGTCTCAGGGGCACGGACCTGCCGCTTCCCCTCTCCAGATCCTCCAGAACGCTGCGGCCGACGACGATAAGCTCTTCCCTGGAGAGAATATTCGAATACCCGTAGGCCGTTCTGTCCCCCGTGATGATCCTTAACCCGAAACCGGTATCGAAGCCGCTCGAAACCTTCTCGACCCTGCTGTCTTCACAAAAGATCGAGTGCACTATCCGGGACTCGAAGAAGAATTCAGCGAACTCCCCGCCGCGAGAGATTAAAAAATCCAGCGCCGACTGGATATCTTCGTCCGAGGGAATCTCTATCATCCGGCGGACTCCTTCTCTTTTGCATCAGAGTCCTCGCATTTGACATCGAAGACATCTTTCTTATAGCTGCTTTTTCGCTCGATCGGATACTTTCCCGTAAAACATGCGGTGCAGTAATTATCCGGATCGTCGACGCATGAGAGAAGACCCTCCCGGGAAAGATAGTGAAGACTGGCGACACGGAGATACTCCCTGATTTCTTCGATAGTGCTGGTAGATGCTATCAGCTCCGACCGGGTCGGCGTATCGATGCCGTAGTAGCAGGAATCGGTTATCGGAGGCGAGCCTATTCTCAGGTGAACTTCCTTCGCCCCCGCCTGCCTTATCAGCGAGACCAGCTTGCGCATTGTCGAGCCGCGTACGATGGAATCATCCACCACGACGACCCTTCTGTCTTTCAGAACGCCCTTGACCGGATTGAACTTTATCCTTACGTCCCAGTCACGCTCGCTCTGCTGCGGTTTGATGAACGTTCTTCCGACGTAGTGGTTCCTTATAAGTCCCAGCTCATACGGCAGGCCGGACTTTTCCGCGTACCCGAGCGCTATCGTATTGCTGGAATCGGGAACCGCTATGACGATGTCGGCTTCAACGGGAGACTCCTCGGCCAGCCTTCTGCCGAGCTTCCGGCGGACCTTGTCGACATTCTCTCCAAAAACGCGGCTGTCCGGCCTCGAAAAATAGATGAACTCGAAAATGCAGCGGGAAAGCTTCTCCGCCCTTTCGCAGAAACTCTCCGCCTTCAGTCCGCCTGCGTCAATCTTCACTATCTCGCCCGGCTCTATTTCCCTCTCATAGGTTCCCCCCACGATATCGAAGGCGCAGCTCTCGGACGCCACCAGCCACGCTCCGCCGAGCTTTCCGAGACAGAGAGGCCTGAATCCGTGGGGATCCCTGGCGGCGAATATCGCGTCCTTGACTAGAAAAACGAGAGAGTAGGCGCCGCGGATCTTGCCCAGAGCCTCGACAATCATCCCCTGCACCGAC
>CAZPAH010000085.1:0-12515 GCA_964584495.1 uncultured bacterium | reverse complement strand
TCGGGCGATCGAGGCTCGCTTATATCTACTATTTTAAAGCCCGAATAAGACAATAGATAGGCGTAATCTCCCGAGACATCCACATCGTTGGCTCCGTCCAATGAGTCTATAGAGCCCACTATTACGGGGGATCGAGGCTCGCTTACATCTATTACCTGAAACCCGACTACTTCATCCGACAAATACACGTAGTTACCGGATACAGCCACACTATTGCTATGACCCTGAATGTCAATATATCCAACATTTACGGGCGATCGAGGCTCGCTAATATCAATTACCTGAAAGCCTGAGAATCCAGCCGCCACATAGGCATAGTCTCCCGATACCGCTACATCGTTGCCGTTATCGTGCATATAGCATGATCCGAGAATGTGAACATAGTCCTCATAGCTCACGCAGTCGCTATCACCTACTATTGGAACTGAGGGATTAGAGTTATCGCTGCATGAAACTGCACATAACAAAAAAAGAAGCAAGCCCATGAAGGAGAACGATGCGCCCGTTATTGTTCCTATGGAGGCGATTCGATAATATACATGTCTCTTCATAGGTGCAATCACTCCATGCCGTTGAAATCCCAGTCGTATCCCTCGCACTGATTATTCATAATTTCAAGCCCAGAGGCGCCACCGGCGATGTAGACAAAGTCTCCTGAAATGGCCACGCCTCTCGCGTTGCCACCGGTGTCGACGGAAATCGTTATAAACGGCGATCCCGGTGTCTTTATATCGATTATCTCAAGACCGTAGTCACTATCCGCTACATAGGCATAATCTCTGGAAACGGCCAAACCTACAGCATAGCCGGGCGTGTCAATAGAACCTGCCCGTACCGGTGAGTGAGGCAAGCTAACATCTATAATTTGAAGACCTGAATCATAAGCGGCCACATAAGCATAGCCTCCCGAGACAGCCACATTTCTGGCCTGGCCGGATGTAATGATTGCGCCTATTATTTCCGGCGATTGAGGTATGCTGATATCTATTATCTGAAGACCGGATTGGGTATCCGCTACATAGACATAGTGATCCGAAATGGCTAAACCTGTAGCGTAGCCCGGTGTGTCAATGGATCCCACGATCAAGGGTGAATGAGGCGAGCTTATATCTACTATTTGAAGGCCGGACCGAAAATCGGTCACATAGGCATAGCCTCCGCAGATAGCCACCCCCATAGCCCGGTCAGGCGTGTCGATTGAGCCTACTATCTCAGGCGATTGAGGTATGCTTATATCTATTATCTGAAGACCGGCCGTGTCATTCGCCACATAAATATAGGCCCCCGATATGTCCATATCGTAAGGATCCCCGGGCATTTCTATTGTTTCTACTATCTCAGGCGATCCAGTCGTGCTAATATCAACCACCTGAATACCGTAACTGCCATCCGCTACATATGCGTAGTCTCCCGAGACACGCACGCACGAAGCAGCGCCCGGCGTGTCTACAGTGTTCTTGATTGCCAGTGAATAAGGAGTGCTTGTATCCAGTACCTTCAAGCCGACATCCGTGACATATACATAGTCTCCCACTGCGGTCAACCCACTGATCCAGCCGGGCATATTGATAGATCCTAAAACCATAGGCGACCAGGGCTCGCTTATATCCACAACGGATAAAATTTTATGCCCATCGGCCACATAGGCATAGTCTCCCCGGATGGTCGCGGTCTCCGCACCATCGGGTACAGTGATCAATCCTACTTGTAAAGGTGAAGAAGGCTTCCTAATATCAATTATATTCGCATGACCACGGCGATTCGTTACAAGGGCATAACCTTTGGAAACAGTCACCTGTAGTGCGCCATCCGGTATTTCGATGGAACCCACGATGAACGGTGATCGAGGCGTTTTTATATCTATCACAAACAATCCATAATAATTATCCGTTACATATGCATAGTCAGCCGAGACAGCAACACCATAGACCGAGTTCAGCGTGTACACAACTCCAACGATTGCCGGTGATTCAGGCTTCCTAATATCTATGACCTGTACACCGAAATTACGGTTCGCAATGTAGGCATATCCGTTCGAGACGGCCACATCATAAGCCGTACCGGGAGTGTCGACGGAGCCTACAAGCGCGGGTGATCGAGGTTTTCTAATGTCTATCACCTGAAGACCCGCCCCTGTATCGGAAACATAAGCATAATCTCCCGATACAGCGACGCCTGAAGCAGAACCTGGAGTGTCAACGGATCCAACGATCACGGGCGAGCCGGGCTCGCTTATATCGATTATCTGAAGACCACTCCCGCCGTCCGCAATATAGGCGTAATCTCCCGAGACAGCCGCCTCATAGGCACTGCCCGGTGTATTACATGATCCGACAACGTGAAGATAATCCTTGTAGTCGACGCATTCGCTTCTCTCTGTGAAAGGAACAGCAGGACCCGATTGATCACCGCATGAGATCGCCAGCAACAGAAGCAGGGCCGCTCCCAGGAGGCGAGAAGACAATCTCACTCTCGCCCCAACGGCAGCCGACCGGTAATCTTTCGTTCTCTGGAAAATTGTATTCATCCTTTAAAGAGAAATACCCGTTTCAGTCATCACACTGCCTATATAACACATGGAGACCGGAATCGCCCTCTGAGACATAGATATAGTCATTCGATGCCGCCACACCGCTGGCAAAGGTTGGAGTGTCGATATATCCAATAATCCAAGGCGAGCCGGGTGTGCTTATGTCTATTACCTGAAGGCCGGAATACATGTCAGCAACATATGCATATCCTTCCAGAATATCCACGCCATATGCACAGCCTGGCGTGTTCACATTTCCTACGATCACTGGCGAGTCAGGCGCGCCTATATCCATTACCTGAAGACCGGCATATGAATCGGCTACATATAGAAAGTTGCCCGAGACAGCCAGATCAACAGCTTCACCCGGTGTACAGACAGATCCCACAAGTACGGGTGAGCTAGGTTCGCTTATATCTACCACCTGAAGACCACAGTCATTATCCGCCACATACGCATAGTGCCCTGCTAGGATAACACCCGTGGCAGAGCCAGGAGTATCGAGAAATCCCACGATCACCGGCGAGTCATGCTCGCTGATATCTATTACCTGAAGGCCGGAATAGGTATCGGCAACATAGGCATAGTCTCCCGAGACGGCCACCCTCCAGGCGGCACCAGGCGTATCGACCGATCCCACGATCGCAGGCGATCCGGGCGCCCTTATATGTATTACAAGAAGACCTGATTCATTATCGGCAACATAGGCATAGTACCTCGACACTGCCACATCGCTTGCCAAACCTGGGGTGTCGACAAAACCAACTATCTCCGGCGACCCAGGTGTGCTTATATCGATTACCTGAAGGCCGGAACTCCAATCAGCCACGTATGCATACTCTCCCGAGAAATCCGCATGCAATGCGGATCCCGGTGTATCGATTGAGCCGACTATCGAGGGCGGAACACTTACATCAATTACCTGGAGACCTGTTTCAGAATCGGCGACATAAGCATAGTCTCCCTTTACGGCCACGCTCCCGGCTTCTCCCGGCGTTGAGATTGCCGCCACAAAAAAGGGTGATGCAGGTGTACTTATATCTATCACTACAAAATCACGGCGAGTATCCGTTAAATAAGCATAGTTTCCCGCAACAGCAAGATGATAGACAGATCCCGGCGTATCGATAGATCCCACAATAACAGGTGCTGTGGGCACACTAATATCTACGACCTGAAGACCGGAACCAGAAGCCGCAACATAGGCATGGTCTCCCACAACAGTCACACGGTCGGCCCAGTCAGGTATATCCACAGATCCTACGATGACAGGCGATTCAGGTACGCTGACATCCATTACCTGGAGACTGAAGAAATCAGCTACATAGAGATATTCCGCCGAGACGGCTACACCAATAGCCCAACCCGGTGTGGTTACAGATCCTACGATGACAGGCGATTCAGGCGCACTGACATCTATCACCTGAATATCTGAAACTTCAGCCGCAACATAAGCATAATCTTCCATAATGGCTACATCAAGAGCATGGCGTATTGTGTCGACAGATCCTGTGATCATGGGCGATCCAGGTATACTGATATCAACTACGATAAGACCGTAATTTTCGACCGCAATATAGAGATAATCTCCCGATACGGCCACTCTCGAACCGTAGCCTAGCGTATCGATAGATCCTACGATTCCGGGTGATTCAGGTGTGCCTATATCTATTGCCTGAAGACCTAAGTTGCGATCTATCACAAATGCATAGTCTCCCGAGACAGCCACGCCACGAGCACCGCCCGGTGTATCACACGATCCGGCGATATGGATAAAATCCCCGTAGTCGACGCATTCACCTTCATCCTCGACGGGAATCAGGGGGCTGGAGCTATCACCGCATGAGATCGCCAGCAATAGAATCAGGATCGCTCCCATAAGGCGCGCCGATAACCCAGGGATGATCCCGGCGGCGGGTCGATCTCGATAAATTCTCTTCCCCATATATTAGAGCTTAACATTTAAAATAGTATACCGCAAATTATTAGTCCGGCAGACATTGATATACGACAATTAATTATTGATTATCGATAAATAATTATTGACAAACGTGTATTTTCATATATAATCATATCAGATCGCCGGCCCCCTGCGGATCGCGCGGGGCGGGGCGGCCGTTCACCGGACTTCAGGAAGCCTTAATCTTCCGCGTCTCTTAAAGGAGATCGAAATGAAACTACCCGGCTCTAACAAACTATCCAGGTTCGTCCTTATGATCATCTACATCGTCTTCGGGTTGAACATACTGGCGCTCCTCTATACGCTCGGCGCCTTCTTCTACACACTGAACCACGCCGGCGACCTGAGCAGGGTGACGACGACCGAGCTGATGGTGCTGCCCGAGAAGACGGAATCGGCGGTGGGCAGAACATACGATTCCGTCGACGGCACGGTTCGCTACAGGCTCAACAACCTCTACGGCGAGTTCTCCTATCTGAACATGCCGCGGAAGCTGATCGTCACCGCCTATATCCGCCCGATCGTTTTCTCCCTGCTGCTCTTCGTAGTCATGGTGCAGCTGGCGAACGTCTTCGAGGACCTCAACAACGGAAAACCGTTCCTCCGCGAGAACGCGCGCAGGCTGCGGATCATCGGCCTGGCGATGATCGGCGGCTGGCTGTTCAATATCATCCATCACCTGGGGTGCATACTCATCTTCAAGGAAGAGATCCTTATAAGGGGCTGGGACCTTCCATGGCTGTTCCTCGCGAGGGTGGAGATACAGCCGGGTCTAGCCTTCGGAGGGCTGGTGGTGATCGTCATCTCGGAGGTCTTCCGCCTCGGCAATATGCTTCAGCAGGAACAGGAATTAACGATTTGAGGATCCGATGCCGATAATAGTGAATCTGGATGTCGAGCTCGCAAAAAGAAAGATGTCCCTGACGGAGCTTGCCGGCAGGGTCGGGATCACCCTCGCCAACCTCTCGATACTCAAGCAGGGAAAGGCCAGGGCGATCCGCTTCTCGACCCTCGAGGCGATCTGCAGGGAGCTCGGCTGCGGTCCCGGGGAGATACTCGAGTACCGGAGCGGCGACTCCGAATAATACGGGTGAAAGTCCTCATTTACCCCGATCCCCCTCGATCCGGAACGGCGGTTGCACGACCCCATGATGCAGTAGAATCCAGGAAAACGGCTCCGGCGGAGGCGTTCCGCCGGTTTCCGGTCGTTCCCCGAAAGGGTGGGTCGTTGCACGCGGATGAGCGAAGGCCCGGCCGGTTGGCGCACCGGATCATCGAGGTAAGGCATTATGCATATAAAGACACTAACGCTTTCGGCCGCGGCTGCCCTTCTCTTATCCTGCGGCAATACCCCCTCCTCCCCCGGCACTTCGGTATCGAGTCCATCCGCCGGCCGCTACCCGGAAAAGGGCGTGGTCCACTGGAGGTCGTTTCTCGAATGGGACGATGCCAAAATAGAGGCGGCGGCCGGCGCGAAGATGATCATCTTCCCGATCCAGATCTGCCTGTCGCAGGCTGGCGATGATATCATCGGAAGGCTCAAATCGATCAACCCGGAGATAAAGATCGTCGGCTACCTGGGGCTCCTCAACGTATCGCAGCTGTGGGCCGACACCGCGACCGTCAGGGAAAACACTCCGTACGAGATGGATTTCTACAACCTGTCGCTCGAGAGGTGGGCATGGACGACGACCGGCGACACCCTGTCGATATGGCCGGGGTCGGTGTTTCTCAACCCGTTCAGGGACGGCTCGCCCGACATCGATTTCATCGTGGAGATAGTCGACCTCATCGAAAGGTACCGTGCGCAAAGGGAAAGCTCCCTCGACGGTATAATGCACGACTACTTCATGTACAAGCCCTACATAAACTACCAGCTCGAGGGGCAGGTGGAAGGGGAGGTGGATCTTGACGGAAACGGGATCGCGATAGGAGACGATCCCGCGGAGAGGAGCATGTTTCTCGAGTGGCAGATACGGTATGCCGGCGAGATCCGGAGCCGGTTCGGCCCCGATTTCATCCAGGTCGGAAACGGGAGGGTTCCCCAGGAGAACGCGGAGCTGGCGGGCTTTTTGAACGGGATATACTACGAGTACTTCCCGAATATGTGCTGGTCCATCACCGACAGGGAAGGGATGCGGATACTGGTCGCCAACCAGGAGGAGGGCTACCTGGACGAGGCCTTCGGCCGGACCTGGTCGATCCTGACCAACGAGGCCGTGGACTACAATAACTACTTCTGCCTCATTACCAGCATGCTGGCCGGCTGTCTCTACACCGAGCTCCACGACGGCGTTGTTTTTTCCGGTTGGCAGATCGATCTTCAGCCGGGCACTCCGAGGTCCGGCCTCATGATAGAAGGCTCACCCGACAGCGTCATGACGTACAGGCGGGCCTTTTCGAGGGGGGAAGCGCGGATATCCTTCGCATCGTTCGGCGGAAGGACCGAAACACGGTTCATCGAGAACGAGTAACGAGAAGACCGCCCCGGCTGTGCTTGTCGGAGCGGTCTTTCGTCTCTCTCACTCCCGGCCGCCGAGTTTTCCTTTAGCTCGACGACCGAGCCGGTTAAGATCCCGGATAACTTAAAGAGATACCTCCTACCTCAAAAGAACCATCTTCTTGTACTCGGTCTTGTTACCGGCGATTATCCGGTAGAGATAGATGCCGGAGCTCAGCGAGGACGCCTGGAAATCGACCGTGTGAAGGCCTGATCCCCTGCTCTCGTTGATCAGGGTCGCCACCTTCGCGCCCGCCACGTTGAAGACATCGAGTCTCACATGCGCCGGCTCCACCAGGTAGAACGATATCCTCGTTACCGGGTTGAACGGGTTCGGATAGTTCTGGTATAGGGTGAAAGTCGTCGGGGTCGCCGGCTTCTCGTCGGCGATCGCTGGGCTGCTTCCACCGCTCGTTCCGCCCGCTATCCCGCGGAACTCGATCTCGTCGATATAGACATCGTCCGTGTTGTTGCTCGCGTCGCACATGAATCTCAGCCTGGCGTTGGACGGGAAGTTGTACTGGCTGCTCGAGATCGTCACGACCTCGTTGTAGAAGATATTGTTCTCGAAGTCGGTCGTCCTGACAAACGTCGCAACGGTCCTCCATGTCGATCCGTCATAGTACTGGACCCAGAAATCCTCTCTTCTATCCATGCTTACCGCGTAGAACCAGAACTCGACCTCCAGCTCGGTGTAGCCCGAGACGTCGTAGCCGTTCGTGTGGTAGAACGACGAGGCCGTGCCGCTGTTGTCCTGGATGTCGGCCGCCCTGCTTCCCTGGTGGGCATATGTACCGTAGGAGTACAGCGACATGTCCCCGCCGCCGTCGGTATAGTTGCCCATCCCGCTTTCGAAATCATCGTAGGTGATCACCTGCCAGCTTCCGCCTTCGGTGACGCTTATATAGCCGGTCTTGACCTCATCGTCGCTTCCGCCAGGCCCCGTTACGGTCAGGGTGACGGTGTAGTCGCCGACCGCCGTGTATTGGTGCGAGGGATTTTGATCCGAGGAGCCGCCCCCGTCGCCGAAATTCCACGACCAGCTGTCGATATCGCCCGTCGACTGATCGGTGAATGTCACTGTGAGTGGTACTACCCCGGAGGTGGGAGAAGCCTCGAAAGCCGCCACGGGGGCCGGTATCGGGCTCACGGTGATATAGCCGGTCTTCGTCTCCGTGTCGCTTCCCTCGGCATTTGCCACCATGAGGGCGACCGTATAGGTGCCCGCTGAGTTATATGTATATTCTGGATTCTGCTGGCTCGAGCTGCCTCCGTCTCCGAACGTCCAGCTCCAGCTGGTCGGCGATCCGGTCGACTGGTCGGTGAAGGTGACCGTCAGCGGCACGATACCGCTAGTCGGTTCCCCTTCGAACGCCGCCACTGGAACTACCGGCCCCGCGGTACGGCCGCGGAACTCTATCTCGTCGATGTAGACATCGTCCGCGTTGCCGCTCGCGTCGCACATGAACCGGATCTTTGCGTTCGTCGCATAGTTATACGTTCCCGCCGGGATCGCCACCACCTTGTTGTAGAAGGTGTTGTTGTTGAAATCGGTCGTCCTGGCATACGTCGCCACGGTCCTCCATGTCGAGCCGTCGTAGTACTGGACCCAGAAATCCTCGCTGGTGTTGTCCATACTCACCGCGTAGAACCAGAATTCTACCTCCAGCTCGCTGTAGCCTGACACGTTGTAGCTCGCCGTGTGATAGAACGACGAGGCGACACCGCTGTTATCCTGTATATCGGCGGCGTTATTCCCCTGGTGGGCGTATGTGCCGGATGTGTACAGCACCATGTCTCCGCCGCCGTCGGTGTAGCTGCCCATCCCTCCTTCGAAGTCGTCGTACGTGATCGTCACCCACGTTCCGCCCGGATCATCGGTTACCGCTATATACCCGCTCCGCACCAGGTCGTCCGAGCCGCATCCGTTCGATGCGGTAAGAGTCACTGTGTACGTTCCGGTCGAGGTGTACGTGTACGAGGGATTCTGCTGGCTGGAGCTGCCCCCGTCGCCGAAGTCCCATGACCAGCTCGTCGGCGATCCGGTGGACTGATCGGTAAAGGACACAGCGAGAGGAGCATAGCCGGACGTGGGGGCCGCCGTGAAGCTCGCCGTCGGAGCCACGCACGGATTCACCGTTATGTAGCCGCTCTTCGTCTCGCCGTCGGAGCCGACCGAGTTGGTCGCAGTCAAGGTGACCGTGTAGGTGCCGGCGGAGTTGTACGTGTAGTTCGGGTTCTGCTGGCTCGAGCTGCCGCCGTCGCCGAAGGTCCAGTACCAGCTCGTCGGCGAACCGGACGAAAGATCGGTGAAGTAGGCCGTAAGAGGTGCCGTTCCGCTTGTGGGATCGCCGGAAAAATCCGCCACAGGGGCGACCGGTCCGCCGCCTCCCACCGCCGCCGCGGCATCCACCATCCCGTACCCGCTGTAGCGGTCCCAGCCGGAGCCCGACTCGACGTTGACGATATCGATCGCGCTATCGACCAGCTGATCGCGCACCTGCGTGGCCGTCCACGTGGGATTGGCCGACTTGATCAGCGCGCAGACGCCCGCCACATAGGGAGTCGCGCAGGAGGTCCCGTTGAAGAACGGCTCGTAATCTCCGGACCTGAAGCCGCCGCTTCCAACTATATCCGTAGTCGGAAGGATGGTCGGACCTAGGATATCAACTGCGCCGGCCGCGTCCTTGGTATTGGTTCCATAGTTGGAGCCCCACCAGCGCTCGCCGTCGCACGTGTAGCCGTTGGGATCGGTGCTGACACCCGGGTTGCACTCGCTGTACGAGCTGCTGCTTCTCTTGCGGTCTCCGCAGGGGGAAGCGGCGCCGACGCCGATAACGTAGGCATGGTTGGCCGGGTAGCTGAGAACGTTGTCGTTGTCGTTGCTTGTGGCCGCCAGTATTACGCATCCCGCGTTGTGGGCGTAAGTAATGGCGGCATCGGTCGCGGGATCGCTGCTCAAGTAAGCCCCCAGGCTGAGGCTTATGACATCGGCCCCGTTGTCGGCCGCGTAATAGAACGCGTTCTCTATAGAGGAGAAATACATAGAGCCCGAGCTGTTGGCGACCTTGAGGGGCATGACCCTGCAGCCGGGAGCGGCCCCGCAGGCGCCGCGGCCGTTGTTGGCCATCGCCGCCGCCACTCCTGCGCAGCAGGTTCCGTGGCCTGCCGCCGCCGAGTTGTCATCGGGGTTGCTGTCATTATCGCCGAAATCATAGCCGCTGACCAGATTCAGGTCGGGGTGATCCATATCGACGCCCGTGTCGATTATGGCGATTATCACGCTGGAGCTGCCGAATCCCTGGCTCGCGTCCCAGGCCGCCTGGGCGTTGGCGTCGAACCCGGGGGTTCCGACCGTGTTTGAACGGGTATGATCGTACGTCCCGCCCCAGTCGAGGTCCGGGAGCTGGGCCGTGTTGTTGTGTCCCCAGTGATCGGCGTAGAACGGATCGCTAGGAACTACTGCCGGGAATGCGACCCAATCGGGCTTGGCATACTCGACGTTGGGGTCTTCGGCGTAGCGGCTCACAACGTCGGGGATATCCGAACCCTCGGCCAGCTCGATCATGAACCAGCGATCGACACCGAGACGGGAAGCCTCGACCTTGTTCTTCAGTTCGATATAGGGACGAGAGATCCTCACGATGCCTACGGCCCGGCCGAGAGCATCTAGCGACGCTATCCCAGTTTGGGCGCCGGACAATGCCGCGCCCATCTGAGGGGTTACATCCTTGTTGAAATTCTTCATGCTTTCCGCTTTGAACTTAACCAGGATATGGCCTGTAGCGTAGGGCGAAACCATCGGGGCGGAGGAGACAAAACCTTCCTGCACGGGTGAAAACTCCCGGGCAGACGTGGTCGCCGCCGAAAGGTCAGCTAGCTGCGGGAGGACAAGCAGCAGGCTTATTAACGAGATCAGGAACTTCTTCTTCATCGTCACTCCTTACCGTTTTCATCGAAGGCCCGGGACTGCTTCAACCGAAACCATCCCCCCGGGTATTCGACGAGATGGGGCGAATGACCGCACATGCGGTCACTTCATACTAAAAACGGCGAGCCGAAACCTCCTTTCTCCCTAGATTTTAGTCAATAGCCCGACTGTGCCCCTATCGGCTCCATACATCCTCGAAACGGACAACGGCCGATATAGTAGTAACAGAAAGATCGAGACCGGATTCTCCGGTTTGCTTCAATCACTAAGATCGTTTCAACTGAGTCATTGGATGGACAAGCAAATGCAAACGTAACGATCAACCTCCCCGGGGGACTGAAGCAGCCGAAGATTGATAGTCGAAAATCCGGTCTTGATAGCTTGTCCGCTGGACGGTTTACCGGCAGGCGCCGGTTCTCCTGTAAAGTCGAGAGGATTCTGCGGTGCTGCCTTCCACTTCAGTCAGCGGAAGTTAAAATCTATCACGGACCGGATCGGTCCGTCCACATTATTTTTAAATATTCCCATGATGCAGGCCAAAGGGAAAAAATCCGGCGGCGGGAGATTCCGATTTTCCACACGACGCCATCAAGAAAGGGGGGAATCAGCTATCGAGCACTTCCCTGATGGTCTCGGAAAGCTCGCGCCGGTCATAAGGTTTCATCAACACCGCGCTGATACCTTCTCTCCGGCAATCCTTCTCAGAAACCAGGTCGCTGTAGCCGGTGCAGAGGATGACCGGCAGATCGGACCTTATCTTCAGGATCTCCCTTGCAAGCATCTTGCCCGTCATTCGGGGCATCGTCATATCGGTGATCACCAGATCGAAGCTGCCGGGAGATTCCTTGAATTCCTTCAAAGCTTTCTCGCTGCTCCGGAAAGAAACCGTTTTGTATCCGAGCTTTTGAAGCATCAACCCGGCTATCTTGGTTATCTGTTCCTCGTCATCGATAAGCAGGATTCGCTCGCTACCCCCCCGCAACGGCGCCTCGGAGGTTTCATCATCCTCCTCCTCTACCACGGCCACCGGAAAGAGCAACGTGAAGGTGGAGCCTTTTCCCACCTTGCTCTGAACCGTGATCGAGCCATGGTGGTTCTTGACGATCCCGTGCACGACCGAAAGACCCAACCCCGTCCCGAGATCGACATCCTTTGTCGTAAAGAACGGATCGAATACCCTGTCGATTATTTCCGGATCGATCCCGCATCCATTGTCCTCGACCTGCAGCTCCACATACTCTCCCGGATCCAGCAATACCGGAGTTTTTATCTCGTCTTGCGTTATAAGCCTGTTACGCAACCTTACCTCGAGGATGCCTCCGCTGCCGCGCATAGCGTGCTCGGCGTTTACGCACAGGTTCATTAAAACCTGATTTATCTGAATCGCGTCACCGATGATGGAGTCATGTGGACAATCTATCTTCAGTGAAAATTCGATCGTGGTGGGTATGGTGGCCCTGAGAAGCTTAAGGCTCTCCTTGACCAGAGGCGCAAGATGGAGGACATTCATTTTCTGCTTGCTTCTTCGGCTGAAGGTCAGGATTTGTCTGACAAGGTCGCGGGCCTTCAGTGCCGCTTCCTTTACCTGCTCGGC
>CAZPAH010000084.1:4187-12802 GCA_964584495.1 uncultured bacterium | reverse complement strand
CCTGGCCGTCGTTCCTCAGCAGGTGAAGCCCGCCCCTCTTATCGGCGGCCACAAGGACCCTGCCGCCTTCATTCACCGCATAGACGGGATGGGTCGTCAGCGACCGGCTCGTGACCGGCCAGGATCCCGAACATTCCTGCCAGCTCATATCCCTGAAGGCATGAATCAACCCGCTGCTTTCCGCGATTACAACGGCATCCTCTCCGGAGTAGCTGTCGAATCCTTTCGCCAGCAGGGCGGGAGTGACCGCCGGCGAACCGAGGCTGATGACGGGCGCTTCCGATCCCGAGAGGTACCCACTACCCCCCCGGTCGATGATCAGGGATCTATATTCTCCGGGTAGAGGGAGGACTCCGAAGGAGGCTATCTCCCCCTCGGGGAGACAGGGCTTCGCCGCGAGAATATCGCGGACCCCCGCTCCGAATGTCATCAACGTATCCCTGGCCGAAACGTCCTCGATCCTTACGCCTGTAGGAACCGCCCAATCGCTCCATGCCGGCGGAAGGGTTGAGTCGGAAAAGACGGTGGCGTTCCCCTCGAAGAAAGCATCGTCGAACCAACCCATCCCGAACCTCGAGTATGGATTGCCGAGATCGACCACGCCGCTCGCCTCGACGATGGAGACCCCGTAGGGCCACCTCGAGTTGACCTCGTTCATATCCCATCTTCGCTCGGTGAAATACTCGTTGACATGCCATACAAGCAACCCGGGGCCACCGTCGTATTCCACCCAGTCCGATTCGGTCGGAAGAAGAATGTCGTAGCCGTTCGTCAGTTCCCATTCGAACTGGTCCGGAAGCTCGGGGCCGCCGCAGTTCAGACAATTGCCCGTCCCCGTTATGACACCGGTCAGAGGATCGACTATGAATCCTGTTAGGAGCCCGTCGAGCTCGGCGGCGCGGTTCTCCACGAGATAGTACTCGTCCCGGGGCCCGTCGACCCTCACAAGTCCGGCCGGACACTTTTCCACGGCGGATAGGGATAACGAATTATCGAATGTGGTAACGGTATCCGTCTCGGCCCAGCCGAGAACGTACCTCGACCATCCGCCGAGGCCGCTTGGAATGAACCCTTCGGCGTAATGCCAGTTCCCCTCCTCGTCGGACAGCCATGCCCCGAGCTGCCCGCCGGAGTCCATGTTGTCCCAGTAACCTGCCACCGAATAGTTCGAATAGACGTCATAGAGATCCACTAGTCCGAGGTGATGTCCGAATTCGTGCGCGTAAACGGCGGCCACTCCCCCGATGAATCCATCCTGAATACCTGTCTCGGGGACGACCGAGACCCCAGTGATGACCGTCGCGCCATCGTCGACCGTTATCTCGTCTTCGTCACCCAGCATCGCGAAGAAGGAGGGAAGATCGTTTGGGCTGTCGGCGTTTATATCGTTCTGGAGATTCGAACCCGCGTGCACCACAATAAAAGCGTCGAAGTCTCCGAGATGCACCGGATATCCCTCCGAGGCCAGCCCCTCGTCCGCCGCCGTGATCGCCGCATGAACAAAATCTACAAGCATTTCGACCGTCCAGTTACCGGATGCACCTGGGCCGAAATCCGCCGGATCGGACAGCTTGTAGCTGTCGTTCTCTCCGAACGGAAGAACCTGCCAGTCCACATCGAGCTTGCCGCACGATTGAAAATCGTAGTACCGGCTCAGCCCCTCCATGTGGGCCTCGAAATATGCCTTGTTATGGGGCGTCGGATCGATTATGGATGTTCCTCCGGGTTTCAGATCGAAATCGCCGCCGGTTTTCAGGCTGGTGAGCGAACCCGACCTGTCGCTCTCGAACGATACCCGGATCAGTGCGAGGTGCGCGATCCCCTCCACCGATCGTGAAAACGGCTCGGCCGCCCTCAGCATTCCGCCGGAGCCACGCCGGCTTGCCGATCTGTCTTTCATTACCATGTCGTAATTGAACCGGCGCCGCACGGAGCTCTTCTCGGGGGCCTTGCGCCACTCCCCTTTTCTCAGCACGAATCCCGCGCCGGAACGCTCCAGAACCGGCACGAAGCGGTCACCCTCGGCTGAACGCGCCGGGGCGGACAGGAGAACGGCAATCGATGCGATCAAACCCGTAATGGTATGTGATCGTGTAAAACGCAACTCGGCTTGGGCCTTTCCCAGGGGTTGTTAAAACGTGACTCCCATCGACCATCGGTGGACCCTGCTCAGATCCTCCGCCTGAGGCACGCTCGCATAGTCGATCCTGAAACGGTTGTTGAATATGAATCCGAGTCCGTAAGTATAATCCTTGATGTAACCGTCCTGATCGTGCACGTAACCTATACGAAGCGCGAGTAGATCGCTGTATACGAATTCCGACCCGAAATGGAAGGTCTCCGAACGGTCGAAATCCACAAGGGGCCTGTTGACATCAGCGAGAATCGTGAACTTGCTCACCTCGTCATAAATGGGACTGTACGCAAAACCGACCTTGAGATTCCTCGGAAGATCGGCAGCCTGGTCCCTGTTGACATAAGTGATCGACGGTCCGAGGTTGGAAACGCAGAGTCCGAGGCTCAGCCTGCGGACGCCGTATCCGAACAGATTGAATTCGGGGACTTTCCATAGGCCGCCCAGGTCTATGGCCACCGAATGCCCGGTACCGTCCTGTCCTTCCAGCGTGGCCCAGGATGGAGCGAGGCTGACATATATGAATTTCAGGTTCATCCCGACCCAGATCGATTCGCTTATCTTCAACGCGCCGCTGACCGTGGGGGCTATCTCCCACGAGGAAGCCTCCCCGAGCTCTTCCGGGCCGGTTTTCGTATGCGTCCACTTTCCGTACGTCAGGTAATGTATCGCCGCGCCGATAACGCCTATGCCCTCCAGACGGTAGACGCCCCCGATATACTCGTAGAAAACATCCGAGGCCAGATCCGGCACCAACTGCGAATGCATCAGGTCGATCGTTCTGTTCTGACCCGCCAATCCCGCCGGATTCCACCATATTCCCGTAGCATCGTCGGCGATTGCTACATAAGCCTGCCCCATAGCATTCGCCCTTGCGCCGGGCGGTATTATGAGGCTGCTCGCTCCCGCCTCCCCCTGCGCCATCACAGACCCGGTTGTAACCCCCAGAAGCAGCAAGATCCCTAAAGAAATCCTGATCGATAATTTCATAGTAGTTGCATCTCCTTTTGAACGACGTTGATCAGTTTAAAATAATAGCGGGGAACTGACCGGGTCAAGTACTTTGGCCGCCGCCCTCCCCGGCTCCTCCATCCGGTAATAAATGATTTAAAAACGGGTTAATGCAGCATTACCACCTTTCCCTTTACCGTCTCTCTTCGGTTCAAAGAACCGGTGAACGATACATCGAGAAGATAGAGGTAGGTTCCATTCGCCACCCTATCTCCCGCAAGGTCGCTGCCGTTCCAATATATGCTGTTGAATCCCTCCCGGCCGCTCAACTTGGCCTGCCATATCTCCCGGCCGGAGAGATTGTATATGCGAAGACATACATCGGCGTCATTGCTCAGCTGGAAAACGAAATTGGTGCTCTCGGTGAAAGGGTTGGGCATATTGAAGACATCAGTCACGGTGTAAAGACCCTCTTCTATCACCTCGAACCTGAGCGTGTCCGAAGACGATTCGCCCAGGTTGTCGAAAGCCCTGACGGTCACCGAGTGCGCCCCCGCGCTTATTCCGGGATTGAGGGGATACTCGACGCTCCCCGTCGTATATGAGTCTTGATCGTACTGGAAGTATTCGTTGACGAAGACGGGGTACCCGCTGCCGTCGAATTCGAGGAAGATCGAGCTCTGCGGACCGGTTCCCTGCGTTGCTATTCCGTCGGGATCGGACAGCGAGGCGATCAGGATCGCTCCCTGCTTGACCCTAGTCGCCTGACCCGCGAAATAGAGATCTATATCGGGCGGCCCCTCGTTGTTCGGAACCGTCTCCGATGGAATAAGCCTCAGCGTGTCGACGGCGCCGGCGCCGTCTACTTCCGAAGCCCTGACATAGGATCTTACCCTTGCGCCGACACCTGCCCTGCACCTTATCGGAACGACGAAATCAGCGCCGAACCTTCCGGCCGTGACGGTCGCAGTCCCTTTGAAAAATACGTTCCCCGGAAGCTTGTACCTGATTTCCTCCATTACGTTGTAGCAGAAGGTGACGCCGTCGAAGATCTCCCTCGATGATTCCTCGACGATGACCTCGGCCGTACCGTTGAAGGTATAGTCCCTCTGGCCGCCGCGGATCACGTTCCCCTCCACCCTGTAGCGGTTACCCGTGTACATCGTGTCGCACCCGCTGATGTCCTGCTCGACGGTAAGCGCCGGAGAGGCCAGCATCAGGGCTGGATCTCCCAGATATATGTAATTGGCGTTGTGCCTGTAGAAAGGGGGCGCCGTCTCTATCTTGGCCAACATGAGCGAGTACCCGACCGGCAGGGTCCCCGTGCTGTCGATAGATGTGAAGAGATGATCGAACAGGGCGTAGTTCAGCATCCTGTTCGGCAGGCCGTATGTTCCCTTTACCCCAACGATCGCGGCAATCGCCCCCCCTCCCTCGTGAACGACCAGCTCCTGGCCCATGCTCCTCTGGAAGGGCGATTCGACATCGCCGACCGTGCATGAGAAAGCGAGGAAAAGAGGTTCCCTGTAGCCGCAGTGAAGCGATAACACATCCGGTATCCCCATCACCACCTCGTCGGCGAGTTGGCCCCTGCCCCCATGACCCATGTAATTCACCAACAATGCGCCTTCGTTCCATTCGTCGAGGAGGTCCTTCCTGGCCCCATTCTTGAGCTGCCCGGTGAAGGGGTAATCATGCAGGTAAATCTTACGGATATCGAAATACCCCGGGATATATCCGTCCTTTCCCGTCATCCTCTCCGTATCGATAAGGAAGCAGAAGTCCTCCGATGTATGGAAGGAGAATTCATCGTCGGCGACCAGCACCACCTTGTCTCGCCAGGAGCCAAGGTCTATATTCGATTCGTAATGGACTATTCTACCCGCCCAGTTGTCCGCCTCTCGCCGGGTCACCACGGTCAACCTTCCAATGGCGGCATCGTTGAGGATATCGGCGCCGGAATCGAGCTTTACAAGGAAATCGTCGTCCTCGACGCCCTCGTCACCATACTTCGTTGTGATATAGAGAGGAAGATAGTCGTTTCCCACACCCAATATGTTCCGCGGATCGTAGGTGCCGTTTCCAACGAGAAGGACATAAGTCAGGACAGGCTCGCCGCCGTCGGTGAAATTATCGTAAAGGAACTTGAGATAGTTTCTGATAGCCAGCGGGTCCTTCATCCCGCCGGAAAAATTATCATAGACATCCTCGACGTCGACAGCCTTCACGACGGGGCTTGCTATAAACGGCAGGTTCGTCGAGTGGTAGTTCCTCAGCGTATTCGCCCCGCCCATAAAGCGGCTGTTGTAGATTATCACCATGTGCGGACCGACCGGATCGTCCCTGAGAGAAGGAAGATCGCCTGCCGTAGTGCTTACCGTCTCGATAGCTGGAGTCTTAAGGGCGGATAGGGATGCCGCCGCATAGTGGCGCGCCTGGCCCGACAAGATATCCTCGAACCGGACGGTGCCGCTGACCGCCTCCGCCCCGGAAAGCAATACCGGCTCGGCGTGGTTCGTGACATCGAGCAATGTCAAATCTTCCGCGGGAAAACCGGTCATCTCGAATTCCGCGGTTCCCGCGGCGGAGGGGGAGAAGAAATCGATCGCCCCGCCGGCGGCCTGGAGATAACGGTCGTAATAGATCTCGTACCAAAGTATATACATCACGTTTGATAACGGCTTGATCGCCTTGAAGCTGTTCGTGCCCGAGACTATGTTGGCGACGTTCACCTCCAAGGTGTCGGGATCGAACGATGAACCCGTGTCCCAGCTCAACGATCCGACCTCCGCACCGTTCAGGTAATATGTTGCGCTGTTGCTCCTGTGGTCCTTATCGTACCTGCTGCAACCGAGTGTCCTGACCATTCCTCCCCCGCCCGCGACCGCGCTAAGCGTTTGAAAATCGGTGAACGTGGTTACATTCGTCCCAAGATAGCGCCAGAACCAGAAATCGTCCGTATACATCGGATCATATTCGGTATCCGATTCGGCATGTATCCTTTCCTCGTAGGTCGTCACCTCGATGTCGAACGGCCCGGCCCCCGGAGATACGTCCCTTACCTCCATCCTTGCGCCGGTGCCGGGGAAACCCCCCAACGAAAGGAAATACACATTGCTGGTGGCATACCTATGCTTGTGGTATGCTTTTTTATCGAGCGAGGGATCTAGCTTGTTCGACCAGCCGTTCACCCCTAGGCCATAGAAGATTATCGACTCTCCGGGGAGGAAAGATCCTGAGTTCGCTCCAACATACAATATGGAATGCTCCGTGAGATGGTAGTCTTCCTCGAAGCTTCCTCCCATGTCGATGCTGTCCGGCTGCTGGAGGGGACCCCCCGAGAAAAGCCTCAACTCGGCCGGATCTACATCAACGGGATTGATGCCGGAAGAGAGTAGATCGTTGTAGGAAACCTTGTATATTCCGTCCGAGCTCACCTTCAGCTTGAGCCACCTGTCGCCGTAATAGAATTCAAACGGGGTTCTCTGGCCGGGCTTATTGACCACTCCCCTGCGTTTCCAAGTTGAAGCCTGCGCCGAATTAACTATGAAGCGGTCGTCTAATCCGTGCTTTCTATCATTCGAGCCGCCGGGCGGACCCGGAGGGAACGAGAGCCTTACGACGATCCTGGTGGCGAGAACGAGCTTCCCGCTCTTCCAGTCGAATACGGCCGGGTAGATATCGACCAGGGCCACATCTTTTTTCCGGTACGTTTCGACCCCGGCCAGCACAGCGAAATCACGCCACTCCTCTCCAGGGGGAGACGAGAGCGCTTTGAGGAGATCCTCGACTCCGGCATCCCTGCCGAACCAGACTTCAGGTAGAATATCCTCGACTGGCGATAGATCCTTTTCCACTACCTGAAGCCTGATTCCGCGCGTCGCCGGCACTTCGAAAACGAATCTCTTTACTGGCAAAACGGGGCGTCCCTCTATCCGCTCGGGCGTATAGCCGGGAAAGTTTATTCTGGCGATAGCCCCGTCCGGCACCTTCCCCACCGGGGAGATCAGAGGTGTCCCGGGGATGAATTCGACCGTGACCCCCCCCTCGTCCGAGGAAATAACCCTGTATTGCTGGGCGGCAACCGGGGACAACGGGATCTGGAGCAATAATATCAGTAGCAGCGCCTTTTTCATGTCCCTCTTCCGATTAAAAAGGATAGAACCGCGGCGGATAAGACGAACTGCATCGCCAGGTTGACCTTTCCGGCCCTTTTACCATGCGTGAGGATTCCGGCATGTCCCGGGAACCACTTCTTGTCTTCGCTTATTTTTCCGAGTTTCCACAGCAGATTCTCGAGATCGGGCAGCACCGCCGCCAACCCCCCGATTATGATGGAAAGATTACGGACCCCCCCCACTAGAAGCACGAGAAGCGCTACCGAGCCGAGGGCGATCTCGATCTTCATGTTATCTATATCGCGGTGCGGGATAATATCCAGCACGACATGACTTCCCAACCCCAGGAACGGAGAAAGAATCAGGTTGGGCGAGTAGGCGCCGAGCAGCGCTCCAGCCGTAAAATGTGTAAAGACACACATGTAACCGTTCCTCTGCTGTATCAGTCGATTTTGACGGCGCGGTCGATGAGCATGATTGGAATATCATCCTCCACGGGATACTTCACGCCGCAGCTCTCGCATATGAGCCATTTTCCATCATCGGCCAGAACGACCTTCTCATGACATTTGGGGCACGCCAGAATTTCCAGTAACTCTTTTCTGATCATGATCCCTTTCCTTTTAATGAAAAATCCCTGAAAAACGGGGAAGCATACCCTCCCTCTCAGGGACCTGCAGCACAGAAGCAATTACCTGTTCTGTCTATTTTTTAAGCTGGCCCTACTATTATAGGAGATTCGTACGCTTGGGGTCAAGCTGAAAAAAGACGCTATGCCGGTTCCGGACGGAGCGCGGGACCGCCGTTTCAGGTCCGATTCGCCGCGTTGGCTGACCTCCGCGGCTGTACTCACCCGCCCTCATCGAAGACTCCCATCTCGAAATATTTCTCCCGGCGCCGTTTGACGAGCAGACCGTCCGGCACGGATTGCAGCCTCTCGATCTCGCCGAGAATAATCTCCTTGATCTTGCCGGCGCTCCCCTCCGGATCCCTGTGGGCGGCTCCGTGTGGCTCTGCGACCATCATATCGATGACCCCCAGCTTGAGGCAGTCGGCTGCCGTCAGCCGGAGCGACTCGGCCGCCTCGGGGGCCTTTTCACGGCTCTTCCACAGTATCGCCGCGCACCCCTCGGGAGTTATTACCGAATAAACAGCGTTTTCCATCATGAAAACGGCGTCTCCGACCGCCAGCGCCAGAGCCCCCCCGCTTCCCCCCTCTCCTATCACCATTACGATCAGCGGGGTCCTTATCCCGAACATCTCCTTTAAATTATCGGCGATCGCCCTCGGTTGCCCCCTCTCCTCCGCTCCCACGCCGGGGTGGGCGCCCATCGTGTCGACGAAAGAGATGTGCGGAAGCTTGAACTTCTCCGCCAGCTTCATTATCCTCAGGGCCTTGCGGAAACCCTCGG